>CACZAY010000018.1 GCA_902779265.1 uncultured Bacteroidales bacterium | reverse complement strand
GTGAGTAATTCGCCCCAAACTACCCCATCTCCCCTCCCTTCTCTCTCCGTCATCTTGTTTCAGCAGTAGCCAAGCTTGGCTACCCTTCGTGTCCCAGTAGCAGCCATGTTTGGCTGCCCCTATTTTGCAATCTCCAATAACGGAATCCCCACAAAATCAGTAAAAAATTAAAATTTTTTCACTTTTTTCTTGCGTGTTTAAAATATAATAGGTATCTTTGCACCGCGAAACGAAGAAGAGAGGACCGAAAATCGGTTCCCTCTTCTCTATTATAACAACACATCCACATGATTCAAAAACAGGAAATCATCGATCTGGTCAATCAGTTCCTTTTGGCCAGTGAAAGCGAGAGTTACCTCATCGACGTTACAGTAAGCCGCGACAACCAAATCGTTATTACCCTCGACAACGACGAAGTAATCACCCTCGACGAGTGCACAGCACTCAACCAGTATATCAATGAACATCTCGACCGCGACAAGGAGGACTTCGAGCTCGAAGTCGGTTCGGCAGGTCTCACAGCCCCACTCCGCACACTTCGCCAATATGCCAAGTTCGAAGGCGAAACAATGGAGGTGATGCTGCGCGACGGTCGCAAACTTCGCGGCATACTCGGTGCCACCGATGACGAAGGTTTCGACCTCACCTGGACGACTCTCGAGCATGTCATCGACCCCGCTACGGGCAAGCGCAGCAAGAAGAAGCAGGAGGTCGAGCACCATGAGCACCTCTCCCACAAGGATGTCAACCGCATCTACTACAACTTTTAATTAATCAGGAAATAATAATATTAATATCATAAAATCAAGCAATGGCAAGACAAAAAGAGGAAGTAATCTCAATGGTAGATACCTTCCAGGAATTCAAGGAGCTGAAGAACATTGACCGCTCCACTATGATCAGCGTACTCGAGGACACGTTCCGTTCGGTATTGGCAAAGATGTTTGAGACCGACGAGAACTTCGACATCATCATCAACCCCGACAAGGGCGACTTCGAAATCTGGAAGAACCGCACCGTTGTGGCCGATGACGCATTGGAGAACGAGAACCTTCAGGTCACGCTCACCGAGGCCCGCAAGACCGTCGATGACATCGAGGTGGGAGAGGACTTCACCGAGCAGGTACACTTCGAGAACTTCGGCCGCCGCGCCATCCTGAACCTGCGTCAGACATTGGCCGCAAAAATCCTCGAACTGCAGAAGGATATCCTCTACAACAAGTACAAGGATCTCATCGGCCGCATCACGACTGCCGAGGTCTATCAGATCTGGAAGCGCGAGATGCTTATGGTCGATGAGGACGGCAACGAACTCTCCCTGCCACGTCAGGAGCAGATTCCATCGGACAACTTCCACAAGAACGACCAGGTGCGCGCCGTCGTGCTCCGCGTCGATAACACGAACAACAACCCGAAGATCATCCTGAGCCGTACGGCCCCAATCTTCTTGCAGCGCCTCATGGAGCGCGAGATTCCCGAGGTGATGGAGGGTATCGTCCGCATCGTCAAGATTGTGCGCATCCCTGGCGAGCGTGCCAAGATTGCCGTCGAGACCAGCGACGACCGCATCGATCCAGTAGGCGCATGTGTCGGTGCCAAGGGTGGCCGTATCCACAGCATCGTACGTGAGCTGCGCGGCGAGAACCTCGACATCATCCCCTACACCTCCAATCCGCAGCTCTTCATCCAGCGTGCTCTCGCTCCAGCCTCTATCTCGAACATCATTGTCCATGAGGAGAGCAAGACGGCCGAGGTCTACATGCAGTCGGAAGAGGTCAGCATGGCCATTGGCAAAAATGGTGCGAACATCAAGCTGGCTTCCCTGTTGACGGGCTATGCCATCGACGTATATCGTGAGGGCGGCAGCGACGACATCTTCCTCGATGACTTCAGCGACGCCATCGACAAGTGGATTATTGATGCCTTGAAGGGCATTGGCCTCGCAACTGCACGCGCCGTGCTCGATGCCGATCCGAAGATGGTGGCCGAACAGGCCGATCTGGAGGACGAGACCGTCGAAGAGGTGCGCAGCATCTTGGCCAAGGAATATGAATAATTAAAACGGAAAAGAATGAGATTAAACAAGATAGCCAAAGACTTCAATGTCGGTGTACAGACGCTGATCGAATTCCTCGAGAAGAAGGCCGGCGTGACCGTTGATGGACCAATGGCCAATGTCACCGATGAGCAATACGAGATGCTGCGGAAGGAGTTCAACAAGGACAAGTCCGTCAAGGAAGAGTCCGAGCGTGAACGCCAGAGCCGCCAGCAGACCCGCGAGAAGATAAAGGAGGAGACGAAGTCCGTTTCGGCTCCCGAAAAGGCACACACTCCGAGCGAAGAGGCCATCTCCAACCAGACGCTGAAGGTGGTCGGCCAGATTGACCTCAACCCGAAAAAGCCTGAAGCCCCCAAGGCCGAGCCGAAGCCCGTTGAGCAGCCCAAGCCAGCCGCCCCTGCCGCCGTCGAACCCAAACCAGTGGAAAAGCCGAAGCCGGTTGTGACCAATGTCCCGAAACCCGCAAAACCTCAGCCCGAAGCTCCCAAGGCCGAGGCCCCGCAACAGCCAGCTCCCAAGAAGCCCAATCAGACCGCGATGGGCGAGCGCAGCCGTGACCGCATCAACAACGATCCCCTGCCCGATGAGGCTCGCAACGGCGAGGTCTTCCACCCCGAGATTCCCAACGTCCCGCAGGTCAACGTCGTTGGCCATATCGACCTCAGTTCGCTGAACCAGTCGACCCGCCCGAAGAAGAAGTCGAAGGAGGAGCGCAAGAAGGAGCGCGAGCAGAAGAACGCCGCCCAGCAGGCCCACCGCGAAGAGGCCCGTGGCAGCCGTCACCAGCATGGCGCCCAGAAGGTCGATATCAACGAGGAGATCAAGAAGGGTAATGCCAATGGAGGCGGTGGCCGCGACAAGAAGAGCCGTGGCGACGAGCGCCGTCAGAACCGCGACGAACTGCGTCAGCGCAACGGCAAGAAGGGTAGCAAGAACCAGAAGGTCGAACTGACCGAAGAGGATATCCAGCGTTCCGTCAAGGATACATTGGCCCGCCTCTCGAACAAGCGTGACAAGAAGGACGTCAAGTACCGCAAGGACAAGCGCAATGCCGCTGCCGAACGTGCCGCCGAGGCTGAAGAGGCCGAAGCAGCTCAGAGCAAGATATTGAAGCTCACCGAGTTCGTTACGGCCAATGACCTCGCCACCATGATGAACGTCCCCGTCGTGAAGGTCATCTCGACCTGCATGACATTGGGCCTGATGGTATCCATCAACCAGCGACTCGATGCCGAGACCATCAACCTCGGGGCCGAGGAGTTCGGTTTCCAGACCGAATACGTCAGCGAGGAGGTCGAAGAGGAATTGGCCCAGGAGGCCGATACCGAAGACCAGCTCGTGACCCGTCCGCCGGTCATCACTGTCATGGGTCACGTCGATCACGGTAAGACCAAGCTGCTCGACTACATCCGCAACACCAACGTCATCGCAGGCGAGGCAGGCGGCATCACGCAGCACATCGGTGCCTATTCGGTGAAGATGGCCGATGGACGTCGCGTCACCTTCCTCGATACGCCAGGTCACGAGGCATTCACCGCCATGCGTGCCCGTGGTGCCAAGATGACCGACATCGCAATCATCATCGTTGCGGCCGACGACGGCGTCATGCCTCAGACCAAGGAGGCCATCAACCACGCTGCCGCAGCAGGCGTGCCTATCGTCTTTGCAATCAACAAGATAGACAAGCCGACCGCCAACCCGATGAAGGTGCGCGAACAGTTGTCGGCCATGAACTATCTGGTCGAGAGCTGGGGCGGCAAATATCAGGATCAGGACATCTCGGCCCGCGAAGGTCTGAACGTTGATCTGCTGCTCGAAAAGGTGTTGCTTGAGGCCGATTTGCTCGACTTGAAGGCCAATCCGAATCGCGAGGCAAGCGGCTCGGTCATCGAATCGACGCTCGATAAGGGACGCGGCTACACGGCCACCGTGCTCGTGCAGAACGGTACGCTCCACGTGGGCGACGTGCTCTTGTGCGGCAAGTATTATGGCCGATGCAAGGCGCTCTTCAACGAACGCGGCCAGAAGGTCGAAGAGGCAGGTCCAGCCACGCCAGTACAGGTGTTGGGCTTGAACGGATCGCCATCGGCCGGCGACCAGCTGCGTGTGCTGCCAACCGAACAGGAGGCCCGCGAAATCGCACAGAAGCGCGACCGCTTGCAGCGTGAACAGGCTCTGCGTACGCAGAAGACCCTTACGCTCGACGAAATCGGCCGCCGCCTGAAGTTGGGCGACTTCCAGGAGCTGAACCTCATCGTCAAGGGCGACGTGGACGGTTCGGTCGAGGCATTGACCGACTCGCTCATCAAGCTCAGCACCGAGAATATCCAGATCAACGTCATCCACAAGGCCGTCGGCCAGATTTCGGAGAGCGATGTCGTATTGGCCGCAGCCTCAAAAGCCATCATCATCGGCTTCAACGTGCGTCCGTCGTCGGGTGCCCGCAAGGTGGCTGATCAGGACGGCGTCGATATCCGCACCTACTCAATCATCTACGATGCCATCGAGGAGGTCAAGGAGGCTATGGAGGGTATGCTCAAGCCTGTCGTCAAGGAGGAAATCTCCGGTACGGCCGAGGTACGTTCCGTCTTCAAGATTTCGAAGGTCGGTGCTGTGGCCGGTTGCTTGGTCAAGGAGGGCAAGATCCACCGCACGGACAAGGCTCGTGTCATCCGCGACGGCATTGTCATCTTCACCGGCGAGCTGGCTGGCTTGAAGCGTTTCAAGGACGATGTGAAGGAGGTCGGCACCAACTTCGAGTGCGGTCTGTCGCTCGTCAACTACGACAATATTCAGGAGGGCGACCTCATCGAGGCGTTCACCGAGGTTGAAGTCAAGGCTAAACTGTGAACATCTTCGACCTGTTGATTCTCGGCTTTATGGCCATCGGCATTTCAGTCGGACTGTACCGCGGCTTCTTCAAGGAGTTTGTCGGTACAGTCGGCTTGCTTGTAGCCGCCATTGTCGCCAATCTGGTTTCGCCCTATGCGAGGCCGTGGTTGGGCGATGTGATTACCGACGAACTTGTGGCATCGGTCGTGCTTTGGGTTGCGACCTTCCTGCTCATGATGTTCGTCATGAATCGTGTAGCGTGGCTGTTGGGCAAGGTCTTCTCGTCGCTCAGCATGGGATGGGTCAACCGCTTGGCCGGTGGCCTGTTCGGCATGTTGAAGTATGCGCTCATCGCGGCGTTGGTCATCTCGGCCCTCGAATTTGCCGCCGCGCACGTTGAGGGCTTGAAGTTCGCCGAGCCGATGAAGCAGAGCCACATCATCCCGGTGCTGCATCATGTGGTCGAGGTGATTATGCCTTGGGTGTCGGAACATATCCTGAATCCGGCATTGGAGGTATTCAAGAAATAGCAGACCCTCTCCCCGGCCCGAACGACCCCTCCCCAGCCCTCCCGAGGGAGGGAGTTGGAAAGTCGCGAGCTGCATCCGCTCCAAAATCCGCGTAGTTGTTATATCAACTTTTAATTTTTAGTTTTTAATTTAATGTTGTTGCCCTATCTGAACGAAGGTGTCATCGAGGCCGGATGCGATGAGGCCGGACGAGGTTGTCTGGCGGGTCCGGTCTATGCTGCAGCGGTGATTCTGCCGCCCGACTTCAAGAATGACCTCCTGAACGACTCGAAGCAGCTGACCGAGCGGCAACGCTACGAATTGCGCCCCATCATCGAGCGTGAGGCCGTGGCTTGGGCTGTTGGCGTGTGCGACAACAGGGAGATTGACCAGGCCAACATCCTGCGATGCAGCATCGAGGCCATGCACCGCGCCATCCGCGCCCTGAAGGTGCGTCCCGAGGCACTGCTCATTGACGGCAACAGGTTCTACAAGTTCGAGGACCTGCCGCACACGACCATCGTCAAGGGCGACGGCAAGATGATGTCCATCGCAGCGGCATCGGTATTGGCCAAGACCTACCGCGACGACTACATGATGCAGATTGACGGTGAGTTTCCGGCCTACAACTGGAGGGTCAACAAGGGCTATCCGACCAAAGACCATCGCGCCGCCATTGCTCAATACGGGCCGTCGAAATATCATCGGATGTCGTTCCGCCTGCTGCCGGAAAGTGACCCGCAGCTGACGTTGGAATTCAATTGAAAAAGGCTGCGAAGGGGAGTAAAAGGGAATGTAGAGACGTGCCGTGGCGCGTCTCAGGGTGTGAAAGAGACGTTTGCTGCATTGGCAAAAATGGATTTCGTGTTCTTTCGTGGTTAGAATAAAAAAAGGAATTGTCCGACAGGTAATTATCAAATATATTTATGGCTGAACTGAATAACTCCGAGGAGGTGCTCAAAGACCTCACTTCGGGTGACTACAAATATGGTTTTACGACCGATGTCGAGACGGAGGTCATCCCGACCGGCCTGAACGAGGAGGTCGTGCGGCTCATCTCGGCCAAGAAGGGCGAACCCGACTGGATGCTGCAATTCCGGTTGGATGCCTTTCGCTGGTGGAAGGAGCAGCCACGGCCCGCGTGGGGTCACGTCAAGGTCGAAGAGGTCGATTACGACAAAATTTCGTTCTACGCGGCTCCGAAGAAGAAGACGGAGAACAAGGAGGTCGATCCCGAAATCCTGAAGACGTTCGACAAGCTGGGCATTCCGTTGCACGAGCGCGACATGCTGTTGGGCAATGCTTCATCGGCCGAAACCTCGGGCATGGCGGTCGATGCCATCGTCGATTCCGAGTCGCAGACCACGACCTACCGCGACAAGTTGGCCGAGTTGGGCATCATCTTCTGTTCGTTCGGCGAGGCTGTGCGCGAATATCCCGACCTGGTGCGCAAATACCTGGGCAAAGTCGTGCCCACACGCGACAACTACTATTCGGCACTCAACTCGGCCGTGTTCAGCGACGGTTCGTTCGTCTATATCCCCAAGGGCGTGCGCTGTCCGATGGAATTGGCCTCCTACTTCCGCATCAACTCAAGCGGCACGGGTCAGTTCGAGCGCACCTTGATCATTGCCGATGAAGATGCCTACGTCTCCTATCTGGAGGGCTGTACGGCGCCGATGCGCGACGAGAACCAGCTACATGCTGCTGTGGTCGAAATCTACGTACACGACCGCGCCGAGGTGAAATATTCGACGGTGCAGAACTGGTATCCGGGAGACAAGAACGGCAAGGGAGGTGTCTATAACCTCGTGACCAAGCGTGCGTTGTGTGCCGGCGACTTCTCGAAAATCTCGTGGACCCAGGTCGAGACAGGTTCGGCCATCACATGGAAATATCCGTCGTGCGTCTTGAAGGGCGACAACTCGTCGGGCGAATTCTACAGCGTGGCCGTGACCAACAATTATCAGGAGGCCGACACCGGCACGAAGATGATTCATATTGGCCGCAACAGTCATAGCCGCATCATCTCGAAGGGCATCTCGGCCGGACACAGCCAGAACTCCTATCGCGGTCTGGTCAAGGTGATGCCTGGGGCCGATGGCGTTCGCAACTACACGCAATGCGACTCGCTGCTGCTGAGCGATACCTGTGGTGCACACACGTTCCCCATCATGGACATCCAGAACCCCTCGGCCATCGTCGAACATGAGGCCACTACGTCAAAAATCAACGAGGAACAGCTCTTCTATTGCCAGCAACGTGGCATCAAGGAGGAGGATGCTGTCGGCCTCATCGTGGGTGGCTATGCCAAGGAGGTCGTCTCGAAACTGCCTATGGAATTTGCGGTCGAGGCACAGAAACTGTTGAGCCTGAGCATCGAGAATTCGGTGGGGTGACCCCTCCCCAGCCCTCCCGAGGGAGGGAGTGAGGTTTGAAACATCGGCCATAAAAAGAATTACGTGCGTTTTCGTGCCTTTCGTGGTTCATTTATTCCCGTGAATTTCTGTGGTAAAATATAGTAAATCGACAAAAAAACATAAACTTATGAGCATCGGAATCATTACAATCGGAATAGTCGTTGTGTGCGTGTTTTTCGTCATCGGCATCTACAACAATCTGGTGAAGTTGCGCAACAACCGCGAGAATGCGTTTTCGAACATCGACGTGCAGCTCAAGCAGCGTTACGACCTCGTGCCCAACCTGGTCAGTTCGGTGAAGGGCTATGCCGCCCACGAAAAGGAGCTGCTTGAGAACATCACGCGGGCGCGTTCGGCTGCCGTCTCGGCCACCGACATCAACCAGAAGATTGCGGCCGACAACCAACTCTCGGCTGCATTGTCGGGCCTGCGCGTCTCGGTCGAGGCTTATCCCGACCTGAAGGCCAACCAGAATTTCCAGCATCTGATGACCGAATTGGCCGACATCGAAAACAAGTTGGCCGCAAGCCGCCGCTTCTTCAATTCGACGACCAAGGAGTTGAACAATGCCGTCCAGACCTTCCCGAGCAACATCCTGGCCGGAATGTTCGGTTTCCAGAAGGAGCCGATGTTTGAGGTCTCGGCCGCAGAGCGTGCCAATGTGGAACGTGCTCCCGAGGTGAAATTCTGATGTCTGAGGTTATAAGGTTTTGAGGTTTTGAGGTTATAAGGTACATTACGAAATGTAATATTTGTGGCCTCAAGTTGTATATTCACCTTAAAACCTCACAACCTCATAACCTCGCAACCTAAATAAACAATGCAATACGTCGGCATACATACCCAGCAGGTGCGCAACAACATCCGTTCGATGTTGCTGCTGTGCTGTTTTCCGCTGCTTGTGGTGGCCATGGTATGGCTGTTCTGGGTCATCCTTTCGCACGACCCGAATACGGACACATTCGATTTGGTTGCGGCCAATGCGTTGACGCTGGACTGCCTGCCGATGGTGCTCGGCATCGTGGCCGTGTGGTTCCTGATCGCCTATTTCATCAACGATTCGGTCATCCGCAATGCCACACAGTCACGTCCGCTGGAACGTCGTGAGAATATGCGCGTCTATAACATCGTCGAGAACCTCTGCATTGCGGGCGGAATGAACATGCCCAAGGTCTATATCGTCGATGACGACCAGTTGAACGCCTACGCATCGGGCATCAGCGAATCGACCTATGCCGTGACGGTGACGCGCGGCCTGCTCAATACGCTCAACGACAGGGAGTTGGCGGGAGTCATCGGCCATGAACTGACCCACATCCGCAACCGCGACACCCGTCTGCTGATTGTGAGCATCGTCTTTGTCGGCATCTTTTCGATGATTGCGCAGATTGCTTTCCGTTCGTTCCTCTACGCGCCTCGTTCGTCGCGCCGCAATGACAAGAACGGCGGCGGCGCGGTTGTCGTCATGCTGCTTGTGATGGTGTTGGCCGCCATCGCCTATTTCTTTGCCATGCTCACCCGCTTTGCCATCAGCCGCAAGCGTGAGTATATGGCCGATGCCGGTGGCGCGGAACTGTGCGGCGACCCGTTGGCGTTGGCCTCGGCGCTGCGGAAGATTTCGCGCAATCCGGGTCTGGACGATGTGGGTCGCTCGGACGTGGCACAGCTTTTCATCTGCCGCCCCGACGAGTTGAAGGAGAACCTGTTTGAGTCGGCTTTCAGCAGTCTGTTCAGCACGCATCCCGATGTGAAGAAACGCATCGCATATTTGGAGCAGTTCTAACAGACCCTCTCCCCAGCCCTCACCCGTAATGGGAAGGGAGTGAGGTTAGAAACATTGGCCAATGTTTTTCAACATTTTGTCGGCCAATGCTGTAATTTGTAATTCGTAATTTTGTAATTTTTTATAAATATATGAGTTTACTTGAAATTCGTAACCTGCACGCATCGGTAGCGGGCAAAGAGATATTGCGCGGCATCGACCTGACCATCAACCCCGGTGAGGTCCACGCCGTGATGGGTCCCAATGGCGCGGGCAAATCGACCCTGTCGGCCATTCTGACGGGCAATCCGCAGTATGAGGTGACCGAGGGCGAAATCATCTACAAGGGCAAGGACCTCCTGGCCATGAAGCCCGAACAGCGCGCGTGGGAGGGCATCTTCCTCTCGTTCCAGTATCCGGTCGAGATTCCGGGCGTGTCGATGGTCAACTTCATGCGTTCGGCGGTCAATGCGCAGCGCGAATATCGCGGCGAGGCAGCGCTGTCGGCCACAGAATTCCTCAAGCTGATGCGCGAGAAGCGTGCCGTCGTCCAGCTCGACAACAAGTTGGCCAACCGCTCGGTGAACGAAGGCTTTTCAGGCGGCGAGAAGAAGCGCAACGAGATTTTCCAGATGGCAATGCTTGAGCCGACGCTTTCCATCCTCGACGAGACCGACTCCGGCCTCGATGTCGATGCGCTGCGCATTGTGAGCGACGGCGTGAACCGATTGAAGTCGGCCGAGCGCAGTTCCATCGTCATTACGCACTACCAAAAGCTGCTCGAATACGTCCAGCCGCAGTTCGTCCACATCGTCTATAAAGGCCGCATCGTCAAGAACGGCGGTCCGGAACTGGGCGACCGCATCTTTGCCGAGGGCTTCGACTGGATCAAGCAGGAGCTGGGAGAATGAGGATGACCCCTTCCCGACCTCCCCGAGGGGAGGAGAGTGGTTTGAACCATTGGCCATAAAGCATTTTTATCATGGCCGATGCAGCAATCGTCCCTTTCACTCCCTTTTTTCTCCTCTTTTACTCCCCTTAAATACCCTTCAAATAAATGTCTCCAGAAACTCAATATATAGATTTGTTTCACGGCCAACGTGCCCTGATTGACGAACATTCTGCACCTGCGCTCAACGCGCATCGCGACAGGGCTGCCGAGGTGTTGGCCAATGTGGGTCTGCAGCGCGGCAAGGATGCGTCGCACGTCGATCCGGCCGAAGTGTTGGCCAAGGACTATTCGCTCAACCTGGCGCGCTATGAAGTGCCGACCGAGCGCGACGACATCTTCACCTGCGCCGTGCCCGAAATGAGCACCAACATGCACTTCCTCGTGAACGAGCAATACGTCTCGTTGCGCGACGAAAATCGCGTAGCGGCGGTGCCCGATGGCTGCTACGTCGGTTCACTACGCGAATTTGCACGTCAGCGGCCGGATGTCATTGGCCGATATTACAACCAGTTGGCCGGTCGTCGCACCGACACGGGCGATGTGCGTTCGAAGCAGTATGAAGCCTGTTCGTTGGGCGAAAGCGCACTCAACACGATGTTGTGTCAGGACGGATTCGTGCTCTACGTCGCAGCCGGAGTGCAAATGGAGCGTCCGGTGCAGCTTATCAACCTGTTGCGTGCCGTCGAGGATTTCATGGCCGTGCAGCGCCTGCTCGTCATCGTCGAAGATGGTGCCAAGGCAAGCCTGCTGGTGTGCGACCACGCATCGCGCCTGAACGAAGAGGCTCACCTGCTCAGCCTGCAGACCACCGAGGTCTTCGTGGGCCGTGGCGCAACACTCGATTTCTACAGTCTGGAGGAGCATCACGACCTCGCTACGCGACTTGGACAGCTCTACGTGCGTCAGCAGGGCGCGTCGAACGTCGCCATCGGCCAATATTCGCTCACCGTCGGACAGACACGCAACCGCGTCCACGTCGAACTGGTTGAGCCCGATGCGCAGTTGCAGCTCTACGGAATGGCCACGCTCGATGCCGACCAGCAGTTGGACAACATCACCTTCATCGACCACAAGGCGCCGAACTGCTCGTCGAACGAATTGTTCAAATACGTGCTCGACGACCGCGCCAAGGGTTCTTTCCTGGGTCGAATCCTCGTGCGTCAGGGCAGCGACAAGACCGATGCGCATCAGACCGACCGCAACCTCTGCCTCACGCCTGAAGCGCGCATGGTGGCACGTCCGGAGCTCGAAATCTATGCCGACGACGTGAAATGTTCGCATGGCGCAACCGTCGGCCAACTTGACCAGCAGGCGCTGTTCTATATGCGCACGCGCGGTATTCCCGAAGAGGAGGCCCGCCTTCTGCTGATGTTCGCCTTTATGGGCGATGTGATTGACGGTATCCGCCTCGAACCGCTACGCGACCGCCTGAAGCACTTGGTCGAGAAGCGTTTCCGTGGTCAGCTGAACCATTGCAAGGGGTGCGCCGTGTCGAGGTAAACGCCCCATCGGCCCCACCCCCCGACCCCTCCACAAGGGAGGGGAGTGATTTGGAACGGAGGTCAAAACCAATTCTTGAAAAAAATCTCTTTGGGCCCCTTTAGGAAAACGGAATAAATCCATTGGCCGAAAAAATATTATGGCCAATGTCAAGTTATAATGATGCAAACCACTCCCTTCCCCTACATAATGGGGAAGGGTTGGGGTTAGGGTCTTCTAATAATTCAAAATCCCATTTTATCTCATGAAAAAATTGTTGTTCATCTCATTTGTGTTGTTGACGTTGGTGAGCTGCGGCAATGAGCGTGGCCACGTCGAGGTCGTCACCCCGCAGCAGCCCAGCAAACGCATGGCGTTTGCCGAACAGAAGTTGCAGCAGGCATTGGCCGATGCGCCGGTTCCTGTGGGCGAGTGGAAAATCATTTTGCAGGAGGAGAGCCGTGAGCCGAAAGAGGGCTTCCGCATCGAGCGTAACGGAAACGATTTCGTCATCACGGGCAACGATGGCACAGGCGTCATCTATGGCGTCGAGGAGTTCATCGACCGTTCACTACGCGATTTTGAGGGCGATGCCGAGCCTTGTTGGACGATGACCAATGCGATTGTCGATGCGCCCGAGATGGTGTTGCGCGGCAGCTGCATCGGCCAACAGAAACCCTACCTGCTTGAAGGCCGACAGGTCTATGAATATCCGCTTACGCCCGAGCTGTTCCCGTGGTTCTACGACAAGGAGCAGTGGATCGAATACCTCGACATGCTGGTCGAAAACCGCATGAATTCGCTCTATCTGTGGAACGGCCATCCGTTCGCATCGCTGGTGCGGTTGGAGGACTATCCGTTTGCCGTCGAGGTCGATTCGGCCACATTCGCCAAGAACGAGGAAATCTACGCCTTCCTGACCGAGGAGGCCGACAAGCGCGGCATCTTCGTCATCCAGATGTTCTACAATATCATCGTGTCCAAGCCCTTTGCCGACCATTACGGCATCAAGACGCAGGATCGCCATCGGCCGATAGACCCGCTGTTGAGCGACTACACGCGCAAGTCCATCGCCGCCTTTGTCGAGAAATATCCCAACGTCGGCCTGCTCGTCTGTCTGGGCGAGGCGATGGATACGTACGACGACGATGTGAACTGGATGTGCAACACCATCATCCCGGGTCTGAAGGACGGACTTGATTCATTGGCCGCAAAGGATTCGAAATACATCGGCTACGAACCGCCGCTGCTGCTCCGCGCGCACGACACCGACTGCAAGATGGTGATGGATGCCGCACTGCCGCTCTACAGCAACCTCTACACGATGCACAAATACAACGGCGAGAGCCTCACGACCTACCAGCCGCGCGGCCCGTGGGCAGAAATCCATCGCGGACTGTCGGCGTTGGGCAGCACCCACATCGAGAACGTCCACATCCTGGCCAACCTCGAGCCGTGGCGATGGTCGTCGCCGCTCTTCATCCGCCGCACGGTGGGAGCCATGCACAGCGTCCACGGGGCCAATGCCCTGCATCTCTATCCGCAGGCATCCTATTGGGACTATCCCTACACGGCCGACAAGCTGCCCAACGGTGGCAGACTGAAGCAGATTGACCGCGACTGGATGTGGTACAAGGCCTGGGGCCGATACGCCTGGCATCAGAACCGCGACAGCGTGGCCGAAGATGCCTACTGGGACGGTCAGTTGGCCGCACGCTATGAAACGACATTGGCCAATGCCACCCAGATCCGCACCGCACTCGACGAAAGCGGCGAGATTGCGCCCAAGCTGCTGCGCCGCTTCGGCATCACCGAGGGCAACCGCCAGACGCTCCTTCTGGGAATGCTCTGTTCGCAGTTGGTCAACCCCTACAAATACACCATCTGGCCGGGCTTCTACGAGAGCTGCGGTCCCGAGGGCGAAAAACTCATCGAATGGGCCGAAAAGGAGTGGAAGCACGAGCCGCACGTCGGCGAACTTCCATTGGACATCGTTGACCAATGTGTCGCTCACGGCGACCGCGCTGTGGCTGCCATCGACGCCGTCAACCTGCGCAAAATCGGCAAGAAACAGCGCATGGAATTCATGCGTCTGCGCAACGACATGTACTGCTACCGCGCCTTCGCCTACGCGTTCCAGCTCAAGGTGCAGGCCTGCCGCAAGGTGCTCGACTACCAGTGGAGCCACGACCTGAAATATCTCGACGAGGCCAAGCCTTTGCTCGAACAGTCGCTCGAATGGTGGCGCAAGCTGGTCGCCCTGACCAACGACAGCTACCTCTACGCGAATTCGATGCAGACCGCACAACGCCGCATCCCCGTGGGCGGCGATGATGGCAAGAACCTCCATTGGCGCGAGATGCTGCCCTACTACGAGAGCGAGGTGTCTCATTTCAACCTCAACCTGCAGACGCTCCACGACAAGGCGAGCGGGGTTGCGGCCAATGATTCAACCTCCGTGGCCGACACCATCCCGGCCGCCAAGCCTGCCCACGAGGTGAAACTCATCGGCAAATACCGCATGATCTGGCTCAAGAAGGGCAACAACCTGTTGACCGACCGTCCGGAAGCCGTTGTCGAGGATTTGGCCGATGAACTGAAGGAACTTGTCGCCTTCTGCTTCGATGGACAGAAGCTGCGCAAGGAGACCAACATCATCGAGTTCGAGACCGAGCGGCCCGTGCAACTTCTCATCGCCTACTTCCGCGACGATCAGGCCAAATATGCGCAGGCTCCGAAACTGGAGACCGATGCATCGGCCAACGAATACGGTCAGGCAGAGCCGGTGCTTGAGGCGGCCATCCACCTGAAGGGAATGCCATTGGCCAATGTCCATGCCTACCATTTCCAGCCCGGCCACCACTCGCTGCTGCTGCCCAAGGGCTTCTGTCTCGTGCTGGGCTTCACCGAAGATGAGATCAAGCCACGTAACGTCGGTCTGGCCGGCAACGCCAACACGATGGACTGGCTGTTCTATTGATGAAAAACGAAACTATAGGCATCTGGATGGATTTCCGGATGCCTATAGTTAACTTATTTCTGATTGAAAGAAGTACAATTGATAAAACTCTATGTTATGAAAAATTTTTTGTTAATTGTTGCCGCTTTAATCCCCATCTGTTTTACAGCGGTAAATTGTACTGCACAAAAAGAGAAACAGCAACAACCCGCTTCAGATCCAGCCGCTGTGATGAAATCGCACGTCGTTGTCGATTCTTGTGCCTTGGCCGAGAAAGAGAATTTTATAGATGAAATGGAAGATGTCGTCCAGTTTGAATTGTTGAACAAGGAACCATTCTCTTGGTATAACAATTTGATTTTTAAGGATGAAAAACTGATTTCTTATCTATTGGAAAAGCATGCAAAAAGATTGCCTTATGTCAATCTTCCCATTGGTGATACAACTTTGGTGAATGTTGTGATACAAGACACTGTGCCAAAAGATGTTTTCTTACGATTTGCAGGTTTCCGATTACTTAATAATTGGGAAGATTTCAAAGAAATATATGGGGAAAGATACCATTATTCAACAAAAGAAGAAGCAGTGTGCGCCCGGGTGAAAAATCATATTTTGAATTATTGTGGCCAAGTTAAATTGTCGAAAAATTTCGACAGTTTTTTGCTTATGATAACGCCGGAATATGAATTGAAAGATGATCGTTTGTACGCACATAGAGAATTATTCCTTGTTAATCTGTCAAATGAGAAAATTACGTCAGTTTCGGAGTTATATTCTTATTTCCTTTTAGAGGGGCATTCTGATTGCGCACATACAATTGTCAAAAGAAATAATGATTTTTGTATCTCATTTGAAGAATTATCCTCAGATGTTATCGTGGCGAAAGAAGTTGCGGATGAAGATCCAAGAATGTTCCGTATCGTGAATTTCAAGTTCGATAAAAAAGGTCGTGTCGTGATTTTAACTGATAAAAAGCAAGCAAGGTGATTTCTATACGACATTTCTAAAGGCTTCTTAAATGGATTTCCGGATGCCTATATTCTTTGTAAATATGCTTGAAGTGAACTGGTTACGATTCGTAACCGAATGAAGAATTCAGATATATGCTCTACACACGACATTACGCCACGCCGTCCGGCTTCGATGATTTGCTGATGGCAAGCGACGGCGAGGTTTTGACAGGCCTGTGCTTCTGTGGCTCACGTGACGAGAGCAGGTTTATCGGCCAAAAAGAGGGAAAAGACCTGCCTGTATTTCATGCGGCGTCGCACTGGCTCGACGTCTATTTCAGCGGCCGACAACCTGATTTCACGCCGGCCTACCGGTTGGATGGACTGACGCCGTTCCGTCGCGAGGTTTTCGGAATCATGGAGCGCATTCCATTTGGACAATTGATGACCTACGGCGAGATTGCCCAACAGATAGCCGGGCATCGTGGCCAAGGACGGATGTCGGCGCAGGCCGTTGGCGGTGCAGTCGGCTGGAATCCGGTTTGCATTATCGTGCCGTGTCATCGTGTGATTGGGGCCAATGGCAATCTGACGGGCTATAGCGGCGGACTTCACAACAAGATTGCGCTGCTGCGTCTGGAAGGAATTGCCGTCTGACGGTCATTGTCCGTCAATCCTTACCCGCACATTCTTGACCAACCGCAGGTTGTAGGTCGCCTTTGCTCCGGCCTTGGTGAGGCTGGCTGTGGGCGATGCGAAAGTGAACGTATGCTGCGCGTCGTTGCACAGGTAGCGGACGTTGTTGCCCGAAGCGTCGGTCAGTGAGAGCGTCGGGTAATCCGCATTGGCCAAAAGCGTATTGATTGTGGCCGATGCTTCGGCGGCAAGGAGCTTGCGCAGCGCGGTGGCCTCGTCTCGCGTCGGGATGTGCCAGTCGTCGATGATGCCCAGAGCCGAGCCGCCCTCCTGATAGGTCATGGCGATGCCGGCCGCCTCCAGCGAATCTGCCTCGTAGTAGGCCGAGTGAATCCTCTGCCATTCGTTGCAGCTCAAGAGGAGCATCTCGCCCTCGTTCCCGTCGTCATCGGGCGTGACCTGCACCACGATGTGGCCGTCCCACAGGCTGGGTGTTTCCGGCCAATGCGCCACAGTGAAGATATCTGTATTGTTGGCCAATGGCTTCGCTCCGTTCAGCGAGATTCCGCCGTCGGCCGATGGGGCAATCTCGTATGTGCCGCCCGCCGCGAGCCTCTCCGCCACGACGTATCCGTAGGTCCGCGCGGCATCATCGGCCACAACCTCCAGACTTACGACCAGGCTGTTTCCGGCCGATGGCAGCAGATGAACCGTGTCGCTGCGCCATTGGCCATTGTCATAATGGTAGGGCAGGGTGACGATGTCGGCCGATGTTCGTGCGCCGTTCAGGTCGATGGCCGTGTGGAGTGGGCTGAGGGTGACGCTCGCCGCGGCTGTCTCCTGGCCGAGGCTGACGGGTGGCAGAATGACCTGCGCCGTCTGGGTGGTGAGCATCAGTGTGGCGATGGCGCGCGGGGAGGCAAGAGTGACATCGGCCATGCCCATCATGAGTGGACGCGTGGGCAGCGGGTCGGTGTAGGTGAGTTTGGCCGATGCCTCAAGTGCGCCCGTCCAGGCAAAACCCTTGCTTCCGGTGAGCGCGACGAGGCGGTAGCGGCCGCAGTCGAGCGTGAGGGTCGTGTCGGCTGTGGCGTTGGCCAATGTGAAGTCCCCGCACGGTGTGCCTGTCGCGTCGAAGATGAGCAGGCGCGGCGCATCGGCGACGACATCGGCCGCAAGGGTTCGGATGGTGATCTGGCAGGGTTCGGCCGAGGCATTGGCCATAAAAAGATTGCTGCCCTCGTCCACCGCTTTGTAGCATGACGAGAACAGCATCGATGTGGTCAGAATTGTGAGTAAGTCGCGTGTCATAGTATCTGTGGTTAGTGTTTTGGCCAATGGCCTTCTTCGGTGCGGGCGACGGGGTTATTCGTTTTCGTCCACCGTGCCGCCCCAATAGGTGATATCGACCAGTTTCAAGCGGAACCAGAGATTGCTGTACGGGTCAATGGTCGAACCGGAACCGGCTTGTCCGTAGGCCAAATACCACGGCACCATGATGAGCCAGCTGTCGCCGATGTGCATTCGTTGCAGGCAGTCCTGCCAGCCGCGGATGACGCTGCTGCACGTGAATCCTTCGTAGAACTTCACTTGATATGATTCCAGCGTGTCGGCCTTCAGTTCGTAGCCCTCCATGCCCTTCACATAGCCGATGCCGAAAATCTTGTTCATCAGTTCGGTGTCGTTGCGCTTGCTCTGGTCGGTGAGAATGCCATTGGCCTCCAACCTCTCCCAAACGCTTTCGGGGTCGTAGAGTGTGTAGTGAACCTTGAGCGTACTGCCGTAGAATGGCGTGAACCAGCGATGGATGGCGCGCAGGCTATCCTCATTGGCCGACTCCAGCACGCGGATGACCGTGCTGTAGGTATATGGCTCGCTGAGTGACTGGATGCTGTCCGTGAAATAGGCCTTGTCGCCCAATGCCTGGATGTCGTTCTGCAACGTGATGGTGAGCTGGTTGTTCTGGTCTCTCCAGTCGTAATATTGGGTGTAATCGACCGAATCGTCATCGTCGCAGGCTGTGAGACCCATGAGTCCCACAGCCAGCATGATGAACGTATTTTTGAGGAATTTAATCATTCTCGATTTTGCGAAGGAGTGAAGAGATATTGACGCTGTCGCCGATGATCTTGTGCAGGTCGGCAATAGCCACACGCTCCTGCTTCATCGTGTCGCGGTAGCGCAGGGTGACAGTGTTGTCCTCCAGGGTCTGACCATCGACGGTGACGCAGTATGGCGTACCGATGGCATCCTGACGACGGTAACGCTTGCCGATAGAGTCCTTGACCTCGATCTGGCAGGTGTAGTCGTAACGGAGTTCCTTGAGGATCTCTTCAGCCTTCTCTGGCAGACCATCCTTGTTGACCAATGGCAGGATGGCTACCTTGACAGGAGCCAATGCTGGTGGCAAGCTGAGCACAACGCGAGTCTCGCCCTTGTCGTTGACCACCTCCTCTTTGAAGCAGGCAGCCATGACGCTGAGGAACATACGGTCCACACCGATAGAGGTCTCGATGACGTATGGGGTGTAGCTCTCGTTGGTCTCTGGGTCGAAGTACTCGATCTTCTTGCCGCTATACTTGGCATGCTGGCTGAGGTCAAAGTTGGTACGAGAGTGGATACCCTCTACCTCCTTGAAGCCGAATGGCATGTTGAACTCGATGTCGGTAGCTGCATTGGCATAGTGAGCCAGCTTGTCGTGATCGTGGAAACGGTACATGTTCTCGCCGAAGCCAAGGGCGAGGTGCCATGCCAGACGGGTCTTCTTCCACTTGGCGAACCAATCCAGTTCGGTGCCTGGCTTGATGAAGAACTGCATCTCCATCTGCTCAAACTCACGCATACGGAAGATGAACTGACGGGCTACGATTTCGTTACGGAAGGCCTTTCCAATTTGGGCAATGCCGAAAGGCAACTTCATGCGGCCAGACTTCTGTACGTTCAAGTAGTTGACAAAGATACCTTGTGCTGTCTCTGGACGGAGGTAGATTTTCATGTTGTTGTCGGCCGTCGAACCCATCTCGGTCGAGAACATCAAGTTGAACTGACGGACGTCGGTCCAGTTCTTGGTGCCGCTGATTGGGTCAACAATCTCCTCGTCGAGAATGATCTGCTTCATACCCTCCAAGTCGATGCCGCCAGGGGCGTTCATCACCTCCTGATAGCGCTTGTGCAGGTTGTTGTACTTCTCCTGGTTCTCCAGCACGCGAGGGTTGGTGGCGCGGAACTTCTCCTCGTCGAAGGCATCGCCAAACTTCTTGGCAGCCTTCTCCACCTCCTTGTTCATCTTGTCCTCGTACTTGGCGAGTTGCTCTTCGATGAGTACATCGGCGCGGTAACGCTTCTTGCTGTCGCGGTTGTCAATCAGCGGGTCGTTGAAGGCGTCCACGTGACCGGAAGCCTTCCAGGTCGTTGGGTGCATGAAGATGGCGGCATCGATGCCGACGATGTTCTCATGCAGTTTGGTCATTGCCTCCCACCAATAACGCTTGATGTTGTTCTTCAGTTCAACACCATTCTGGCCGTAGTCATACACAGCACCGAGACCGTCATAGATGTCGCTCGATGGGAAGACAAAGCCATACTCCTTACAGTGCGATACCAATCGCTTGAATACTTCTTCTTGAGTTGCCATAATATTTTTTTGGATTTTAATTTTGTCGATTTCGAGGACTGGGCTTTGGGGTGTTTATGGCCAATGTCATTGGCCAACCCGACCATATCACGCTCGGCCCATTCCGCTCTACTCTTTATATAAGCCGCGCAAAGATACAAAAAAATAAGATACGGTGGTATTTTTGCGCAAACATTTAGGCTTTTTTATCATCTTTTAAGGCAAAAGTGGTTGGCCGACTTCTCGCATTGATATCTGTAAGATTCAAGTTTTTGGCCAATGTAAAGGTTCATAAAAACTATGAAAATGCAGAAGTTTTATACACAATCGAAAAGGATAAGCCCAAAGATTTAATTGTAGGGAAAAAGCCATAAATAAAAAAAGGGGTAGAATGCGCTACCCCGGGTTATACCCATTGGGGCCGTGAACCCCTCTATCTCTTTGTCGCTGCAAATATAACAACATTTTTTCAAATATGTTCAAAATATGCGTAAAAAGCCTTCTATTGGCCCAAAAAGAGACTCCGTTGATGACGTTTTGTTGGCGCAATGGTCATTGACAAGCCAGACGTCCCTTCTGAATGGGTTCCTTCTAGAGTGAAATTTTCTGCGAAAAACTTCCAGTGGCAGAATTTATTTCCAATGAGGATACCGTACCTTTCCCGAATGCTCATAATACCCTTATCGAAGGATGCCCGAAAGAGAAATAATCCAGATTGAACCCTTATTCATGGAATATTTTGCTGTTGCATGCAGCTGGGAACCCACTTTCTTTCATTTCCTCCTCTGGCTCGCGTCGAACAGCATCGCCTTTTCTTCGGCCGATAGTGCATCGTAGCCGCCCTTGCTGATCTTGTCGAGGATGGCGTCGATGCGCTGTTGCTGGACGTGTTGCCGCTGGTTGTAGTCGTGGTCGGCCGCGCGGTCGTTGGGCACGTGAGCCTTGCCGCCGCGTGTCGCCTTCATCTTCGGACGTGGTTTAAGGGCATCGGCCAATGCATCGCACATACGGTTGAACCAGCGGGTGATGTCGATGCCGTGCCGCTCTTCGTAACCGTAGGCCACGCCGAACAGCATTCCGCCCAGGTGGCAGACGATGCCGCCCACGTTCTGACCATTGGCCAGATTCATGATGTTTATGGCCAATGCCGCAAGCGCGAACCACTTCATCTTCAATGGTACGACGCGGACGAAGAAATTCAGGTAGATGGCTTCGTCGGGATGGCGCATGGCGACGGCTGCTACGAGTGCAAAGATGGCTCCTGAAGCACCGACGACGACCGTGTGCGACATCTGGTGCAGGGCTGGGAAGACGTTGTAGCAGCCCAGAAAGAACAGTCCCGCGAACAGCCCTCCCATCAGATAGACGCCGAGCAGCTGTCGGCCGGTGTGCGTGCGCAGAAAATATTGGCCGAACCACCAGAGCCACAACATGTTGAACAGCAGATGGAACACGTTGTCGCCGAAGTTGGCGTGTACGAAAAAGTAGGTCAGCAGCGTCCACGGCGTGACAAGGAATGTCTGCCAGTCGGCGTGAAGGGCAAGCCAGCGGTACCAGTCGAGGTCATCGGACGTGAAAAGCCAGCTCACGATGCGGCCGATTTGCAATGCAAGCCAGATTGTGACGTTGATGGCGATGAGTTTGCCGGGCAGGTTGAGCGCCTTGTATTTTGCGAGATATCCGTTCATTCGTCGAAGTTGAAGTTACGTTGATTTTTCCAGAGCTGGATGAGGATGAAGCCGAACAGCATTCCGCCCAAATGCGCGTAGTGGGCAACGCCGCTCTGCACGCCCCACACACCGGCAAACAGTTCGAACAGTCCGTAGCCGATGACGAGCCATTTGGCCTTGAGCGGCATGGGCGGGAAGAGCAGGAAGATGCGTGCGTTGGGGAACATCATGCCGAAGGCCAGCAGGATGCCGAACACCGAGCCCGAAGCGCCCACGGTGACGAGATGTTTGATCAGGTCGCTGTAGCCTGCG
Organism: uncultured Bacteroidales bacterium; assembly: GCA_902779265.1. Taxonomy (GTDB): domain Bacteria; phylum Bacteroidota; class Bacteroidia; order Bacteroidales; family UBA3663; genus Liminaster. Next base: position 528 of record CACZAY010000018.1, on the reverse strand, counting down.
ATTGTGGCCAATTGCTCGTACGACATCGTGTGGATATTGGCCGCAGCCTCCGCATTGACCGCAAACTGCGCGATGAAATCGATCATCTCGTAGCGCCAGGCCAACTGCTGGATGATGCCGGCTCCGATGCCGGTGAAGAAATAATAGACCAGAAAGCGTCTTTCGCCCCACACCATTTCGAGCAGACGGCCGAACATGTAGAGCGAAAACATATTGTTGAAAAGGTGTGTGAAATTGCCGTGCATGAACATGTAGGTGACCAGCTGCCACCAGCGGAAATTGTCGGGGATGTTTTCGTAGTTGGGGATGTTGCCGTAGTCCAGCGGCAGGAGCATGTTTTCCTCGCGCATACGGGCGATCATATAGTCCGAGGGGATGATCACGTCGTAGCTGACGGCGCCGGACTTGAGCTTGGCGTACATGTCCTCATTGCTGGTGAAGGTGGCGTAGTTGACCTGGATGCGGCTGCCGTAGGTCTCCTGGTACCACTCCTCGAAGGCCTGGATGGTGTCCAGGCTGTCCTCGGAG
>CACZAY010000017.1 GCA_902779265.1 uncultured Bacteroidales bacterium | reverse complement strand
CTCGTTAGGTTTGCCCTTCAAACGGCGGCCATCCAGCGTGAACCAGATTTCCTCTTTCGGTGTCACGCGCACGTTCTCGATGGTGACAGTCTCCGACTCTTCGCCGAAGTCCATCACGATGGAGCGGAGCTGCGCTGCATCGGCCACAAAATCGTCATTGCCGATCTTGAAGTAGGCACGGCAGGCGCCGATGGTCGTCGTGGCCTTGCCGTCGGGATAGTAGAGGTTGTTGCCGCCGCCCAGGAAGAGCACGTCCTTGTTCTCGTCGTCGAAGGTCACAAGGTCGTAAGTGCCGACGAAGCGCACCAGACGGTCGTCGCTACAGAACGTGTTGTCCGTCGCATCGATCGTGACGTATGGGAACACAGGGTTGACGATATCCGTCTCACATTTCTCCGTCCACTTGATGATGTAGGGTACGCCAGCCTCCAGTCGGGTGACAGGCTCGTCGAAGTTGAGCGTGAGCGTCTGCCCGTTGTTGGTCAGGCTGGCCGATGCGAGCGTGCGGGCCGTCGCGCCGTAGATCGGACAGGTCTCGTCATTCAGATCAACCTCGAATGGCAGGACAAGCGTGTTCCAGTCGCCGTCGCGGTAGATGGTGCGGTCGGCCAATGTAACGTTGCACAGCTCGCCGTCGTTCTCGGTGATGAGCGCGCCGTTGTTCGTGGCGTTGTTGGCCAAGGTGATGTCCATCCACTGCGACGGGTCAATCTCCCACTGCGCATAGAGCGTCACGTCGGCATTGGCCGAATAGGTTGCACCAGCAGCGTAGGTTTGGATGCCTTTGGTCACCGCGCGGACGGATAGTCCGTAGAAGCGGTTGCAGTAGCTGTCCGGGTCCACGTAGTCCGAATCGAAGTACAGGTACCACGCGTCGCCCGGGTAGCTCTCGTCGCGCGACGCGGACCAGTAGACGCCGCTCGAACCCACGCCGTAGAGCGACGAGCCGCCGCGAGAACCCGCCGCAGGCAGGAAGATATAGTTCCCGTTCGCCACCGTGAACTTGCGGCCATTCACGCCGTTCAAGGTTATCCATTCGGAAGTCGTATTGTTGTACAATTCCTGCCATTCCTCGTGCGTCGGCATCCGCCACGTGCCGCCCCAATTGACAGTTGCGGCATCGTCATCGGCCTCAAGCACGGTCTTGTTATCGACTGTGCCATAACTTGACGATGTGCAGTATTTCGTCTGCGAATTATAACTTCCGTTGCAATATTTGTACGTGCTCCAGCTGTAATTCGTCTTGACATACGTCGATGACGAGTTGTAGCTGTAGTTCATTGCGTTCGTCTCGCCCTCCTCGCCGTATGCCTTGGTCTCGCCCCACGCATAATACTTGCCGTAGTCTTCGGGACTTTCCGCACCCACGTTGCAGGTTGCCCACTTGACGCTCAGGCCCAAATCCACGTAGTCGTGTTCAAGGGTGACGTTATTTCCATCGGCCGATGTGCTCCAACCCGTGAACTTGTAGCCGTTGCGGGTGGGCACGGTGGTGGTCAATGTCAGGTCAACGCCCTCGACTTTCGTCTGCGCCTCGGGTGCGCCCTCGCCGCCATTGGCATCAAATGTGATGGTATAGCGAGCGCGGAAGTCCTCCCACTGCGCGTAGAGCGTCGCTGCGGCATTGGCCGTGTAGTTGGCACCGGCCGCGTAGTTGTCGCCAGAGCCATCGGCCATCGTGTTCCAACCCAAGAAGTTGAAACCTGTGCGGGTCGGCACGGTGGTGGCCAATGTCAAGTTCTCGCCATCGATTTTTGTCTGTGTTTCTGGTGCTCCCGTGCCGCCGTTGGCATCGAACGTGATGGTGTAGGTGATGGGCGTGCTTACGGTGAAGTCCTTGCTCCACGAGCCGCCGTAGCCTTTGGCTCCGTTGCCCGTCACGGTGACGGTATAGTCGCCGCTGCCAGCGACCTGGGTCACGGCCTCGCCGTTGTGTGCGTAGGTCACGGTGAAGTTGTCGGAAGCCACATCCTCGCCGTTGAACTGCACGGTGGGCGTGATGGCGAGGGTTGTGCCATCGGCCAAGGTGTAGCTATCGTTCACGCCGCCCACGGTGCACAATCTTGTGTCGTAGCAGGGCGTCTTGTAGATGGTGTATTGCCGTGCGATGCTGTTGGCAGGCACATCGGCCCAAACCAGCGTGCCATAGCTGCCCACGTTGGCCGTCTTGTAGCAGTTGGTGTAGGTCTCACTGCCCGCACTATGCATGCCGAGGTCGAGTTTCGTGGTGTTCTGTCCCGACGGCATTACATACAGGCTGTTGCTGACCTTCTTCGTGCCGCCGTTGTCGCCCCAACCGAACAGGATGCCCTTAGACATGGCGCCGCCCGTAATCAAGCCGGCGAACACGCAGCTGTCGATGGAGATGTTGCTGGTCAGGCCGTGACCCAGAATGCCGCCCACGTAATCGCCGCCGTTCACTGTAGCCGTTGCGGCGCAATTCTTGATGGTGGTCGTACCCTCGGAAAAGCCCACGATGGCCGCAGCATGGTAGGCGGTGCTGTTCACCGTGCCCGTCACCGTGAGGTTGCGGATGGTGGCATCCCTGACGCAACTGAAGGGCGCCGCACCTTGGTTGGTGGTGTTGTCGGTGATGTTGACGTTGAGTGTGTGGTCACCGCCATCGAACGTACCACAGAAGGGATTCAGTCGCACATTTGCCGACACCCTGCCGACCTTGGTTGTCACGGTGATGTCCTGGGTCAGTTTGACGGTCTGGCTGCTGTAGGTTGCGCCATGAGCCACTTGAGTGGCAAAGGAGTTCCAATCCTCGGCTGTGGCAATCACGTAGTTGCCCTCTCCATCCTGACTGAGTCTTTCGGGCGCCGTGACGGTAACTTGGAACGGAGATCCGTTGCCGCCGCGCTGCATCTCGGGGTTGCTGTCACCAGTCGCATCGATGGCATAGACCTTTATCCAATAGGTACCTGGGTCATCGACAGCGAAATATCGGTCGAAGCGGTGGTTGCCTTGCACGCCATAGACGCGGGTCACATCTTCACTGGACTCATTGGCCGCAAGGACATTCTTTGACGTGTACAGATTGGTACATGCCGCGTCTTTCCAGACATAGACATGCACGTCGAGGGACGTTGTAGTTGCATCGGGGTCGAAGCACCAACCCCCCACGTGGATGTAGCCGGGGCCACCTTCCCATACATTCATGTCGGTGGTGGGGATTGTCGCCCACGCTGTTGATAAACTCACGAAGGCAAGCAGCAACAAGGTTGCCGCCCGCCGTTTCAATGACAATGGCCGCGCCATTGCCACTTTCAGTTTTCGGTTCATGTTTCTAAAAAGAATTATAGTGTAATGGTTGTTACGTAAAAAAAAATGCCCAAGCTGTCTGTCCGTCTGTCCGAAAGACTTCATTTTCGCGCCGCGAAAATAAGAAAAAAGTCGCGCATAATGACACAATGACACGTTGCAATATTGTAAAACGATGTTTCAAATATGCAAATGATTGAAAATGAAAGGGTTGAAAAATCGGCTAAAGTGCGGCTACGAAGTCGCTGGGAGAGATGCCAATGAACTTAACGAAGTTGCGGTAGGCCGCAGTGCGGCTGCGGAATCCGGCCTCGAAATAAAGCCTCTTGTGGTCTTGCCGAGGGTCGCGGCGCAACTCATCGGCCATAAAGTCGATACGCTTGTGGTTCAAGAAATCGTTGAACGTCATGCCGGTGTGCTCGCGGATACTCTGCATCAGATAAACGCGGTTGGTGCCAATGGCGCGGCATACGGTCTCGATGGTCGTATCGGGATTGCTCCATTCCTCGCGGTTGTCCATCAGCTGGCAGAAGCGTGGCCAATAGTCCCTTGTGTCGGTCATCATGTCCTCCTCTTTCCCGTAGTCGCCAACGCAGGGGGCCGTCTCCATGTCGGCCAAGTCATCCTCCTTGTCCTTGCCGGCAGGGGGCAGAAGCCGGTCGCTGAATTCGTGGTAGGTCAGGTAACCCACCACGAAGATGCACCACGACATGTGCAGGCAAAAGAATATTGACATGTTGGTGAAGGCCTCGCAATAGAAGAGCACCGTCATCACCAGTCCCATCAACGTCGTGCGGCAAATCCAGCTGAAGTCGGCACTCGTCTTGCGCCAGTTGTAGGGAATGAAGAACAATATCAACGAAATGGCGGCAAGCAGTACAAGACACACGATGCGCAACCAGACATCAAAATCGCCGACGTGCGCCACCAGATCGTCCCACGAATGCAGCTCACGGCACTGCATCCCGAACAGCATCGGCGATGTGACGAGCAGCAATGGCAGGAAAAGCAGCAACAGCCAGATGCCACACAACTGGCGCGGACGCATCACCTCAATTGGATAGCACAGATACATGATGGTGGCAAACAGTCCGCCGAAGACCAGTTCCGGCGCAAGCAGAATCTGCGAAAATCCGGGCTGCGGCTTCACGTAGCCATAAGACAGGAACAGCGAGCAACCGACGCCGACCCACAGACAGAAAACTGCCAGATAGGCCCGTGAGCGGTCGGGCACACCAGTGCGCTTAGCCCACAGCAGGCTGCCGCCAACAAGGCACACCGTCATGCAGATGCTGACCAGAATAATAGTAATGTAATCCATGTCAATATTCAGATTGGAGCAATTAAAACAAAATGAAAGACAGCTTTGACAAAAACAACCTCATATAACACTTCGATGGCCTTTGATTTGTTCAAAGCCCATAAATTCGCGTAGCATGTGGCAACCACTGCGGGTCGGATTTTTGTCAAATAAGGTTTATATAAAAAACGCGCAAAATTATGAAAAAAAAATAAAAAGAACAAACATGGGTCGAAATTTAAATTGTATCGGCCATAAAACAAATGGGGCTACGCGGATTTGCGCAATATATGTTACATTTTTAACATTGTTTTAACACTATTTACCGCGTGTTTAACACTGTGTGCTACGCGGATTTTGGACGAAAAAATAAGCGGCACCCGTCACTCGGATGCCGTTTCTTTTATTTCATTGGCCAATGTGAATCAACCCTTGTGATTGATGCAGATGCCCAGCTTGTACCACTCGAACAGGCGGTGGATGCCTTCGTCAATCTCGATGGTGTGATGCCAACCCAGAGCGTGCAGTTTCGAGACGTCGGTGAGTTTGAGCATCGTGCCGTCGGGCTTGGTGCTGTCCCAACGCAATTCTCCCTTGAAGCCGATCTCGCGGACAATTTTCTCGGCGCACTCCTTGATGCTGAGCTGCTTGCCGGTGCCGACGTTGATGTGGCAGTTGCGCACCTCGCGGATACCGTCGTGGTTGGTGACGAACTGGCTCTTCTCGACCACGTCCTTGAAATCGACGTTCAGCAGGCAGTGGACAGAGGCATCGGCCATCTCCTCACTCCAGAGAAACTCGCGCATCGGCGCACCCGTACCCCACAAGGTGACTGCATCGGCCGTAATGCCGTAGCTGGCCAACACCTTGAGGATGTCGCTTTCGGCCGATGAACCATCGACGCGCAAATCTGTGCCCTTCATCGACACCGGACGCAGGTCAATGTCCTTGCGGACGGCCTCCCAGTCGCCCTCGTTGAGGCATTTGGCGAGATAGACCTTGCGGATCATGGCGGGCAGCACGTGGCTGTTCTCCAAGTGGAAATTGTCGTTCGGACCATACAGGTTGGTCGGCATCACGGCGATATAGTTGGTGCCGTACTGGAGGTTGAACGACTCGCACATCTTGAGGCCGGCAATCTTGGCGATGGCGTATGGCTCGTTGGTGTATTCGAGCGACAAGGTGAGCAGGCAGTCTTCGGGCATCGGCTGTGGTGCCTCGCCGGGATAGATGCAGGTGCTGCCCAGGAAGAGCAGTTTCTTCACGCCGTGCTTCCAGCTCTCGCCAATGACGTTCTGCTGGATCTGCAAGTTCTGGTAGATGAAGTCGGCGCGATACTGCAAATTGGCCATAATGCCACCCACATGGGCAGCGGCCAACACGACGGCATCGGGTTGCTCCTCATCGAAAAACTTCTTTACGGCCAATGGGTCGAGCAGGTCCAACTCCTTGTGGCTCTTGCCCACCAGGTTGTTGTAGCCCCTCGCCTTCAGATGGTTCCAGATGGCCGAACCGACCAAACCATGGTGGCCGGCGACAAATATTTTAGAAGATTTTGATAGCATAATCAAAAAACACATGACCCCCACCCAACCTCCCCGAGGGGAGGAGATTATAAAGTATGCTTCATTGGCCAAAAAACGATAATTTGAAATATGGCCAATAAAGGGGGCATTCTCCTCCCCTCGGGGAGGTCGGGTGGGGGTCGTTATTTTACATCACGACGCCCTTCTCCAGGAACTCGGCCAAGTTGGTGCGCATGACTGAAGCGACGTGGTCGGCAGCAACCTTTTCCATGTCGTGCTTGACCATGATGCTGACGAGCTGTTCGAAAGTGGTGGTCTGTGGGTTCCAGCCCAACTCCTTCTTGGCCTTCGACGGGTCGCCCCAGAGGTTGACCACATCGGTCGGACGATAGAAATCGGCACTGACCTCAACCAAGGTCTTGCCGACGAGGTTGGCCGGACCCGCTACGCAGATACCCTTCTCGTCCATGCCTTCACCCTTGAATTCCAGTTCGATGCCGGCAGCCTTGAAGGCATAGTAGGCGAACTCGCGGACGGAGTGCTGCACACCTGTGGCGATGACGAAATCCTCTGGTTTGTCGTGCTGGAGGATGAGCCACATACACTCGACATAGTCTTTGGCATAGCCCCAGTCGCGTAGCGAAGAGAGGTTGCCCAGGAAGAGTTTCTCCTGCTTGCCCTGTGCAATGCGGGCTGCGGCCAATGTGATCTTGCGGGTCACGAAAGTCTCGCCGCGGCGCTCCGACTCGTGGTTGAACAGGATGCCCGAGCAGCAGAACATGTCGTATGCTTCACGATACTCCTTGATGATCCAGTAGCCGTAGAGCTTGGCCACGGCGTAAGGTGAGTAAGGGTGGAACGGAGTGTTCTCATTCTGAGGTACTTCCTCGACCTTGCCATACAGCTCGGAGGTCGATGCCTGATAGATGCGGCAGGTCTTCTCCAAGTGGTTGGTGCGGACAGCCTCCAGAATGCGGAGGACGCCGACAGCATCGACATCGGCCGTGAACTCAGGCGCATCGAAAGAGACCTGCACGTGGCTCTGCGCTGCAAGGTTGTAGATTTCCGTTGGCTGTACTTGGCCGACGAGCTTCACGAGCGACATCGAGTCGCCCATATCGGCGTAGTGCAGGTGGAAGTGCGGCGTGCCCTCCAGATGGGCGATGCGCTCGCGGTAATCGACTGACGAACGGCGGATGATGCCATGCACCTCGTAGCCCTTCGAAAGGAGGAACTCAGAAAGATAACTTCCGTCTTGACCGGTCACGCCGGTAATCAGAGCAACTTTTTTTTCCATAGAGTAGTATCTTGTATTTTAGTTAGGTTTTTTTTATTGAAATTAAACGACTTTTTCATGTTTTGTGGGCGCAAAGATAACAAAATTTTCCGATATTTTGCGACTTGCACTTCGTTTTCCGTCGTTTTGCATGAAAATGCGTCACTTTTGCAACATGGGGCTGGAATCTTGGCCAATGTTCCTCGGCCGTCGCAACGCCATTGGCCAAAAATAGAAAGACGACGGACAACGCTGGGATTGCGCCATCCGCCGTGGAAAACATGGATTTGAATTTTGTCAGGAGAGGGGCATTGGCCAATGAACCTTACGCCCCCACCAATCAGTTGTAGGCAGCCTCGCCGTGCTCGTAGATGTCGAGACCCTCCTCCTCGATGCGCTTCTCGACGCGCAGGCCGTGCGTGTGCTTGATAATGAGGAAGATAATAAGTCCAGCGACGAAGGCGAATGCGCCGACGGTCAATGCGCCCAAGGTCTGTACGCCGACCGTGCAGTCGGCCACGCCATTGATGGCTGGGTCACAGAATACGCCCGTCAGGATGGTGCCGATGATACCGCCCACGCCGTGTACGCTCACTGCGCCCACCGGGTCGTCAATGTGGCATTTCTTGTCCAAGAGGTTGACCGAAACGCACATTGCAACCGAGGCAATCAGACCGATGATGGCCGATGCTCCAATCGACACACAGTCGCAGCCGGCGGTGATACCGACCAAACCGGCCAGAACGCCGTTGCAGACCATTGAAAGCGAGGGTTTTCCATCGACCAGCCAAGTGTAAATCAATGCTACGATGCCGCCCACGGCCGCAGCCATGTTGGTCGTCACGAAGACGTGGCTCATGCTCACCGCGTTGTCATAGCCCGTAGCTGCAACCGTCGAACATGGGTTGAAGCCGAACCAGCCCACCCAGAGGCAGAATACACCCAATGCGCACAACGTCAGCGAGTGGCCTGGGATGGCGCGCGACTTGCCGTCCTTGCCATATTTACCCACGCGGGGACCCAGGACGATGGCTCCGGCCAATGCCAATGCACCGCCGCACAGGTGGACAACCGTCGAACCGGCAAAGTCGTGGAATCCGAGTTCCGACAACCAGCCGCCGCCCCATGACCAGTGGCCCTCAAGCGGATAGATGAAGAGCGAAATCAGGATGGAATAGACCAGATACATCGAGAATTTCGTACGCTCGGCCATGGCACCCGAAACAATGGTGGCTGCCGTGGCGCAGAAGACCGTCTGGAAGATGAACGTACATTCGGCCGGAACATTGCTGTCTTCGCCGATGAAGAAGAATCCATCCCATCCGAAGAAGGCGTTGCCCGCACCGTACATCAGCGAGAAGCCGCACACCCAGTACAGCACCGAGCCGGCCATAAAGTCGCAGAAGTTCTTCATCAGGATATTGGCCGTATTCTTGGCGCGCGTCATTCCTGCCTCAACGAGGGCAAAGCCCGGCTGCATCCAGAAGACCAACATCGCGCCCAACAGCACCCAAAGCGTATCCAAACCATTCACGTGTTCGCAGGCCTCCTCAACGACGGGGGCTGCTGCGGTAGTATCGAGAAACAACATAAGTCACTTATTTTTTATCGCGTAAAACAATATCGCCATGCTCACCCGTGCGGATGGAATAGCAGTCGATTACTTCACTCACAAAGATGCGCCCGTCGCCCACCTCGCCCGTGTGTCCAGCCTTGAGAAACACGCCGATGGTGCTCTCGACAAACTGCTCGCGGCAGATGATGGTGATGTGTATTCGCTCGATCATGTCCGTACTGTAGCACACGCCACGGTAGATGCGTTCCTGACGCGACTGTCCGATTCCGTGACAGTCATGATACTCAAACCAGTCGATGTCCGATGCCAGCAGCATCTCCTTGACCTCCTCGAACTTGGTCTTCCTGATAATTGCCTCAATTTTTTTCATAACACTATAATTTTAAGTCTGTTTCTTTATAAAGGTTGGGGCCAATGCCTCTCTGCCGCCGGATCTTTTACACACATTTGCCATCATAAAATGAAAGAATCAAAGCTAAAATCTAAAGTCTAATCCTAAAACCATCCAAAAATAAAGTGATACCTGTTGGCAGGGATGGTCCATTGGCCCCAATATGATATTTACTATTCGATATTTAGAAACTTACCCCGATGACGAAGTATGTCGCCTCCGTCTGCGGATTGAACACGATCTGGCCCATAACCGGCAGCTTGCCCACCTCTTTCGAGGCTGTCAGGGCCACGTTCACGACGTTGAAGCCTCCATTTTCGCCGCCCGACGTGAAGCTGTCCTCCCACGGCACGATGCCCACGGCTCCGCTGCACTCCATGCCGCCCAGCTTGAACGGCGCGCTGACCTCGCAGTAAGAAGAATAGGCGCGGTCGCCGTCGGCCTTATAGTCCGAGCCCGTCAGACAGGTGTTCCAGGTGATGGCCAATGCCCCGAAATCGTAGCCCAGGTTCAGTTCCAGGTTGTGCGACGATGCACCGCTGAAGTCCCATCGGCCCCAATAGCCGCCGTCGCAGAAATGGTAGTCGGTCAGGCCGATGGTCAGCGCCTCGACGGGCGACCAGCTCAGCGTGAGGTCAAATTCGTTCATGTTGGCGAATTGGCTCGTCTGGAACAGTTCGGCCGATGCCCATACGCCCAGGCTCAGTCCTGTCTCGTTGAGGGTGATTGTGGCCGATGGCTGCGCGCTCATGCCTCCGCAATCCTGTCCGCGCCAGATGTAACTGCTCACCACGTCGGCTCCAACTTCAAAACTCACCTTCTCGCTGTCCGCTGCCATTGCAGGGGTTGCCGTCATCAGGAACATGCCCGAAAGAGCGGCCATTGTCATAACCTTTTCCATAACACGAATGCTTTAAAAATGTTTGTACTTTAATGTTTAAAATGTCAATCTGTAAATTAATTCTGTTAAAACGCTTTCAAAATGATTGATTTTTGCGTTTGCACGGTGCAAAGGTATAGCAATACTGTTTGTTTGCAAAACTTTTTCCAATAAAACATCGAAAATGCTTTCATTTTGTTCCTGTTTGTAATCTGTGGGTTTAAAAATGAAATGAAAATAATGGAATTTAAAGCAAAATGCGATTTGAAAAACGGTTTCGCTTGACAGATTTTTGTCGAGTCGAGCGCCATTGGCCAAGAAAAAGACCCACATTTGGCCAAAATGATAGCCAATGACGTTAAATAGTTCAAAAATGCAAGTGAAAAACTCAAAAAACACTTAAAAAGGACGCGACAAGCTCTTTTTTAAATGTAAACGTGTGGAAAAGTCGAAAAAAATCATTAACTTTGCGCGCAATTTCTCAAAAAGAGAGTCAATAGTTATGTCAAAAGCCAAGGTACTTTTCATCAATTCGGAAGTGATGCCGTACATCCCGGAGACGCGCATGTCCAAAATCGGACGCCAGCTTCCACAGGGTATTCAGGAGGCAGGCCACGAGATCCGCACCTTCATGCCCCGTTTCGGCATCATCAACGAACGTCGCAACCAGCTCCATGAGGTGATTCGCCTGTCGGGTATGAACCTCATCATCAACGAGACCGACCATCCGCTCATCATCAAGGTGGCGAGCATCCAGGCCGCCCGTATGCAGGTCTATTTCATCGACAACGATGACTACTTCACCCACCGCGAACTGTATGTGGACAAGCGCGGCAACGAGTACGATGACAATGGTGAACGTGCCTACTTCTTCGCCCGCGGTGTGGCCGAGACCATCCGCAAGCTCCACTGGACGCCCGATGTCATCTACTGTCAGGGCTGGTTCGCGAGCCTGGCGCCGCTGCTCATCAAGAAGCACTATGGCGACGACCCGTGCTTCCGCGACTGCAAGGTGGTGACGGCGCTCTATGACGACGCGTTCCAGAAGGCCCTGCCCACCAATCTGTCCCACATCATCAAGTGTGAGGGCGTGACGAAGAATGACCTCACCGAGGTGCGCGACAAGCAGGTGACCCACGCGATGCTGTGCCGGTTGGCCATCAAGTTCAGCGACGGCGTCGTCGTGACCGATCCGGGTGTCTCGGACGAACTGGTTGACTTCGCCCAGAAGCTGGAGAAGAAGGTCCTGGTTGCGCCCGATGAGACATTGGACATCGCCAAATACGACACTTTCTTCGACGAGATGATTCTCTGACGGTTTGGGGCCAATGGTATTCGCGGCGCGCACAGTGGGACGCCGGGGCAAATCCATTGGCCAAGAAAAAAAGAAACACGAAAACATTAAACAGCGATTTGATGAAACAGCTTTCGAGCTATGCCGTTGCAGCGGCTCTGTGTGTGATGGTCTCGGCCGTGGCCTGTAGCGACGACCTGAGCGGAATTGGTGCATCGGTCCGTCCCAGTGCGGATGATGTCGTCGTCAAGACTGCCATATTCGACGTGCCCATCCAGACACGCTATCGCGATTCGGTCTATGTGCGTACGGGCTACCCGTTGCTGGGCTCGGTGAGTGACCCCTATCTGGGTGAACTGAGCGCAGGCTATCTGGCGCAGTTCTATGCCAACAAGGAGACCGAACTGAATGTCCGCAACACGAGCGATTCGATTCTCTTCAACGTCCTGAAGACCTCGCTGGTCAGCGAACTGGAAAAGCAGGAGCCTGGCCAATGGGATCCGGACGGATACTACAAGTCTCGCTACGACTCGCTGGTGGGTAACCGCATCGACTCGATGACCATCCGCATCTACTATGAGTCATATTACGGCGATTCGCTCTCGCCTATGCAGCTCAGTATCTACGGCCTGAATCCTGACGTCGATTTCTCGGCCCTGCCCGAGAATGAGTTCTACAGCAACAACGACTTCAGCGCTATGTACAGCCAGGAGAACCTGCTTGGCTCGAAGGGCTACACGGCGGCCAACCGCGAGTTGAGCGACTCGGTGCGCGGCCTGAGCGGCTACATGCACTATGTCGAGGTGAAGCTCGATGACAAATACAAGGACGAGTTCCTGCGCATCGCCGTACAGGCGGCCATTGCCCGCGATACGAAGAATCCGCGCCACAAGCAGTTTGCCGACATCTTTGCCGACCAGAGCGCATTGCGCTCCTCGTGGCTTTCGGGTGTGTGTGTCAAGCCGACTTTCGGCGACGGTTCGCTCATCAAGGTCTATTATACGGCCATCTATCTGTTTTACAGCTCGTTCCATCGTTATGCGGTCGATGGCACCATCCTGCGTAATGCGGCCGATGACGGCGACTCGACCTATGTCTCCAATCACGTGAAGTATATTGCCGTGACGCCCGACGTCATCCAGATGGCGGGACTGACCTACAGCGACGGGCGCAAGTCAGAACGATTGGCCGACACCGACACGACGTTCATTTCGTCGCCTCTGGGCTACTACGGCGTGGTTGATCTGCCTGTGGGAAAGATTATCCGGACAATGATGGACGATCCTGCCCGCAGCGACTCAAGTTATTTCCTGAATGCGGCCAATCTCTACCTGAAGGCCTACAAGCCGCAGGGTTACGTTCTGAGCGAGACGCCGGCGCCGACGCTGCTCATGGTGCAGGAGGACTCGGTCAACACCTACTTTGAGGAGGGCATCCTGCCCAACAGCGTCACCTCGTGCTATGCCTCCTATGCGTGCGATTCTGTGCCCAATGACAGCTACATTGACCCCTCGCAGGGCCTCTATTACTATAGTTTCGGCAACATCAACTCCGTCGTCCTCGGGTTGGCCAAGAACGACGGCTGGAGCAAGGGCCAGGTGGAGACTGTCGGCCAATGGGAAGCCTTGTTGAAGTCAAAAGGGGCATTGGCCAATGACCAGACCATCGATGACTACACCGTGCGGATGGCGCTGCTGCCTGTCGATGTCACGACCAATTCGCAATACGGCACGCTGCTCTCGGTCTCGAACTACATCCTGCCCACGGTCGTCCGCCTTCAGAACGGAGCTCAGCCCCAGAAGGTCCAGGTCATCTACTCCCTCCGTGGCGGAAAGGAGTGAACGCGCAAGATAACAACATTGGATATTAACACACTAAACAGATATTGAGTTATGGCTGATCGTCTTTACATCTTTGACACCACATTGCGTGATGGAGAACAAGTGCCCGGCTGCCAGTTGAACACCGTCGAAAAAATCCAGGTGGCAAAGCAGCTGGAGCAATTAGGCGTTGACGTCATCGAAGCTGGATTCCCAATTTCCAGTCCAGGCGACTTCAATTCCGTAGTAGAAATCTCTAAGGCTGTCACATGGCCTACCATCTGCGCCCTTACACGCGCCGTACAGAAGGACATTGACTGCGCCGCCGAAGCCCTGCAATACGCCAAGCACAAGCGCATCCACACCGGCATCGGCACCAGCGACAGCCACATCAAGTACAAATTCAACAGCACCCGCGAGGAAATCATCGAACGCGCCGTGGCTGCCGTAAAGTATGCCCGCAACAAGATCGATGAGGTCGAGTTCTATGCCGAGGATGCCGGCCGTACCGAAAACGAATACTTGGCCAAGGTCGTCCAGGCTGTGGTCAATGCCGGCGCAAAGGTCATCAACATCCCCGACACGACGGGCTACTGCATGCCTTGGGAGTACGGCGAGAAGATCAAGTACCTCATGGAGCACGTTGACGGTCTGCAGGACGGCCGCGCCATCCTCTCGACCCACTGCCACAACGACCTCGGCATGGCTACGGCCAACACCATCAGCGGTGTGGTCAACGGCGCACGTCAGGTCGAGGTGACCATCAACGGCATCGGCGAACGTGCAGGCAACACCTCTCTCGAGGAAATCGCCATGATCATCAAGTGCCATCAGGCCACAATGCCTGTCACGACCAACATCAATACGGTCAAGATCTGGCCGACGAGCCGCATGGTTTCGTCGTTGATGAACATGCCTGTGCAGCCCAACAAGGCCATCGTCGGCAAGAACGCCTTCGCCCACAGCTCCGGCATACATCAGGACGGCGTGCTGAAGAACGTACAGACCTACGAGATCATGGATCCGAAGGATGTCGGCATCGACGAGAACTCCATCGTCCTCACAGCCCGTTCGGGTCGCGCTGCACTGCGTCACCGCCTCAGCGTGCTCGGCATCGAGATGGATCAGGAGAAATTGGACAAGACCTACGAGGCATTCCTGAAGTTGGCCGACAAGAAGAAGGAACTCAACGACGACGACCTCCTGATGCTCGTCGGCGCCGAGAAGACCGGCGACAGCCACATCCAGCTCGAATCGCTCCAAGTCACCACGGGCAAGGGTGTCACGCCAATCGCCGCCATCCGTCTGAAGGTGGCCAATGAGATGTTCCAGGCTGCCAGCACGGGCAACGGTCCGGTCGATGCCTCCATCAAGGCACTCAAGCAGATCATCCGCCGCGAGATGACGCTCAAGGAGATGACCATCCAGGCCATCTCGAAGGGCTCGGACGACAGCTGCAAGGTCCACATGCAGGTCGAACACGACAACCACATCTATTATGGTTTCGGCACCGACACCGACATCGTGACCGCCAGCGTCGAGGCATACATCGACTGTATCAACAAGTTCAAGCACTAAACAGACCCTCTCCCCAAAGGGGAGAAATATTCAAGAATTTGAGAATCAGAGAACTATAATGAATGATTCCATCATTCCAAAAATTACATTGAAATGATATAATTCTTTAATTCTCAGATTCTTGATAGTATTATCGCCAATTTATTTTAATTTAAACAATATGGGAAAAACTCTTTTTGACAAAATCTGGGATGCACACGTAGTGCAGAAGGTCGAAGACGGCCCAACCCAACTTTATATTGACCGCCTGTACGCACACGAGGTAACCTCGCCACAGGCTTTCGACGCATTGCGCGACAAGGGCATCAAGGCTTTCCGCCCCGACCACGTAGTGGCTATGCCCGACCACAACACGCCATCTGACCAGCAGACCGCCATCGGCGACCCGATCGGCTGCAAGCAGGTCGAGACATTGGCCAAGAACTGTTCAGAATTTGGCATCAAGCACTTCTCGATGGGCACGAAGGACAACGGCATTATTCACGTAGTCGGTCCAGAGAAAGCACTTTCGCTGCCAGGCATGACCATCGTCTGCGGCGACTCACACACCTCGACCCACGGTGCTGTCGGTGCCATTGCAATGGGTATCGGTACATCGGAAGTGGCTCAGGTATTGGCCTCACAGTGTATCCTGCAGAGCAAGCCCAAGACCATGCGCATCAACGTGGAGGGCAAGCTCCAGCCAGGCGTAACGGCCAAGGATGTGGCTCTCTACATCATGGCACAGATGACTACTTCGGGTGCTACGGGCTATGCCGTCGAATATGCTGGCTCGGTGGTACGCGAAATGTCGATGGAGGGCCGACTGACATTGTCCAACCTCTCAATCGAGATGGGTTCGCGTGCAGGTCTGATTGCGCCCGACGAGACCACGTTCGCCTACCTCAAAGGCCGCGAATATGCACCTGAGGGTGCCGAATGGGATGCCGCTGTGGCACGTTGGAGCCAGCTGAAGAGCGATGCGGATGCCGTGTTCGACAAGGAGGTCACCTACCGCGCCGAGGACATCAAGCCACGCATCACCTATGGTACAAATCCGGGGGCCGGCATCGCCATCGATGAGTGCATCCCGACCACCGACGGCATGTCGGAAAGCGAGAAGAAGCAGTTCCTCGCCCAGTTGGACTACATGCAGTTCAAGCCCGGCGAGAAGTTGGAGGGCAAGAAGGTCGATTACGTTTTCCTGGGTGCCTGCACCAATGGCCGCATCGAGGACTTCCGCGCCTTTGCATCGGTCGTAAAGGGCAAGAAGAAGAACCCCGATGTCGTGGCATGGCTCGTGCCAGGTTCATGGCTCGTCCGTCAGCAGATTATCGACGAGGGCATTGACAAGATTTTGGCCGACGCCGGTTTCGAGCTCCGTCTGCCATCGTGCTCAAGCTGCTTGGCCATGAATCCGGACAAGGTGCCGGCCGGCAAGCTCTCAATCTCGACGTCAAACCGCAACTTCGTGGGCCGTCAGGGTCCTGGCGCACGCACCATTCTGGCATCGCCACTCACCGTAGCTGCATCGGCCATAACCGGCGTCGTCACCAACCCACAGAACGTCACAATCAGCGAACTGCCTGTTCCGGCCGAGGTACGCAAGGTGGTCGATGCCACACCGTCGAACTGCCCGAACTGCGCTTTCCCGCAGAAGATGGAGGCCGCAGCCGCAAAGGCCGATGGTGCCAAGTCGGCTCACCGCGCATTCAACGTGGTAAAATCGACCTGCCTGCCAATCAACATCGACAACAACAACACGGACAACATCATTCCGGCACGCTATCTGGCCTTCACGACCCGCGACCCGAAGTTCTACGGCGACGCCTTCATGCACGACATCCGTTTCGATGCCAACAACCAGCCGGTTGCCAGCTTCATCATGAATCAGGCTCCGTTCAACGAGGTTCCGTCGGAGGGCAAGCGTGAAATCATCATCGGCGGCAAGAACTGGGGTTCTGGCTCAAGCCGCGAACACGCCGCATGGGCCATCGCAGGCTACGGAATCCGCGTAGTGATCAGCTCATCGTTCGCCGACATCCACCGCAACAACCTCCTGAACTGCTTCGTGCTGCCAGTCATCGTGAGCGAGGAGTTCCGTCAGGAGCTGTTGGCCACCGTCGCCAACGACGCCAATGCCGTGGTTACGGTCGATGTGCCTAACCAGACCGTCACGAACGAGGCTACAGACCACTCGGAGAAGTTCGAAATCAACGGCTACAAGAAGTATTGCCTCCTGAACGGCTACGACGACATCGACTACCTCCTCTCGAAGAAGGATGCCATCGAGGCTTACGAAGCAAAACGATAAGGATGAGACTCGAAATACTCGATACAACATTGCGCGATGGGGAGCAGACCTCGGGAGTGGCGTTCAGCGCTCCGGAGAAGCTCTCCATTGCCCGTAAATTGTTGGAAGAGGTCAAGGTGGACCGCATTGAGATCGCCTCGGCGCGCGTGAGCGAAGGGGAGTTCGAGTGTGTGCGTCAGGTGTGTGGTTGGGCGGCCAATGCCGGTGTGCTGGACCGCGTGGAGGTCTTGGGCTTCTGCGACAACGGCGCAAGCATCGAGTGGATTTCCCGTGCCGGCGCGAAGGTCATCAACCTGCTGTGCAAAGGTTCCGAGAAGCATTGCATCGGCCAACTTAAAAAGACACCCGAAGAGCATTGGGCCAACGTGCGTGAGAATGTCCAGATGGCGCAGGCAGCGGGATTGGCCGTCAATGTCTATCTTGAGGACTGGAGCAACGGCATCCTGAACTCGCCCGACTACGTCTTCCGTATGGTCGAGACGTTGCAGGACCTGCCCATCCAGCGGTTCATGTTGCCCGACACGCTCGGCATTCTCGCACCACACCAGACGAAGAAGCTGATGCGCCAGATGGTCCAGACCTTCCCCGCGCTCCACTTCGACTTCCACGCGCATAACGACTATGATTTGGCTGTGGCCAATGTCCTTGCCGCCGCCGAAGCCGGTTGCCGTGGCGTACATACGACGGTCAATGGCCTGGGCGAACGTGCCGGAAATGCTTCGTTGAGCAGCGTAGTGGCCGTGGTGAACGATATGTTGGCCGATGTCGAAATCGGCGTCGTCGAGCAGAGCATCAACTCCATCAGCCGCATGGTCGAGAGCTATTCAGGCATGGCGACTGCGGCCAATACGCCCATCGTTGGCGAAAACGTCTTCACCCAGACCGCCGGCGTCCATGCCGATGGAGACAAGAAGGGACGCCTCTACGTCAACGCTCTGCTGCCCGAACGCTTCGGCCGCAGCCGCGAATATGCCTTGGGCAAGATGTCGGGCAAGGCCAACATCGAGCAGAACCTCAAACTGCTGGGCATCAACCTGAGCGACGACGACATGCGCCGCGTCACCAAGCGCATCAACGAGATGGGCGACAAGAAGGAGCACGTCACCATCGACGACTTGCCCTACATCGTGAGCGACGTGCTGCACCACGAAGCGCCATCGGACACAATCAAACTCGTCAGTTATATGGTCTCGACGGCCTATGGTCTGCATCCGCAAGCCGTGGTCAAGCTCGAAATCAACGGACAGGCCTACGAGGAGAGCGCGACGGGCGACGGTATGTACGACGCATTCGTGCGCGCCGTGCGTCACATCTACCGTAACAAGCTGGGCCGCACCTTCCCTTGGCTCACCAACTACGCCGTAACCATCCCGCCCGGCGGCCGCACCGATGCATTGGTCCAGACCGCCATCTCGTGGGAATATGAGGGCAAGGTCTATCGTACGCGCGGACTGGATGCCGACCAGACCGAGGCGGCCATCAAAGCCACTATCAAGATGTTAAACCTATTAGAAATAGAGTATAAACAATGAAACTGAAATTAGCAGTCCTCCCGGGCGACGGAATTGGTCCCGAGATTATGGAGCAGGGCTTGGCTGTGACCAAGGCCATCTGCGAGAAGTTCGGCCACGAGCTGAGCTACAAGTATGCAATCTGCGGCGCCGATGCCATCGACAAGGTGGGCGACCCATTCCCAGAGGAGACCTTCCAGACCTGTATGGAGGCCGATGCCGTGCTCTTCGCCAGCGTCGGTGACCCGAAGTTTGACAACAATCCGAACGCCAAGGTGCGTCCAGAGCAGGGTCTGTTGGCCATGCGCAAGAAGTTGGGTCTCTTCGCCAACATCCGTCCTGTCACCACCTTCGACTGCCTCGTCCACAAGTCACCGCTGAAGGACGAAATCGTCAAGGGTGCCGACTTCATCTGCATCCGCGAGCTGACCGGCGGTATGTACTTCGGCCAGAAGAAGGAACTTGGCCTGAATGAAAATGGCGTCGAGGATGCCTTCGACACAAACTATTACAGCCGTCCGGAAATCGAGCGCATCCTCAAGGTTGCCTACCAGTACGCCCGCCAGCGCCGCAAGCACCTCACTGTGGTCGATAAGGCCAATGTGCTGGCTTCGAGCCGTCTGTGGCGCAAGATTGCCCAGGAGATGGCACCTCAGTATCCAGACGTCACGACCGACTTCATGTATGTCGATAACGCCTCGATGCGCATGATTCAGGAGCCACGCTTCTTCGACGTTATGGTCACCGAAAACACTTTCGGCGACATCCTGACCGACGAGGGCTCGTGCATTACCGGCTCGATGGGCTTGCTGCCATCGGCCTCAACCGGCGAACATACTCCAGTGTTCGAGCCAATCCACGGCTCATGGCCTCAGGGCAAGGGTCTGAACATCGCCAACCCATTGGCACAGATTCTGTCGGTTGCCATGCTGTTCGAGTATTTCGACTTGAAGGAGGAGGGCAAGCTCATCCGCGAGGCCGTCGATGCCTCATTGGACCAGAACGTCCGCACACCAGAAATCCAGGTCGAGGGCGGTGCCAAGTACGGCACAAAGGAGGTCGGCGCCTGGATCGTCGATTACATCAAGAAGAAGTAAAGCTTCAGTCTTGCAAGAGAATAGGGTCGAGGTGCGTCCGTCGTGGCGTGCCTCGATTCTGTGTTTTTTGGCCAATGTCCCAATTCCGCACAAATAGGGCCGCAACCTAAAATTGGCCGAAAAGAGAAAAAAACTGCAAAATATAGGCTGGTCAGCGCGCCTAATTCAAATTTTATTCGTATCTTCGCACATCTTTCCAGATAAATGGTCGGCCAATGCCGCAAGTGACAGAAAATTAAGCTATGGACAAAGATAAACTATCGCTCGCTGACGTCAGAAATCAGGTGCAGTCGGCCCACATCCCGCACGATGCCAATGCGGAAGGCAACATCATAGTCAAGGGCGCACGCGTCAACAACTTGAAGAACATCGACCTCGAGATTCCGCGCGGCCGGCTGGTGGTCATCACCGGTCTGTCGGGCTCGGGCAAGTCGTCGTTGGCCTTCGACACGCTCTACGCCGAGGGACAGCGCCGCTACGTGGAGTCGCTCTCGTCGTATGCGCGCCAGTTTCTGGGCCGAATGGGAAAGCCGGAGTGCGACTACATCCTCGGACTGCCGCCGGCCGTCGCCATCCAGCAGAAGGTCATTGTCAGAAATCCGCGTAGCACCGTCGGCACATCGACCGAAATCTACGACTACCTGCGTCTGCTCTACGCCCGCATCGGCAAGACCATATCGCCCGTGAGCGGTGTTGAGGTGAAGAAGCACACGACGGCCGATGTGGTGGAATGTGCACAACGCCTGCCCGACGGAAGTCGCGTAGCGCTGCTGGTGCGCGTAACGGTGCCCGACGGACGCACATTGGCCGAACATATCGAGGTGCTCACCAAGTCGGGCTTCGCGCGCGCCGAGAGCGACGGCCACTTCATCCGTCTGGAGGAGGTCGCAGCCGCGCCGTTCAATCTGGTGGTTGACCGCCTGAAGGTGCCGTTTGCCGATGCTGCCGCGCTGAGCCGTTTCGGCGATTCGGTCGAGACCGCATTCTACGAGGGCAACGGCGAGATGATGCTCAAGGCGTGGCTGCCCGACGGGAGCATCAGCGAAAACCTCTTCTCGAAGCGGTTTGAGGCCGATGGAATGACGTTCGACGAGCCATCGGACCTGATGTTCAACTTCAATTCGCCAATCGGAGCCTGTCCGACGTGCGAGGGTTTCGGCAAGGTGCTGGGCATCGACGAGAATCTGGTCATCCCGAACAAGACGCTGTCGGTGTTTGAGGATGCCGTGGTGTGCTGGCGCGGCGAGAAGATGGGCGAATGGAAGAAGTACTTCATCCAAGGCGTGCAGAAAGTGCCCCTCAGCGACGGTTCGACGTTTCCGATCCATCGGCCATACTACCAGCTCACGCAAGAGGAGAAGGACCTGCTGTGGAAGGGCTATCCGCCGGTGTTGGGCACCAACAAGGAGGACCGTTGGGACAAGGTGGTCTATGGCCTGGACGACTTCTTCCAGATGGTGTCGGAGAACCTCTACAAGATTCAGTACCGCGTCATGCAGGCACGCTATCGCGGCAAGACGGTATGTCCGACGTGCCACGGCGACCGCCTGAAGAAGGAGGCCGGATATGTGCACGTGGGCGGCAAGACAATCACCGAAGTGGTGCGCATGAGCGTGCGCGAGCTGATTCCGTTCTTCAACGGCCTCGACGCGCAGCTGAACGAGCACGACCGTTTGGTGGCCAAGCGTCTGCTCACCGAGATACGCAACCGCCTACACTTCCTCGACGAGGTCGGCCTGTCGTATCTGACGCTCGACCGTCTGAGCAATTCGCTGTCGGGCGGCGAGTCGCAACGCATCAACCTGGCCACGTCGCTCGGCTCGGCACTGGTCGGCTCGATGTACATCCTGGACGAACCGAGCATCGGCCTCCACAGCCGCGACACCGACCAGCTCATCCACGTGCTACGCGAGTTGCGCGACCTGGGCAACACGGTCATCGTCGTCGAACATGACGAGGAAATCATCCGTGCGGCCGACTATCTGATCGACATTGGCCCCGAAGCCGGAACCAACGGCGGACGTGTGGTCTATCAAGGTCCGATCGACCCGTCGTGGCTCAAGAAAGAGGCATCGGCCGACGAAAAAAATCGCGTAGCAGCGTCCTTCACCGCACGTTTCCTGCTCGGACTGGAACGCATCGACGTGCCGAAGCAGACGCGTCCGTGGAGCAGCTACATCGAGGTTTGCGGTGCCGTCGAAAACAACCTGAAGAACATCGATGTGAAGATTCCGCTGGGCGTGATGACGGTGGTGACCGGCGTGTCGGGCTCGGGCAAATCGACGCTGATCCGCGACATCCTCTACCGTGGCCTGCAACGCCAGCTTGACGAGGCGGGCGACGCTCCGGGCGCATTTTCGGGACTGAAGGGCGACGTGAAACGCATCCGCCACATCGAATTCATCGACCAGAACCCCATCGGCAAATCGACCCGCAGCAACGCCGCGACCTACCTGAAGGCTTACGACGAAATCCGCCGCGTGTTCGCCGACCAGCAGATGGCCAAGCAGCTGGGCATGACGGCGGCGACCTTCTCGTTCAACGTGGAGGGCGGCCGATGCGAGGAGTGCAAGGGCGAGGGTACGATTACGGTCGAGATGCAGTTCATGGCCGACCTCGTGATGGAGTGCGAGGCTTGTCACGGCCAACGCTTCAACAGCGATGTGCTCGAAGTGAAATATCACGGCAAGAACATCGCCGAGGTGCTCGACATGACGGTCGATGAGGCGGTCGCCTTCTTTGCCGACGAGCCGAGCGTCGTGCGCCGTCTCATCCCGCTGCAGAAGGTCGGACTGGGCTACATCAAGCTCGGACAAAGCTCCAGCACGCTGTCGGGCGGCGAAAACCAGCGCGTCAAACTGGCCTACTACCTCATCGAGACGTCGCGCAAGGACTACGGCTCGCAGGACGACCACACGCTCTTCATCTTCGACGAACCGACCACCGGCCTGCACCTGCACGACGTGCGCGTCCTGCTCAAGGCCTTCGACGAACTGTTGGCCCACGGACACACGTTGGTCATCATCGAACACAACCTCGACGTCATCAAG
>CACZAY010000016.1 GCA_902779265.1 uncultured Bacteroidales bacterium | reverse complement strand
AACTGCCTTTTGAGGCCAATAAAACGCAGCAGACTACAATTCAGATGCTTTCCGACTTCGTCCTCAGTGACACGGGAAAGGAGAAAATCTTCGTCCTGCGTGGCTATGCGGGCACGGGCAAGACTTCGTTGATCGGTGCATTGGTCAAGACCATGGACGAACTGAAGATGCGCACCTTCCTGATGGCACCCACGGGCCGCGCGGCTAAGGTCTTCGCGCTAAAGGCCGACAAGGTGGCGTTCACCATCCACAAGAGCATCTACCGCCAGCAGAAGTTCAGCGTCGAGATGACGGGCTTCCAACTGTTGGACAACCGCCAGCACGATGTGCTCTACATCTGTGACGAGGCCTCGATGATTTCGACGCTCAACGAGGGCAGTCCTTTCGGTACGGGCAACCTGCTGGACGACCTCATCGAGTATGTTTACAGTGCCGATGGTTGCCGTCTCCTTCTCGTGGGCGATGATGCACAGCTGCCCCCCGTCGGCCAACAGCGCAGCCCCGCCCTGGACGAGCGTCAGTTGCGCGGCTACGGGCTCCAGGTCATCACGGCCCAGCTCACAGAGGTCGCCCGCCAGCAGTTGGATTCAGGGATATTGGCCAATGCCACAATCCTCCGTCAGCAGCTCGCCGATGGGCTTGTCGATGCCCTTCCCCGCGTACTATATAAGAATTTTGACGACGTGCGGCGCATCGACGGATACGAATTTCTGGAGTGTCTCGAAAGCTCATACGGCCGCGCCGGATTGGACGACACCATCATCATCACGCGCTCGAACAAGCGAGCCAACCAGTTCAATGCCGGCGTGCGCAACCAGATTCTGGGCCGCGAGGAGGAGCTGACCTCCGGCGACCGCCTGCTCGTGGTGAAGAACAACTATTTCTGGGGCAAGGACTTCGACCAGCTCCCCTTTATAGCCAATGGCGACGTCGTCGAGGTGCGGCGTGTGCGGAACGTCCGCGAGATGTACGGCTTCCGTTTTGCCGATGTCGAGATCCTGCTGCCCGACTACGACATCGAGACCGAGGTCACGATGATGCTCGATACCCTCACGACCGATGGGCCGCATCTGCCCCAGTCACGCCAGCAGGAACTCTTCACCGCCATTGCCCAGGACTATCCCGAAATCCGCAACCAGCGCGACCTCTACAAAATGATGAAAGAGAACCCCTACTTCAACGCCCTGCAGGTGAAATATGGCTACTGCGTGACGTGCCACAAGAGCCAGGGCGGCCAATGGAGCGATGTCTATCTCGACGTCGCCTACATCAATCCCGAACACCTCGGCGTCGATTTTTACCGATGGATCTACACCGCCTTCACTCGCGCGACCCAGACCTTGTACTTGGTCAATCCGAGTGACGAAATGCTCGAAAAGGGGTAAATCTACTTGGCAAAAATATACTTTTTCGGGGATTTGTTTTGCGATTTGGAATAATTGGGTTATATTCGCGGCTGGAAAATTATAATTATTTCGCATATAAAGATGAAAGTTATGAAATTCGGTGGTACGTCTGTCGGCTCTGCCCAGCGTATCAAGAACGTTGCTGGTTTGATTGTTGAGGATGGCCAGCCCAAGGTAGTTGTGTTGTCGGCCATGTCTGGAACGACCAATTCTTTGCTTGAGATTTCGGGCTATTACAAGCTGCAGAACGCGATGGGTGCGGCCGATGTCATCAATCGGTTGGAGCAGAAGTATGCCGAGACCATCGATGAGCTCTATGCCCATGCCGAATACAAGGAGAAGGCAGCCGAGGTCCTGCGCGGCATCTTCGACTATATCCGTTCGTTTGCCAATCACCCGTTCACCATCTTCGAGGAGCGCTGCATCGTTGCCCAGGGCGAGCTGATGAGCACCAACCTGATGAACCTCTACTTGCAGGAGCAGGGTGTCAAGGTCGCTTTCCTGCCTGCCCTCGAGTATATGCGAATTGACAAGAATGCCGAACCCGACTTCAAGTACATTGAGGAGCATCTGAAGGACCAGATGGCCGCCTTCCCTGACCAGCTGATCTATGTCACCCAGGGCTTCATCTGCCGCAATGCCTACGGCGAGATTGACAACCTGCAGCGTGGCGGTTCGGACTACAGCGCCAGCATCGTGGGTGCCGCCATCCGTGCCGATGAAATCCAGATCTGGACCGACATCGACGGTATGCACAACAACGACCCGCGTTTCGTCGAGGGTACCAAGCCTGTGCGCAACCTCAATTTCGACGAGGCTGCCGAGTTGGCCTATTTCGGCGCCAAGATCCTGCACCCGACCTGCATCACGCCGGCCCGTATGTATAACATCCCTGTCCGTCTGTTGAACACGATGGAACCATCGGCCCCAGGCACCATGATCAGCAACCAGACCGAGGCCGGCAAGATCAAGGCTGTCGCTGCCAAGGACGGCATCACCTCCATCCGCATCAAGTCGAGCCGCATGTTGTTGGCCTATGGCTTTATGAGCCAGGTATTTGAGGTGTTCGACCGTTACAAGACATCGGTCGATCTGGTGACGACGAGCGAGGTCGGAGTCTCATTGACCATCGACAACGACAAGAAATTGGACGAAATCGTCGATGACTTGAAGAAGTTCGGCACCGTCCAGGTAGATAAGGACATGGTAATCATCGCCGTAGTGGGTGATATGAAGTGGGACAACCTCGGTTTCGAGAGCCGTGTGATTGAGGCTATGGCCGATGTCCCAGTCCGCATGATTTCTTACGGCGGCTCGAACTACAACATCTCGATGCTCGTCAAGAAGGAGGACAAGATCAAGGCTCTCCAGAGCCTGAGCGCCCACCTTTTCCGCGATTGAGCGATAGTATGATATCCTTCCCCTCGCGTCAGGGGAAGGGTATCCTGATTTATTGACCGTCCAGTCTCCCCAAAGCGGTATCATTCAGAATCCTTCCCCCCCCTAAGTGTTTTGCGTTATGAACTTTCCGATTGAACAATTTGCTGGAGTGAAGACTCCGTTCTATTATTACGACAAGAACCTTCTCCAAAAGACATTGGACACAATCAACATGGAGGCGGCCAAGCATTCTGCCTTCCGCGTGCATTATGCTGTCAAGGCCAATGTGGATCCGACCGTGCTGAGCATCGTCAACCAGAGCGGCCTGGGCTGCGACTGTGTGAGCGGCGGCGAGGTCGAGACCTGTCTGAAGGCCGGTTTCCCTGCCAACAAGGTCGTTTTTGCCGGCGTCGGAAAGGCCGATTGGGAGATCAATCTGGCATTGGATGCAGACATCGCCTGCTTCAACGTCGAGTCAATTCCCGAGCTGGAGGTCATCGACGAACTGGCTGCGGCCAAGGGCAAGGTGGCTCGTGTGGCCATCCGTGTCAATCCGAATGTCGATGCTCATACGCACAAATACATCACGACGGGTCTGAGCGAGAACAAGTTCGGCATCTCGATGGAGATGTTGGACGATGTCATCGCATTGGCCATGAAGTTGAAGAATATCAAGCTGATAGGCTTGCACTTCCACATCGGCAGTCAGTTGCTCGAACTGGAGCCGTTTGCGATGCTTTGCGACCGAATCAATAAGTTGCAGGAGCATATTGAGGCCAAGGGCATCCGCCTGGAGACCATCAACGTGGGCGGCGGTCTGGGTTGCGACTATGTGAATCCCGACGAGAATCCAATTCCGGATTTCGGCAGTTTCTTCGATAATTATGCCAAACATCTGCAACTGCGTGAAGGTCAGGAACTTCACTTCGAGCTGGGCCGTTCGGTCGTTTGCCAATGTGGCAGCCTGATCAGCAAGGTGCTCTATGTGAAGGAGGGTCTGAACAAGAAGTTTGTCATCCTCGATGCAGGCATGAGCGACTTGATTCGACCGGCACTGTATCAGGCGCATCACAACATCGAAAATATCAGTGCTGAGGCCGCTGGCGTGCAGGAAACAGACAAATATGACGTGGTCGGCCCCATCTGTGAGTCGAGCGACTGTTTCGGCACGGACGAGATTCTGCCTGTCACCAAGCGTGGCGATTTGGTTGCCCTGCGCAGCGCGGGTGCCTACGGCCAGATTATGGCGTCGCACTACAATTGCCGCGCCATCCCAGCCAGCGTGGTGCTGTAAATCCATGCAGCGGAGCGGAATGCTTCGCATTGTGTCGCTTGTTGCGCGATTATGGCATTGGCCAATGCCAATCCGAAACGAAGAAAAAACATCGTAAAAAGAGGTTTGAGGTGTATGAAGTTAAGGTTGTTGATTTTTCTGCTGTGGAGTTGCTTTTTGGGCTCTTTAGGGGCTCAGGAAGTGGCTGCTGTGCAGGGTGACAGCCTGAAGACCTCGACCTCGGCGGCCGATTCATTGGCCATAAAAGACAGTCTGGCAGTCCAGACGGCGCGCGATACGGCAGTGTCGAATGTTGTAACCTTGTCCGATTCTTTAATCCCATCCGGTGACACCTTGTTCATTGATGATATTTCGATTTTAGAAGAGGAATTGGCCGATACAACATCGGTCGAGGTGGAGGAGGAGCCATTGCCCGAAAATCCCGCTCTGATGGCGGCGTGGAGGCGGTTGTATCCGTTCACTGAACCATCGGCCGAGGCAATGCGCAATGCCGACACGTTGCAGCCCAGCGCGATTCGTCTGCTGGTGGATAGTCTGCCGCTGGATGCCTCGCTGACGTATGCCCAGAACGATCTGCGTCTGCCGCTCGTGATTGGGGCCGATGTTCCCCGCGTGCAGAAGCCGACGTTGGCGCAGATGGCACAGCACGAATCGGAACAGGCGGGAATGTTGATGGCCGATGCGCCATTGGCCACAAACCCCTACGAAAAGCAGTTGGCCTATGGCGCTGTGCGGGAAGGGGCCATCTACCGCTACGAGATGCAGAACCTGAGCGCCGTCGCGCGCGTCCGCCCCGAACACAGCGACCTGCCGACCGAGCGCGTCCGCATCGAACGTCAGGAACTTTCGGCCGATGAACAGATTGACACCGGCCTCGGCCTCGAACTGGAAACGGCCAGCCTGAACATGGAGCAGGTCACCTTCCATGCCGACAAGTGGCATCGTCGCGGCACGACCAACGTGCAGATTTCACAGACGGCGCTGAGCGACAACTGGTACAACGGCGGTGACAACAACATGACGCTCTCGACCTACGAGAAGCTGACGTTCAGCCGCTACGACGAGCAGAAGAAGACGACGCTCGACATCGCGCTCGAACTCCGTCTGTCGGGCTACTATACGAAGGTCGATACGATTCACCCCATGCGCGTGAACAACGACAACCAGTTCCGCGTTGATCTGAGCTACGGCTACAAGGCCTGGAAGAATTGGTACTACAGCACATCGGCCTATATCACAACGCCGATTTTCGAGCTCTATAAGGCCAATAGCAAGAGGGTTGAAAACAGCTTCTTCGCGCCGCTCGTCTTCAACACCGCCGTGGGTATGGACTTGAAGTTGACGAAGAACAAGAACTTCACCTATTCGTTGATGTTGGCCCCGCTGTCATACAACCTGAAATATGTGGGCGATGACCGCGTTGCGGTGACATCCTACGGCATCAGCGAAGGGCACAGGTCGTTGAACCAGGTCGGTGCATCGATCACGAACAAATTCGAGTGGAAGATCAACGAGTCGGTAGCCTGGACGTCGCGAGCCTATCTCTTCACGAGCTATCACAACTTCGTGTTCGAGTTCGAGAATACGTTCGACATAAAACTGGGTCGATACAGCTCGGCCAAGGTCTATCTCTATCCTCGTTTCGACGATGCGAAAGATGACAAGTTGCAGATGAAGGAGAACCTGACATTCGGTCTTGCATTCGTCTGGTAATCAGTGTGGAACCTATAAAACTATTAAATAAAATGACAGAATCGGATTTGGCCAATGGATTGCGGGATATCTGGGATTTCCTGACAGAGCCACAGCAGAAGGCATTGTACGACAATGCCATAGGATTGAATTGTGATAAGGGTGACTACATCTATCATGACGAAGAGGAGTCAGTCTATCTCTATTGCATGATACGCGGACACGCCAAGCTCGAAAAGCTCGGTGTGGGTGGCCGTAACCAGATTGTACGCATGTTCCAGCCCGGAGATATCTTCGGCTACCGCAGCTTCTTTGCCAGCCAGGAACACACGACCGAGGCCATCGCCATCGAGAATGCGCAGGTCGCCTGCATCCCGATGACGTTGATTGAGCGTTTCTGTCTCGTGAACCCCGAATTGGCCATGTACTTCCTGCGGAATCTGGCCATTGACCTCGGCAAGTCCGACCTGCGTACGCTCGAGCTCACCCAGAAGCATATCCGTGGCCGACTGGCCGGCAGCCTCGTCTTCCTGATCGACAAATACGGCACCGAATCCGACGGCCGCACGCTCAACATCTCGCTCTCGCGCGAAGACCTCGCCTCGCTCTCGAACATGACGACGAGCAACGCCATCCGCACTCTGGCCAGCTTCTCGGACGAGGGAATCATCTCGGTCGATGGCCGGCGTATCACGGTGCTCGACGCTCCGAAACTCAAGCATATCAACGCGCAGGGCTGATTTGGGACATTGGCCAATGAGATTATAAAGCAAAAGGGAACTTGCCTATAGATTTTGAGCAGGTTCCCTTCTTTTTTTGCCCGTGGAGTTTATTCTTCCTTTATCAGATTGGCTATGATTTCTTTCATTGCTTTGTTGTTGGTCTGTTTGTCGAATTTTACATCAAATCCGTCTTTCTGCAATTGTTCAAAGAATTTTTCCGCACAACCGATTTTGAAATCTTCATCTTTACGAAGGTCTTCTTTCTTGTTTACGCCTTTGGTTTCAATCACGACATTCAGCTCTTGCAGGCCATCTTTCCGTTTGACGACGTACATAAAGTCGGGACTGTAATTACCGATGGCTGTTGGAATTGCGATGCTTCGACGGGGGATTTTTCCGAATACGACGACATCGTCTATATCTGTTCTGATGTTCTGCTCTTCCAGTTCCGAATCGGATGCAATTCCTTCATACAGGTATTTGGCCAATGGACTTCCTTCACTCCAGTTTACGCCGATCATTCCCTGTGGAATTCCATCTTTCAGCCGTCCGTTCACGTCGGTCAGGGCTGTTTCTTTCGTGTCGTAATTGGCCGATTTGTAGTGTAGTTGGCCAATGATATTCTCGGCCTTCCAGCCGTTGAACTGATTGATGAAGTTTGTCATCGAACGTTCATTGATGAGGTTGTCGTACTGGTCAATCACTTCTTCCTTGCTTTTGAAATATTCCGACACTTTCTTGTGGATCAGCGTGATGGGCAGTGATGTGGCCAATGCAATACGTTTCAGGAACACATTGTATGGCAACGGTCTGCTGTTCACCTCGTATTGAACTCCGTTGTCAATCACAACCTGGGCTTCATTTTCTGTTGTGGCGATACTGCTTCGATGGCTGGTGATATAGACAGAGGTGAATGTCTCTTTGTCCAGATGGAAATCGGTCTCAATCTTTTCGTTGAGTTCTTTGTCGAAAAAGACCACATATTTGCGGTTGATTTTCTCCCACAGCTCTTTCAGGTCTGCATATTGCTTTCCCCTGATTTTCACCATGTTCGTCTGCTGTTTGTTACGGTCTGTAACCTTCGATTTCGAGATGCCGCCAGCAGGCTTGAACTCCGGATATTCGTTGTAGAATGAAGTTATGTTGTCGCTTATGATGTTTTTATCGGTGTCAATATAATCTTTTGACAACAATTCGATAAACAGACTCTTTTTGTCAATGCCTCTCTTTTCTGCCGCCTTCTCCAATTGCTCTTCCGTGATTTTCAGTGCATTAGCGACGGTTGCCGCA
The DNA here is from genome assembly GCA_902779265.1 of uncultured Bacteroidales bacterium. Taxonomy (GTDB): domain Bacteria; phylum Bacteroidota; class Bacteroidia; order Bacteroidales; family UBA3663; genus Liminaster. The sequence continues at coordinate 31,325 of CACZAY010000016.1, read as the reverse complement.
TCGCCATTGATTTCAGCGACAAGACGATCGGCAAAGTCTGCCTCCTTGAAATCGACAATGTAGTTGAGCATAAACTCTTCGTTGCCGATGCGGTTGCCAAATTCATCCACGGGCAGACGCAGACCGCGTCCCACCTCTTGAATCTTGCTGATTTCGCTGCCCGACGAGCGCAGTTTGGCAATGGTGAAGACGTTCGGGTTGTCCCAGCCCTCTTTCAGCGTCCATTTTGAGAACAGGAAACGGCGTACGTTCCAGTTGCCCTTTTCGTCCTTGAATACGAGCAGCTTTTTCTTGTTCCTCAAAATGTCGTCAACCTCTTGGGCGACTGCTTCATCGCTGTCGTTGTTGTCTTGTGCGAAGTAGCCGGCCGAACATTCGTTGAGATTCTGCAAACTCGCCAGCAGATATTCGGCATATTCTGGAGAGTTTTCCTGCTTCAGTTCCGAATTGATCCGTTCCTTCAACAGACGGTTGAAACTTTCGCGTAGCCATGCCTTCTCACCGTTTTCGTCGCCACGGAACGATTGAATGTCATCGATGAAGAACAGGGCCAATGTCTTGATTCTTTGCGAGCGGTTAAAGTTCTTCCGTTCGGTCTCGAAATGCCGTTCGATGGCCAGTTTCAGCATAGCTTCCTGATAGGATGCCGCATAGATTGTCACGTCAAATTCCTCGCCCTTGTGCTTGGTTTGACCGTTGCTGAACTCTACGGAATCCTTGCCGATGTTGTCGATGTTCACACCCTCCATGTCAGGACTGATCATGGCCAATGAGTCTCCCTTCCGCAAGGTGTACGAGCGGCTGCCATTGGCCGATATGTGGCTGAACGTCACGGCTTCTTTGCCTGCGATGTCCAATACCTTGATTTTCTCGTTTCTCCCGCTAGGTGATTCAAAATGCTCCTTGGCCACACCCTTCACCAGTGTCTGGTTGAAGGCTTGGCAGGCGTTCAGGTTGTAGAGCAGGTTCTCGTAGTCCTTTGTTACGACCTTCCCTTTCCCGCAGCCAATCACGGCGTCCGGGAATGTCGCACCGAATCGGATGACGCACTGCGGTGCAATCATTTTCTTGATGATTTCAAAAGCCTTCTGGTCGCGCGAAAAACGGTGCGGCTCGTCGATGATGAGGAACGGACGTGTCTTTTTCAATGCCTCATAGGGCTGGAAGCAGTCTGCGACGGCAGTATCGTAGCAGCGCATCAACATGCCTTCCTTGCGGTCGGAGAGCAGACCCATATTGACCAGCAGGACGTGAATCCTGTTCTGTATCTGATATGTGCCGCGCACGAAATCGCTTACACCGGACGGAAAGATGGCCCGGCCTTTCTTTTTGGCCAATGTCTGCAGTACGCTCAGGTGGATTTCCGCATCATAGCCGCAGGCATTGCCAAAATGTCGGCGCACGTCGTTGTCGATGATGAACGACTTCGCGCCCTCCTTGATGGCCAACGACGGCACTGCTATGATGAACTTATTGATGCCGAATCGCTTGTGCAGTTCGTAGATGGTGTGGACATAGACGTATGTCTTGCCCGTGCCCGTCTCCATCTTGATGTCGAGCGTAAGGGTTTCGGCCGATGGACTTGCCTTGCGCCACTCGGCCGGCACGTTGTTTTCGCTGGTAGCCTGCACTTCGCGGATATTTTGAATAATCCTGTTGTCGCTCAGGTCCAATTTCGGGTTTTCGTACAGCTCCTTGGGCGAGTCAATCCGCACGCCATTCAGCACCTGGACGATGGCATCGACAGCCCGCTGCTGGTGTGGCAGCCCGCTTTGATATTTTATTTCCATCAGTATCGGATTTCAAAGTTTATTTTCAGGTTCTTCGCGCTGTCTTCCAGCGTCTTCAGGTTTCGTTTGAGATCCTCAGTCTGTGGAAGGCCAAAACTGTAGCCGAACAGCACGATGTCCTGCGGATTGAATGACGCATCGCTGTGATAGCGGCCAATGAGCGCAATCATGGCGTTTTCGTCGAAGCCCTCGTTGACGAAGTAGATGTGACTGCCGCAAAGATAGGCTGTGTAGCCTGCCAAATTCAATTCTGTGGCTTTCCCGTCGAACCCGTAGCCATCGCGCACCAGCCATGTGGCAAGCACCGTCTCGCGTCCGAATTGCTGCAGAATGTCGTTGTCCGTGAAAACGTCATTGGGGTCGAATTTTTCTATCTTGTCCAATGTGTTTTGCGGTACATCTTGCAAGGTGTAGTGCTTGAAGCCGAGGTCTCCCTTGAAGTCGGGATGCTCATGACGGATTTTCGCGGCCGCGCGGCGGATGCGCTCCTGACCGATTTGGTCGATAGTCTCATATCCAGCCTTGCGTGCCTCGCTGTCTTTGGGTGTTTGCTCCGGCAATTGCACCATTATGAACTTGCGATTGCCGCCGTCCTCGGCATTCAGTTTCATGACAGCGTGGGCAGATGTTGCAGAACCAGAGAAGAAGTCGAGAAAGAGGTCGTTTTTCTCTGTGATTGTAGAAACCAAATATTTCAATAGGTTAACAGGTTTGGGAAAACTGAATACTTTGGCAGAAAACAGTGCGTCAATGTCTTTTGTTCCATCTTGCGACATGCCGACACTATTCGGCAGATTTGTACTAACTGCTACTTTGCCAAAGTTGTCACCTGCCTTTTGTTCGTCATCTTCTTTCCAATAGCGCAATACGGGCTTTGTAATGTTAAGAAAATCATAATCGCCAGGGAAAATTATACGGTTTGATTCATAATAGTCTTTGAATGTGTCTTTGGTAATTCGCCATGTGGCATTGGGATTTGCAGGATACTCATTCCCATTTTTTGGATTTACAATAGTAAAAAAACTATTGGGACGTTCGCTTGCAGATGTTTGTTTCGTTAGATCATGAATACGCCAAGGTCTATTAGGAAAGTCTTTTGTTTCAAAGTATTTCCTTTCCTTACCATCAATTTTAGCCTTAGATAAATCGGTTTTGGCATAACAAACTATCCATTCATAATCCTGCGAAACGCCAAAGGGTACGTCAGACTTTGCTGTTCGCTTGCGCCATGGGAAAGTCGCTACATAATTTTCTTCTCCAAACACGCTGTCGCACAACAATTTGAGATTTGCCTGCTCATTGTCGTCGATGCTGATGAAGATAACGCCATCCTCGGTCAAAAGGTCGCGCGCAAGCATCAGGCGAGGAGCCATGAACATGAGCCATGCGGAATGTGACGCAGAGCCGCGTTTGGTAAGGTCAAGGATGCGTGCGGCTTTCTCCTCGCTCACACCCAACTTGACTTGCAGGTCATTGGCCGTAAAGCTGAACTTGTCGGCATAGACGAAACCGTCGCTGCCCGTGTTGTAAGGCGGGTCTATGTAGATGCACTTGATTTGGCCAGCGTACGATTTCAGCAGATGCTTGAGCGCATCGAGGTTGTCGCCACTGATATAGACGTTTTGGCTGTCGCAGTTTTCGGGCAGAGCGTTGTGTGCGGCGTCGGGTTGAATCACCGTCTCCGTTTCGGTGCAGGCTATGAGATTCGCGTAGTTCTTGCCGAGGAAGTCGAGATTGTAGCCCTCGTGCGTCACGTCCACATCTTCCGCAATAAGTCCCTTGAATTTTTCGATGTCGAATTTCCCCTCGTTGTTGAAACATTGGGGAAAGTCACGATGCAGCCTCGCCAAAACCATATCGTTAGGTTTCGTCGAGGCATTTTGTGCCTTGATGTCCTTTACCATTGTGTTGCGCTGTGTTTGGGGGCGAATGCAACTTTCGAAAATGCGGGTGGCAAATTTCCGTCAGGGTACAAAAGAAGCGCGAACTTCACTTATGAGCCCAAGGAAATTTGCCGTAACCCGCATCCCAATAAGTTCCGTCCACGCAAAGCGCAGACGTTCGCTGAACTTATTCAATGGGGATGCTTTAAGAATCGGCAAATTTTTAGGGCATCTCGAATATAGTAGCAAACGCTATGTTAATGAATATGTTAGGTTAATTTTTCTTTTGGATGATGTTGGTTTAAGAGTTTGGTTGATATTCATCGGCCATCATGAAAATGTGGTAGCCGATATGTTACGAGTCGCAAAGATAAGGATTTTTTTTCACTTGACGAACGAAAGGACGGATTTTTTGCCGGAAGTTCTTGGGTTCGAGATGCAAAAAGTTATTATTAGCCCATTTAAACAATTAAAAGGAATTTGCACCGGTTGCAAATTCCTTTTTTCATTATGTAGGCGAGGATTGTGTCATTGGCCAATGCCCTTATCCCGCGATATCCTTGTCCACCATGGCGCAGACGCATGAGTCCGACCAGACGTTCTCGGCCGTCTCGATCATGTCGATGATGGTGAAGATGGGCAGGATGATGCCCATGATGCTGATGGGGGCGCCGATGCCGGCCATCAGCGAGAGGGTCAGGAAGTAGCAGCCCATGGGGACGCCCGCGTTGCCGATGGCCGAAATGACGGCGATGACGAGCCACAGCAGCATCGTGGTGAGGTCGAGCGGCGTGCCTCCGTTCTGCATCACGAAGAGCGAGGTGACAAGGATGAAGGCGGCGCATCCGTTCATGTTGATGGTGGTGCAGATGGGCAGCACGAAACGGGCCACTTCGCTGCGGGCCTTCAGCCTTTCCTCGGCCGAGCGCATCGTGACGGGCAGGGTTGCGGCCGATGACTTGGTGAACAGCGCCATCAGCACAGCGGGCGACATCGCCTTGAACACCGACAGCGGGTTTAGTCCGCGCACCAGGAGGAACAGCGGCAGGATGATGAAGAATTGGACAAGATTACCGCCCAGAATCACGGTCACGTATTTGCCCAACGAGTCGACAATCACGCCCGCCTCGACCTGGGCGGAGAGCTGTGCGGCAAAGGCCACGATGCCCACCGGCAGGGCCCATATCAGCGCGCGGATAAGCGTGAACAGCAGTTCCTGCAGGCCGAAGATGCCGCGCAGGAGCGTCGCGACGTTCTCGTTTTTCGGCATGATGGCCAATGACAATCCGACCGCAGCCGCGATAATCAGGATGCTCAGCACGTTGCCGCGCGCGAACGGCTCGATGATGTTGTTCGGCACGACGCTCAGGATGTGGTCGTAGAATGACAGCTGCGTCAGCCCCTCCGGCACGTCGCCGCGGGCGGCATTCACGGCCTCGGCAGGCAGGTTGCCGGGCTGGATGACGAGATAGAGCACGAGTCCCACCGTAGCCGCAGCCACCGTCGTGAGCAGCGTATAGGTGATGGTGTGCAGGAAAATCCGCCCCGTCTCCTTCCGTCCGCCCAGTGACGAGAGAGTGGTGATTACGGCCAATGCGATGGTCGGCACGGCCACGAACTGGAACAGGCGCGTATAGACCGTCGCCACGAAGTCGAACACCTCGTTCAGCCACGCGATGCCGAGGTAGCCCAGCGCCGCTCCGATAACAAGTGCGCCCACCCACAGAATGAGTTGGCGCGCCTGCTGGTTCCTCTTTTTTTCAGTCTTCTGCATAGATTGGATTTTTATCATTATGGCCAATGGGATTTAACGCCATTGGCCACAAAAAATATATACATCGGATAGGATAACGTGTGGAGTGCCGATTTATTTTTCGGCCAACAGCTTTTTCTGCTGTTTTGCGTCCTTTTCGTCCAGCTGCAGGAAGCCCTGCGCGTGGTTGTAGGCCTGGCCGTCGCTCAGGATCCAGGCGAGGAACTGTTCGATGTCGCTGTCTGCCTGCTGGTAGGTGAAGCCGATGGGCTCGACCGGAATGGCGTCAATGCGCTGATGCTCAAGCACGTCGATGACGGCGTCAAGGTTGCCGAAAGCCTCGCCCTGGTCCTTCTTGACGTTGAGGGGCAGGAGGGCAATGTCCGTGCGGATGTCGCGTGACTGCAGGTTGTAGAGGAACGACAGCGACGAGAATGTGACCGAAGCAGGCTGGGCCTCGATGGCGTTGAGCAGGTAGATGTCGTCGCCGGCCACCTTGTTGCCCTTCACGGCATCCTTGGTATAGCCGAAATGGGCGGCCAATGCCGGAGTCCAGCTCATGCTGTGGCTGCCGGTGAAGACGGTGAGCTTGTCGGCCAATTTCTCCTTGCGGCTCTTCGAGGCACCGTCCAGATCGTCGTCCAGCTCCTCGTCGAAGAAGAAGAGGCGCTTCAGGTCCTTGGCCGACCACGTGCGGCGCTCGATGTCATCCTTCAGCGGATTGGCGGCCGATGTCACTGGCAGCAGGGCATAGCGGCCCACGTAGGTCACGTTGCTGCCTTCCGTCTGGATGTTGGTGCGAGTGAGGTCGGCGTCCTTGACCTTGGCCGAAACGATTTCGATTTCGACGTCGGGGCGGATGGCCTTATATGCCTGTGCCCACTGCTCTACGAGCGGACGGGCCACTTTGCTTGTCTTGACTGTGATGATGCCGTCGTTCTGTCCGGTGGCTGCAATGGCGCTGATGGCTGCCAGAGCGCCTGCTACGAGTGTAAATACCTTTTTCATATATCAATTCATTTTTTTGTTAATTTTCTGGGTGCAAAGGTACGGCATTTTCTGCACCCGTAAAATCCCTCCCGTGGGGTATTTTTCATACCATATTTGTGGTATTTGGGCTGTAAACTTATGAAATATAAATAATATCCTTTGAAAAGTTATGAAATTAGAGTTGTCGATAGCTGCGGCAAACGTCCTTTTCACTCCCTTTTCACTCCCTTTAAATACTTTTTTAAAACGTCACCGCCACGTTGGCATAGACGTTCCGGCCCTTCTGCGGGATTTCGCGCCAGTCGGCATAGGTCGTATAGGCCTTGTCCAGCAGGTTCTCGACGCCCACGCGGACGACGAGCGACGTCTTTTTTATGGCCAATGCATATTGTGCGCTCAGATTGACGACGGCATAGGCCAGCGTCTCCGTCTCACCGTATTTCGGACCGAAATCGACCTGACGAGCGTTGCCCTTCAACTCGGCATTGGCCATAAAACCCGAACGGCTGTAGGTTGCGGCCAATGCGTAGGCGACGGGCGAGATGAGCGGCAGGGGATCGCCCTCGTCATCGCGGCCCAGGCTGTAGCCCAACTTGCCGCGCCAGGCCAGTCCGTCGGTCGCCTGCCACTGCGCGTTGAACGAGGCATTGGCTATCGTCGCATGGCTCAGGTTGCCATAGACCTTCACGCCCTCGGCCCCGACGGTCATCGCGCTCAGCCGGTCTTCAAATTGGCCGATGATATAGTCCGAAAAGAGGAACGTGTTGCCCTCCACGCCGATGGTGAGGCGGCTGCCCTCCGTCCACCGCGCCGAGGCGTTCAGCTCGACGGCCGACTCGTTGCTCAGGTGCGGGTTGCCGATGTAGTCATACTGGTCGAACGTGTTGTTGAGGTAATAGCCATAGGCCTCGGTCACGGTCGGGGCGCGGCTGCCCCAACCGGCGCCCAGGGTGACGTTCCAGTGGGTGGGCTGCCAGGCGTAGCTTGCTGCGATGCGGCCGATGGTCTGGACGTAGGCATCCGTCATGTGGGGGAAGAAGACCTTCAGCGCGTGGTAGCCCTCTTCGTCATTGAGGCGCTGCCATTGCTGGGCGACCTTGGCCGAGAGGTGGATATGCTGGTTGTGGCCAATGGCGATGTCGTCGCTCGCGGCCAGTCCGGTGCAGAGGGTGCCCACGTCGGGCCACGTCACCATGTACATCGGGGCGGCGCCGCCGGGATACATCGTCATGTCTGCAAAGACGCGGTTGTAGTAGATGTCGTAGTTCAGCTGGGCCTCGTGACGAGCGCCATTGGCCGAAATCAGACTGTAGAGACCCGCCGTCCAGCTCTCGCCCGGCATGTCCATGTGGATGGCGACGTCGGGGCGCTTGGTGTCGTCCATGATGTGGGTGATGTGGTTGTAATAGGCCTTGGTCTCCCAGCGCCTGATGAACCCGTCGGCGAACTCGTGGCGGTGGGAGAGTGAGGTGATGATGCCCTCGGCCTTGGCCACGTCCATGTTGAGGGCGGGATAGCCGACGTCGGTCGCGCGGTCGAAGATGGCCGTGGCCTCGATGATGTCACGCTCGCCGGTGCGGAGGCCGACATTGGCAAAGGTGTTGACCTTCTGGAACTGCGAGAAATCGACCACGTGGCCGTCGCCCGCACGGTAGTTGTCTGCGTGGCGGTAGAAGAGGCCGAAGTTCGTGTAGAAGCGGTGGGTCGAGATGGCAGCATCGGCCCCATAGACCTGGAGATGTCCGTTGGCCTCGTATCCGGCCGAGGCATTGGCCACAAAAGTCTCGCTGTCGAAGCCCACCTTGCGCAGCTTCAGGTCGAGACTGCCGCCGATGTTGCCGGTCGATTGCGGGTTGCCGTTCAGGCCGGAGTTGAGGCTGATGCTCTGGAGGTTGCCGCTCTCGACATAGGAGGTCACGGGGTCCATCTTGTCGGTGCAGGCGTAGAAGATCTTCATGCCGTCGATGGTGGTCGAGACGCGCTCGGTGGTCATGTTGTTGACGACGGGCTCCCAGGCGTATGAGCCGCGGCGCACGAGGTTGACGCGTGAGAGCTCGGACAGATGTTCGTCGATGCTGGCGGTCTGTCCCTTGAGCGAGCGTCGGCGGCTGTCATTGGCCGATGTCACCACTACGACCTCGTCGATTTCGTGGAGCGGTGCGGCTGTCGTGTCGGCATCGGCGTTGGCGGACAATATTGTAGATAAAACGAATAACGCAAACATAATTCAATTTTGTTAAGAAAAGCACGGAAAGGCTGTGTCTTCACCTCCTTTCCGCGCATATTTTTGGTAATTTTCCTTCTCCCTCCCTCGGGAGGGTAGGGGTGGGGTTACAGCGTCGCGTCCCAATAGAGCGAGCTGTAGCCGTCCTTCAGGTCATCGCCGCCAGCCACGACATTGCCGTCGGCGTCCTTGACGGTGAGGTGGATGCGCCACAGGCCGGTCATCGTGAGGTTGATGGTGCCCTTGTAGGAACCGTCGTCCTGGCGGGTCAGCGCAACGTTGTCTGGCGAAGTGTGGTTGCCCATATCCGGCATACGCGGGTCGATTTCGATGGTGAAGGTCTCGGTGGCCAATGCGTATGGCTTCGTGCCCATGGCGCCCTTCTTCGAGACATAGGCCACAATGTCGTTCGTGCCTGTCTTCCAGTCTGTTGCATTGGCCAACGAAAGATAATACGTGTCGCTGCCTACCTTGAAGCTCTTCAGCCAGTCCTGTCCGGCGGGAAGTTCATCGACGATGATTGGGGTGTCGGCCAATGTCCCTTTGCTGCCCAAGACCTCGATGTCGTAGCCCAGGGTCCAGTAGCCTGCGTCGCTCGTCGTCATGAGGAATGAAATCCAGCCGTGCTTCAGTGCGGGACGGGTCTCGTCGAATGTCTTGTAGCCGTCGCCCACGGGAGTGCTGTGGCTCATGTTCTTCTTGACCATGTACATCAGGGGCGAGACATTGCTGATTTCGAAATTCTTGACGTAATTGCCTGTCTTCTTTTTCGTTACGACAAAATAGATGTCGTTGTAACCCTTGTGGAACGAGCCCGTCTTGGTGTAGGCGAAGACGTTGTACAGTCCATCGACCGTCGTGGAGAGTTCGGGGACGATAGTGACGGTTTTCAGGAAGTTATATACCTGGAGTGCTTCCTCGGCCGAGCAGCAGTCTGCATCGGGCGACAAGTCAATGCCTTCGATCACAATACCATTGTCGATTTCGTCGTCGTTGCTGTTGCATGACACGAGGGTCACAGCAGCCAAAGCCATAAGCCATAATACCTTTTTCATACTTTTGAATAATGTTTAAAGAGTTGATAGATTGTGCCGCAAGCGGCGTTCTTTGTTTTTTTTGACGGTGCAAAGATAGGGTGTTTCCGGCCAATGGAAAATACCCCAAGTGCGCGATTTTTATACCACAAATGTGGTAAATTGGCCATAAAATATTGTTTTATCGTCAGTTTTTGGGTGCCGGCCAATGGTTTTTTTCGCATTTTTCTGCCCTCGGACGCCTGTTTCCCGATTACCATTGGCCAAAAACACCCCAAAAAAGAAACAGAGGTACTTCATCGCGAAGTACCTCTGTCGTTTCCGAAAAATTTGTTTAACTTCCAGTTATGGCATCAATTTTTCCCGCTGGCGCAGTCTTTTAGAAGTTCTTTGTCGGCATGATTCTCTGCAAGGACATTCATTTCAGCAATCAGCTCAACGTCAGCGGTGTAACCTTATTTTTAAACCAATTCAAACGTTATTACCAGCTTATCAGTTATGAGTAGTGAATCAAGCTAAGTTCTTTGTTTTTGACGGTGCAAAGATACGCCCTTTTCTGCGCCTGGAAAATACCCTTTGTTTAGTATTTTTCCATACCGCGATTGTGGGATAAGCTCGTAACTGGCTGATTATCTACGGTTTGGATTGATGTATTGGCCAATGTTCATCTCTTCACATCGACCTTGGTCGTGTCGGACTTGACCTCCGTTGCCTTGTAGCCAAATTTTCCGAACGCCTTGACGAGGGCATCGGCCGATGTCTTTTCCGCGTCGAATTCGATGGTGACGGTCTGCTGCGGGATGTCGGTCTCGATGCGCTTGACGCCCTTTTCGAAGCGCAGGTTGCCCTTGATCTTGTTCTCACAGCTCGCGCAGTGCATCTGCGGCGTAGTGGTGACGACGAGCGTCTTGAGGTCTTTGGCCGATGCCATTGCAACGCACAACGACATGGCACTCAATAGGATGGTTTTCTTCATAATTTGTATTTTTTAAAAAGTAGCTAAGGGGAGAGAAAGGGCATTGTAGAGACGTTTCACGAAACGTCTCGGGAGTGAAAGGGACGATACATTTTAGAGTTAAGAAATAAGAATTAAGAAATAAGAGTTGGAAGTTGCCCGGACTATCACCTCCCCTCATGGTCCTCGCAGCGGTCAGAACGATTGATAATCGTTCAGCGAGAAGACGAGGCTTTAGACGAGGGGCAGACACCTCCCCTCGGGGAGGTTGGGAGGGGGTCTTCACTCCTGAGACGTGGCACGACGCGTCTCTACAATCCCTTCAAATTACAGCGTATTCGTTCTGAACAGGTTGATTCGCACACCGACGTAGGCCATTGCGCCCTGCACGGGTCCCCACACCATGGTCGGGTCGAAGGCTGTGCTCCACGGGTCATCGGCCGAGATGATTGTCTGCCGCTGGCGGAAACCGGTCAGATTCTCGCCGCCCACGTAGATGGACCACTGCCGGAACCAGCGCGTGACCTGCGCCGAGAGTTGTTCGTACGCACCGTAACGCTCTGACCACGAAGGCGTTCCATCGGCCAAGGCGTAGGGTGTCGGCATCCGTCCGCCGCCATTCAGCTGGAGCGTCACGTCGAACTGCCACAGGGCGAGCGGCGTCTTGTAGCTTGCACTCACCAGACCCTTGTAGCGGCTCGTGAGCGGTTTCGTCATACGTCGGCCGCCATAGGTCGTCTTGACCTTGTTCCAGCGCCACGCGGCGGTCAGTTCCAGACCCTCGACGACGGGATAGGTAGCATCGACCTGAATAGTGTTCGAGTACGACCGGCCGTCAAGGTTGCCGATGCGGATCTGCGTCGGGTCGCTGTCGAGGTCGATGACGGCCTGCTCGTCGAACCGCGTGTTGTAGTACTCAGCATTCAGTTTCAGCGTCTCGTCGCCGATCGGGATGTAGAACGACGTGCTCACGCCGGTGTTCCACGCCTCCTCCTGCCGCAGGTCGCCGATGACGAGCTGTCGGCCACTGGCCAGCAGGTTGTTGTTTTCGGCCAATGCGTGCGCCGTGCGGTAGCCTTTGCCGATGGAGAGGCGCGTGCTGAAATGGTGCGAAGGCGTCCACTTCAGGTGCAGACGCGGCGTGACGAAGGTGCCGTAGCGGCTGCTGTGGTCGGCGCGGATGCCAGCCATCGCCGTGAGCCGCGTGCCCAGCGTGTAGGTGTATTGGGCATAGCCGCCAAGGGTCGTCTCGCGCTCATCATCGGCCATAAAACCGGCATTTTCAAGGCATTGGCCAAGATAGTCGTGGTTGAGCGAGAAGCCGGCCGCGAGTTCGTGCCGCTCGGTGAAGTGTGTCTCGTAGAGCAGCTGCGCGTAGGCATTCTTCTCGTTCACGGCGTAGTGCTTCAGCCCGTAGTCGGCCGACATCAGCTGCATCGAGGCCGACGTGATGAGCGCAATGTTCGTGCCGTGTTCGTGGTCGATGATGAAGGCGTGCTTCATGTAGCCCTCGTAGCGGTCGGTCTCGATGCCGATCGCGTAGCGCGTGGGGCCGAACTTGGGCAATTGGCCGCCGTCACGCTCCTCGCGCACGATGCCCACGCCGCCGTGGAAGATGTAGTGTTCGCGATGGGCATTCCAACGGTTCTGGAGGTTCCACTGTCGGACACCGGGCTGGTCGATGAAGCCGTCGCCGTTCTCGTCGTGGTCGGCGTAATCGTCCTGAAAATGAGCGAGTAGGACGGTGCTGGCGTTCTGGCCGACGTGCATCGAGGCATCGGCATTGGCCTCAAGACGGCTCATCGTGTTGCCGTAGAGGTTGACCGTGAGGCCGGGCTCCTGTTCGGGCTTGAGGTATTCGATGTCAATCTGGCCGGTGATGGACTCGTAGCCGTTGCGGACGGACGATGCGCCCTTCGACACCTGGATGCCGCTCATCCACGAACCGGGCACGTAGTCGAGCGCGTAGGGAGCCGCCGCGCCGCGGAAGTTGGGCATATTCTCGGTCAACATCTGCACGTAGGTGCCGCTCAGGCCGAGCAGCTTGATCTGTTTCGCGCCCGTGGCGGCATCGCTGTAGTTCACATCGACCGACGGATTGGTCGTGAAACTCTCGCCGAGATTGCAGCAGGCGGCCTTGAACAGCTCTTCGCGGTTGATGCGCACGCCGTTTTCGGGTCCGGCCATACGACGCGTGCCTGCGCGGGTCGAGACGACCACATTGTCGAGATCGAGCGTCTTCATCGTGTCGGCCACGGCGGTTCCGGTTTCCTGGCCGATGGCTGACGCGCCGATAAGCATCGCTGAGATGCCTGTAAAGATATATTTCATTGGGGATTGCTATTTGATTTAGAAATTGAAAACTTTTTTGGCCGATGGACATTGGCCATAATAAGATTCGGCCTGACACCCAGATCAAGGTCGATGAAGATTGGCCACAATGCCATCGCCGACCCGTCAAAGGGAATCAAAGTCCACGAATCAGATTCAAAAAACAAAATCAAATGAGCAGCACCCGGATTAGGGTCAGATAGTCGCGCGGCGGTGCTTTCCGCGCTGTGTGAGTGTATTTTGGTCGCGTAGTGCGTGCCACTGGAGCCGAACAGCTCGCAGCGAATGCGGGCAGGGCGACCCATGGCGAGAGAATCGTGTGGGCCGTGTCGAACGAAAGGTCGTGGGCGGCCTCGGTGGGCGAAAGTTCGAGGTGGACCAGCGTCAGACAGCCCTCCTCGTCGGGTTCGCAGCAGTCGTCGTCATCATCCACAGCGCCGCAGGGCACCAGCCGAACTGCGCCCGTGCAGCTGCATCGCACGTAGTCCCATCCCATTCCGACGAACAGGATGTTGGCTGTCAGGAGCAGCATGAGAAGCGTGTGGAGTGACTTTTTCATATCGGCCGCAAAGATAGGCTTTTTTCGTGAGATGTGCAATACCTAATTTGTGGGAGGCGGCCTTTTTTAATTTTTTTTATGGCCAATGGCTCCCATTTACATTCAGTATGGAAGGGGAGTAAAAGAGGAGAAAAAAGGGACGATACCTTTTAGAGTTAAGAAATAAGAATTAAGAAATAAGAGTTGGCCGTCCCCTCCCCTCGGGGGCCTCGCAGCGGTCAGAACGATTGATAATCGTTCAGTGAGAAGACGAACTTTAGCGAGGGGCAGACACCTCCCCTCGGGGAGGTCGGGAGGGGGTCGTTACTCCCTTCCCAAGCCCTTAGAAGTAAATTGCGAGACCCATGCGGTGGCTGCCCATCTTGCACTTGTTGACGATTTCCTGGGCCGTCTCGTCCATCAGTTTGGCCGAGGGGCCGACTGGGATGCCATACGAATAGGTGAGCTGCAGGTGGTTGAAGAGGATCATGCCCACGCCCATGTCGAGACGCCACGAGTTGGCCTTCTTGAGCAGGGCCTCGGTGCTGGTGCCCTCGTCGATGGCGAACTTCACGTCGTTGAGGGCATAGTTGAACTGCGGACCGATCATGAGATAGGGGACGAACCAGTCCTCGACCAATGGCATCCGGAAATCGTAGCGCAGGTGGACCGGCAGGCTGATGTACTGGGCTGTCTCGCTCTCGCTGTCCTGACTCACCTGAACCTCTTCCTGCGAATAGATGATCGAGCCGTCGATGCCGATTCCCACCAAGGGTATCGACGCCATGCCCGTTATGCCGGCATACCAGCCTTTTTCGGATTCGGGTTTGGTCATGTCCTCCCAGTTGTTGTCTAGGTTCATCTTGGTCACGTTGATGCCGCCCGTGAGACCCCATCCCAGGGTGCGGGCCTGTAGTCCGCTGCCCGCGAGGAGGGCAATCAGGCCTAAAGTTGTCAATGTCTTCTTCTTCATAATCAGGTTTGTTGAGGTTAATTGTTTTGAGATGTCGCCGCAAATATAGTGCATTTTCCGTTTCTGCCCAATTTTTTGAGGGAAAAACATTGGCCAATGTCGTTATCATCAAAAAAATGGAGGCCGACGCGCTGTGGTCGGTCTCCGGAAAATCTATGTTGGAATGGGGGTTGGCCAATGGTGTTCAGTTGCGTACGGGGCGGATGCTGTAGCCCAGATAGCCGTAGTTGCCGCCTCCGCCGAAGCCTCCGCCGTTGACGATGCCCGAGACGCCCGTGCCTTCATAGCCAGGGTCGATGGTGGCCGACCAGAGGTAGCCCGAGAACGTGGCCTTCGACAGAACATCGCCCGTATAGAAACCGGCGGCCGGAATGAAGATGCTGTTTCCGTTGGGTCCGGTGACCTTCAGGCCGTTGACGCCGTTGACGGAGGTCCACTCCTTTGTGGTGTTCACGTTCAGTTCGTGGATTTCACCGTAGGTCGGTGTGCGCCATTTGCCGCCGATGTCGTGGGCTGCCGCATCAAAATTCACATTGCCCGAAAAGTTTGACGGAATGTTCGGCACATCGACCTTGGCGCGGTAGGTGTCGCTTTCATAACTGTCGAACGGCTCGATGGCTCCCCATGCGTAGTAGTTAAAGCCATTAGCGTAATTTTTTTCATTGTAAGTAGTTGTTTGTTTGTTTGTTTGTTTGTTTGTTCGACAATGGTTCAGGAATGTCACTTTTGCCCAGCAAAGGTGTAGTAGAAGAACACCGTATTGGCATGGTTGAGGTCGAGCGTGAAATCCAACTTGCCGGATTTGCTCAACGTGCCGTCAAGATGGGCGGCAAACTCGAGGATGGATGGATACTTGCGCTGTGCCTCGTTGCCGGCATAGGTGATTTTTACGCCATTGGCCTCATTCTGAAATGTGTAGCCCTCTTCGGTTTCGACGAGCTGCACTTTGCGCAGGGTCATGGCTCCAAATTCGGCACTTCCAAGTGTGAATGACGGTGCCACTAGAATATCGTACGTGCCGTCTTCATTGGCCGTGATGACCGATGCGTCGTTCAGCGTGCCGACTTTCTCTTCGGTGAAGACGCCGTCGTAGGTACCTGCGACGCTGAATGTTGCGACCTTGTCGTCGTCGCTGCAAGAGGTTGCTGAGAATGCCACGCCGATGAGTGCGATGGCTGAAAAAAGGATTTTTTTGCTGAGAATCATAGTGAATGGTATTTAAATGTTCATTGATACGGATTGTCTGTTATCTGTGGACCGTTTTTTCGGCCGATGGCGCATTGGCCATAAAAATCAACAAAGGAAGGGATTGGGTAAAAGGAGGGCTGGCACACGAAAAGTTGTGTCCCATGTGCCAGCCCGGAATGAATTGTTTATGAAACCTGTATTCTGATCAATAGCCTGGGTTCTGGGCGATACCCAAGTCCTCGCCTGTCAGACCTGTTGGGATAGGCTGACGATAGTGCTTGCCCTTGACGTTGTTGTACTTGGCGACGAGGTGGTTGTGGATCTTCTCGAAGTAAGCCTTCTGGCTGTCGGTGTAGGTGGCCAATGACTCCCAATTGTTGGTGAAGTGCTTGTAGCCTGAGACCTTCTTGACAGAAGATATGAGATCCTTCCAGCGGTAGCTGTTGAGCGCAGAGAACTGCTCGTAGGTGAACTCGTAGTCCCACTCGCGCTTGATCTGATCGAAGGTCGGAGCTTCGACGGTCTCGATGCCGGCACGTGTGCGCAGTTGGTTGAATGGCTCGGCGGCCTCACTGTTGCGGCCCAACTGTACGAGAGCCTCGGCCTTGATGAGGAGAACCTCAGCGTAGCGGACTTCGATGCGGTCAACCGAGTTGTAGGTAATCTCAAGGTTGATTGAGTTGTCATAGCTCTCATCTACACCCTTGCCGTTGATTGGCGTATAGATAGGTGAATAGTAGGTGTGGGTCTTGCCTGTCTCAGGATTGGTGAGGCTGGTGTAGTAGGTCTTGACCAATCGCTTGTCGTTGGGCTGCTCGGCCTTCCAGTCGTCGTAGAGGTCATCGTCAGAAACCTCGGTGTGGTTCTGGCTGTAGCCCTCGCCGAACTCGCCGTTCTGGAATGGGAACGTCCATGAGCAGTGGGTCTGGTGGTTGCCCTGTGCGTCGTATGCGTCACCGTCGTGGGCGATGGTGAGCAGGTGCTCGTTGTCGCCGGTCTTGTTGCTCTCATACTCGCGGCCGAAGAGCTTGGCGTAGTCATTGGCCAATGCCAA
This sequence comes from uncultured Bacteroidales bacterium, assembly GCA_902779265.1. Lineage (GTDB taxonomy): Bacteria > Bacteroidota > Bacteroidia > Bacteroidales > UBA3663 > Liminaster. The sequence goes on along the minus strand of CACZAY010000016.1, from coordinate 14,612 downwards.
CTTGCCGCTTGCGATGACCTTGTCGGCATATTCGACGGCCTTCTCCAGATAGGCAGGAGTGGTGGTGAAGGCTGGGTCTGTCTGCGAGTTGGCAATCTTGGCTACTTCATCGTAAGAGAGTGGGTTGTCGCCCCAGACAAGGTAGGTGCGGGCAAGAAGAGCCTGTGCAGCCTGCTTTGATGGTACGCGTGGATCGCCGTCGTAGTCTTTCAGAAGGCTTTCGGCATCGGTCAAGTCCTTGACAACCTGGGTGAGGACCTCGTCGATAGACTTGCGCTCGGTGGTGCTGCCGCCCTCTTCGGTGAAGACTGGGATTTCACCCCATAGCTGTGTGAGCTTCAGATTTGCAAGACCGCGCAGGAGTTTTGCCTTGCCTACGGCTGCATTATAGCCGGCCTGGGTTACCTTGCCCTTCTCAAGCGAGTTGCTGACGGTCTGGATTGCCTCATTGGCTTGAGCAACGGCCAGAATCAGACGGTTGAAGATTTTGACCTGATACCAGGTGTCGGCCTGCTGTTCGAAGCGGCTGTTGACTGGACCGGCTTCACCCTCTTCGCCTTCGAATGAGGTCAGCTTGTTTGAGTTCAGCTCGATGATGAATGCGAATGAAGAGCTGAGGGGTTGCAACTGGCTGTAGATACCATTGGCGAGAGCGATTGCGCTGGCGTCGCTGTCTACAACGTTTTCATCGGTGACTTGTTCGATCTCGTCATCGTCATCTTTGCACGATGCGAAGCCCGTCAGAAGGGCTGCTGCTGCGAATGCAGTGAAAAGGAGATTCTTTTTCATTTGTAAGTTCCTTTCTTTTACCTTAAAGATTTATAATAATAGTTGTTTGTTTTGTTGTTTGTTTTGCCAATTCCTTAACGTTTTTGACGGTGCAAAGGTAGCGCATTTCGTGCACGTGCAAAATCCCGTTTGTGGGGTATTTTCTGTACCATAAAAGTGGTATATTGGCCAATGTCCATCGTCCGGAAAGAGTCCTATGGGCCAAGATAGTCACCGCAATGCGCTGATTTGCAGCTGTTTCCGTCGATTCGTGGAATAATCTCATTGGCCAATGCCTTTATCCCGCCATATTGTACAACAGCCGTCAAATAAAAAGAGTTCCGCAAGGTCTGACCCTGCGGAACTCATTTTAGAAGTTAGGAAATAAGAGTTGCCCGGACTATCACCTCCCCTCGGGGAGGTTTGGAGGGGGTCTTAAATTAAAGTGTCACGCTTGCGCCGAAGGTAAGGGTTCTGGCCGATGGATAGGCTCCGCTGTCCGTACCGCCAGCCACCTCGGGGTCGTAGCCCTTGTAGGGCGAGATGGTCAGCAGGTTACTTGCTGTGACATAGACGCGCAGGCGGACGGGGGCGCCCTTTGGCAGCCGTGGCGTGTAGCCGATGGTCAGGTTCTTCAGCTTCAGGTAGGAGGCATCCTGGACATAGCGGCTGTCGATAAACGAGAAGGGACGAGTTGTGTTGGCCAATGCGAGCGTATTGCCACCATTTTCGGGCGTCCAGCTGTTTAGGACGGTGCGCAGGACGTTGTACGAGTCGCCCGTCTGCTCCAGACGGCGGCCCAGGGCGTTGTAGAGCTTGTTGCCGTAGGAACCCGCGAAACTGAGCGAGAGGTCGAACCAGCGGTAGTTTGCCTGGGTCGAAAAACCGTAGGTAAACTTGGGCTGGTAGCAGCCCAGAATCTGGCAGTCATTGCCGTTGATCATGTTGTCGCCGTTGGCATCTTCATATTTCAGGTCACCAGGCTTGGGCGTTTGTCCGTTTATGGTGGGCAGTTTGCTGACGTCTTCGCCCGTCTGGACAATGCCCAGGAATTTCAGGCCGTAGTAGGAGAGGTAAGCCTCGCCCTCGCGCAGGATGTACTGTTTGTCAGAGCCTTGGATTTGGTCGCCGAAGTCGATTCCGGCGGCGTTCTTGCCCAATTCGGTCATCTCGTTATGGTTGATGGCGATGTTGGCCGATGCCGTCCACGTCAGGCGGCGGCGCTTCAGCAGGGTGCCATTGACCTCAAATTCCACACCTCGGTTCTCGACGTTGCCCACGTTTTGCAGCTGGGTGCTTACGCCGGTGGAGAGGCCGGCTGGAACACGGAGCAGAAGGTCGCTGGTCTTCTTGTAATAGACATCGGCCGAAAGGTTGATTTTGCTGCTGTAGAGGCCGATGTCGATGCCGAGATTGAGGCTTCGCGTCTTTTCCCATTTCAGGTTGTCGTTGCGGGTGTTCGTCTTGACATAGGATGACGCGCCACCATACGTGCCTGAATTGTAGTTCGTATTGGCCGCATTGTAGTCAATCTCCTGATTGCCGACCAGACCCTCCGACACGCGCAGCTTCAGGTAGTCGAGCTGGTGGACATCGGCCAGGAATGCCTCTTTTTCCACGTTCCATGACAGGCCGAGCGAGGGGAAGAAGTCCCACCGATGGCCTTCGGCAAAGCGGTCGCTCTTGTCAAAGCGCAGTGTGCCGGTGAGGTTGTAGCGGTTTAACAGCGAATAATTGAATCTCGCGATGTGACTGATCAGGCTTGCCTGTTCCATGCCGTTGGCCGGTGTATAGACGTTTTTGCCGTTGGCCAACCGATACTGCTTGAGAGGCCAGGTGCTGTAATGGTTGGTTATTGTCCTGTTGTAGCTGGTGCGGACTTTTTCGAAGGTCGTGCCGACCACGCCATCGATGTGGTGGTTGTCATTCAGGTCCTTGTTCCACGAAATGGTGTATTCCTGCTGCCAGGTGTCGGTCTGACGGTTGCCGACACCGCCGATACCTTCATTGGCCAACCCCAAGGCTGTATATGGGTCGGCGAAAAACTCTTGTGTGAGTTTCTCACTGTTGGTGCCCACGGCGGCCTTGAAGGTGAGAAACTTGAACTTGTAGGTCGTCCAGACGTTGAGCAGCAGGTTGTTGACGTAGTTGTCGGCCACGCTCTCCTTTACGTCATAGACAGGATTGGCCGAGTGGTCGCCGATGGCAAAATAGGCGTACTCGTAGTTGTTCGAGAAGTTGTACGAACCGTCGGCATTATAGACGCTCTCGACGGGTGGCATCAGCAGGGCATAGACGAAACTGTTCGTGATGCCGGCCGAGAATGGCGACGAGTTGCCCTTGGTCGATTCGGTTGTGCTCAGACCCGACTGCTTCGAGCGTCCGTAGGTGAAGTTGAAGCCGAAGTCCAGCCCTTTGCGGATTTCCCACTCGACGTTGCTGTGGAAGTTGTAGCGTGAATAGCCTGAGTTGAGGATGATGCCCTGCTGGTCGGTGTAATTGGCCGAGAATGTATATCTGCTGGACTCGGTTGCGCCGGTTACGCTCAGTTGGTGGCTCTGCTGGAGTGCGGTGCGCAGCATGGCCTCCTGCCAGTCCGTCCCTTTGCCCAGGGCAGCGATTTCGGCATCGCTGTAGCCGCCCTTGTTGCCGAAGTAGGTCTTCTGCATCTGGGCCCATTCCGATGCGGTCATCAGGTCGAGCTTCTTGGCAATCCGGCTTGCGCCGATGTTGTAGCCGTAGGTAATCTCGTTGCGTTTTTTGCCGATTTCGCCCTTCTTGGTCGTGACGATGATGACACCGTTGGAACCGCGCGAACCGAAAATGGCCGTTGATGCGATATCTTTCAGCACCTCGATGCTCTCGATGTCATTCGGGTTGAGGATGGCCAATGGATTCATGCTTGACTCGATGGCTCCGATTCCGGTAGAATTATTGGCCGCATCCTTATAGTAGATGAACCCGTCGATGACGTAGAGCGGCTCGTTGCTCGCATAGATGGAGTTGCCGCCACGGATGCGGATTTCGCTGCTTGCACCCGGCTGACCGCTTGCGGCCGTCACGTTCAGGCCGGCCACCTGGCCGCTCAATGCGCCGTCGAGTGTGGCCGAGTTGTTGTTTTCAAAGACATCGGCCTTGATCGAAACCACCGAGCCCGTCAGCTGCGTGCGCTTCATCGTGCCGTAGCCCACCACGACGATGTCGTCCAGGACGTTGCGCTTTTCGGCGAGCTTGACGGAGATCTCCTCCTCGTCGTCATAGACGGTGAGTGTCTGCGAGATGTAGCCCGTGTAGGTGATGGTGAGCTGGACGGGCAGCTTCTTCACCACAATGGAGAAGTTGCCGTCGATGTCGGTGATGACGCCCTTGGCATCGCCATATTTGACGGTGGCGCCCATGATGCCCTCGCCCGACTCGCTGTCAACGACTGTGCCGCCTATGGTCTGCGCCACGGCAGTCCACACCGTTGCGGCGGTGAGCAGGAAGGTCAATAAGATTTTTCTTGTATCCATAACAGTACCTATTTGATAATTGACAATTGAAAATTGATGCCCGTAATCTGTTTTTATTGTGTCATTGGCCAATGCCTTTTCCCTCGGGAACCTCGCGGGCGGGACCGGTCAGATGATGTAGTATCCGAAATCGATCAGGGACGGTGTGGACCGACAGGTTGCGTTCGGCCGCAATCTCCTTGACCGTCTTGCCGTAGGCCAGGAGGCGGAGCACCTCCTTCTCCGTCGCCGTGAGCGCGTGGTTCTCGCTCTTGTAGTGGCCGCGCAGAAGGCGGTCGGAGAGCTGGTGGCACAGGTATCGGTCGCCGCGCGAGGCACATTGCAGCGCCGTGGAGATTTCGTCGCGCGTATTCGACTTGAGCAGCATCGAGACGTAGGCGTTGCGCCCCAGACGGTCGGTCAGCGCCTCGTCGATACGTTCGCCGCAATACGGGCAGGCATAGGTGACGTACCGGGCGAATCCGCCCCAGAATCCGATGCCGAAATCCACGTCGAGCCAGGGGTTCAGGTGCACGCTGTAGCCCGCCGAGGCGCCGAGGCCGAACGCATCCCCTTCCTCGGTTTCGCGCGCGATGATTCCGCCCCGGTTGTATTCCCGGTACTGGAGCTTCGTGCCGGCCCACCAGCCGGAATAGGTATACCAGGGCCACCAGCGGGCCCCGATGTAATAGGCCTGCTGGCGGGACTCGAACTGGCCGTCCGTGCGGTGGCGCCAGGTCCAGTTGTTGTACTTCGCCCCCGCCTGGAGGGTCCAGGAACGGTGGACGGAATACTGGACGTCGGCGTTGAGCGTGCCGAGGAACAGGTAGTCCGCGAGGTTCTGGGACAAGCCGAAGCGGGCCCGTTTCTCCAGGTCCTCCCAGCCCGCGGGGCCTTGCGGCAGGGGTTGGGCGCCCAGGGCTGCGGATGCGGCGCAGAACAGCACCGCGAAAAGCAGTATCTTCTTCATAGTAAACGGTTTGGTCTTAAAAAGGAGGCCGGGGCGGGCCGCAGGAGTGAGGCCGTTTGGCCGGCCCGCCCCCGGTCTCCCGTCAGGCGGCAGCTACATTTCGTACTGCATCGGTTCCGGGTCGTCGATGATGGAGATACGGCTGGCGAGGATGTCCGTCGCAATGCGGTCCACGCCGTCCGTGCCGGTGTACTTCTGGTAGCGCAGGCGGCCCGTGACCTGGAGCCGGGTCCCTTTCACGATCTGGTCCAGGCCGTGGATGTTGCGGCCCTCCCAGGCCACGACGTTGTGCCAGCTGGTGTCGATGACGGCCGTGCCGTCGCGGTCCTTGTAGGCATAGTTGGTCGCCAGGGAGATCCTGGCCATCCTGCTGTCTTCGAAGGTCTGCAGCCGGACGCTGCCTACGACCCCGCGCAATTCGATTCGGTTGAGTTGTTCCATAAAGTCTTTCATTTAAGTGGCGGGAAGGCCGGCCGCGCGGTCCGGCTCCCGATGCAAAGGAACGGCGCTTTTCACAATAAAACCCGGGAGGAACGCCCCCGGGCTGCATCTTTTGAAGATTCTTTGCGCTTTTGCCGCTTTCTTTGCGCCCGCCGGAAGAAAAGCGGCCGGCGCGTTCGCGCTTTTTTATCGGCAAAGAAAAAACCTTGCGCCGAAAAAGAAATCTTCCGGGCAAAGATCCTTGAAAATCCGCACCGCTTTTTTCCGGCTCCTTGCACGTCTGAACGAAACGGGCAATCTTTGGGAAAAAGCCTGAGATGAGCTACAAGATCCAGCAAGAAGAAGGGGAAGGCGCCTGCCTGGAATGCGGCACCGTCTTCTACGGCCGGAAGGACAAGCAGTTCTGCAACGCGGCCTGCAAGAACAAGTGGCACAACCGCCTGCTCCGGGAGCGCCGGCAGCTCCGGATGGAGACCGTCGCCGCCCTCGCCCGCAACTACGAAATCCTGGAGGGGCTCCTGAAAGCGAACCGCCAGTCGGCGGGACTGGCGGAACTCTCGGAACTCGGATTCGATCCGGAATGTATCACGGGCCACCGGAAGGGCCGCTGCAGGCACGACGAGTACCGCTGCTTCGATATCAGCTATTACCGCTCGCCCGCGAAGATCTTCAACGTGCGGAGGAAAGCTTCCGGCGAACGTTGATCTGCCCCATTTCGAGGCCCCACTTGCCGTCGGTGATGATGGGCACGTCCTTGCCGCGGGCGTTCTTCACATAGAGGAAATCGTCCACGAAGGTGTGCGTATGCCCGCCGATCACGAGGTCCACCCAGCGCGTCTGCGGGACGATCAGCTGATCCACGTCGTAGCCGGCGTGCGACAGGAGGATGACCAGGTCGCACTTCTCGGTGTCGTGCAGGTCGTCCGCCCAGCGGTTCGTCACCTCCACGTTGTCCAGCTGCTGCATGCGGGACGCGACGGTCTTCGTCACGGCCGTGGAGATGTCGGACTCGAGGCCGATGACGCCGATCTTCATGCCGGCGCGCTGCAGGATGGCGTAGGGCTTGACATATTCGCCGAGCTCGAAGGGGCTGAGGTCCAGGTTGGCGCAGACCACCTTGGTGTCCTTCAGCATCTTGACGCGCTCCGTCAGGGCCTCGATGTCGTTGTCGAACTCGTGGTTGCCCAGGGTGACGCAGTCGTAGGCGAAGTCGTTGATGGTGTTCATCTCCAGGACGCCGCCCAGTTCGGTGAAGTAGGGCGAGCCCTGGCTGAAGTCGCCGGCGTGCAGAAGCAGGACCTTGTCCTTGCCGTAAACGGTGCGGACGGAGTCCACGAACGCGGCGCGCTCGATCACGCCGCCCCGGCCGTTGTCTTCGCCTCCGCGGATGGGCTCGAAGTGGCTGTGGGTGTCGTTGGTATGCAGGATCACCAGCTTGGGCCGGTTGCAGGCGCTGAAGGCCAGAAGGGCCGCCGCCAGAACGATAAAGGTCTTTTTCATGCTTATTCCTCCTCCCATTCGTCAAAAACCAGGCGCCCGTCGGTAAAGTACTCGATCGGTTTGCCGGCCGCCTGCAGGCTGTACACATACGGAAGCACGGCGTCGATGACCCGCGTGCCGGTGTTCACCAGTTCCTTGGCGTTCTTGGCGACGGACAGGCCGTCGCCGCCGTCCAGCAGGAAGTCCACCGTGGCCACGCCGTAGGTCTTCTTGGGATCGATGGGCTTGCCGCCCACGAGCAGGGTGTCGATGCGGTGCTGTTTCACGACCATCTTCGCGCCGCCGATCACGAACGGCCGCGAGGCGGCGATGGACTCGAAGAGCGCCTGCAGGTCGGAGCCCTTGAGGGCCACGTAGCAGAGGTCGTTCTTGAACGGGAACATGGACACGAAGTCGTCCAGCCAGACCTCGCCCTGCGGGATGCTCGTGCGGATGCCGCCGAAGTTCAGGATGCCCACGTCCACCTTGCGTTTGGCCAGCCGGGCCACGTCTTCCATCGTGCGGTCCACCCACCAGTTGGAGAGTTCGCTCTCCGGGGCGGCGGCCTCCATGTCACGGGTGGCGAATCCGACGACCGTCTTGATTTCCTTCATCTGCGGCTGCACCGCGATCAGGTCGGCGGCGACGCCGTAGGTCGCGCTCCCCTTCTGCCAGGCCGTGCCGTTCGGGGCGGTATAGGTATCGCCGTCCACCGTGCCGAGCGCGGCGGCGGGATTCTCGGCACCGGGCACGGTCACGCCGGTGCGGTGGCCGTCCATCCGGTACTTCTCCCACGAGTACTGATACTCGCAGGAACTGGCCAGCAGCACCAGGGCCGCCAGCGCAATTACTTTTGCTTGAACCATTTCCATAAATCTTTCCAGGTGGATTTCTTGCCGAACATCAGGATGCCGACCTTGTAGATCTTGGCCGAGGCCCAGGCGCAGGCCAGGAAGGTCAGCACCAGCAGGACCAGGGACAGGATGATTTCCCACGCCGGGACGCCGAAAGGCAGGCGCGAGATCATCACGATCGGCGAAGTGAAGGGGATGATGGAGCCCCAGAACGCGATCTGGCTGTCCGGCGCGCGGAAGGCGTAGAGCGCGATGATATAGGCGAGCATCAGCGGGATGGTCAGCGGCAGCTGCAGCTGCTGCGTGTCGCCCTCGTTCTCCACGGCGGAGCCAATGGCGGCGAACAGCGAGGCGTAGAGCAGGTAGCCGAAGACGAAATAGACGAGGAACAGGCCGATCAGCTGGCCGAACGGCAGGTTGCGCAGGGTGCCGAGCACCGTGCCGAGTTCGCTCTGGTCGGCGAGCTGCGCCGTCGCGGCAGCCGCCAGTTCGTCGGCATCCATGCCCATCGTGCCCACCAGTTCGGTCGGATTGGACGCCGCCAGCTTGTCGAAGCCGAACGCGGCGCCGGCGATGCTGATGATGGCCGCCGACAGCACGATCCACAGCAGGAACTGCGTCAGGGCCACGAGGGCGATGCCGATGATCTTGCCGAACATCAGTTCGGTGGCCTTGACGGAGCTGACGAGCACCTCCACCACGCGGCTGGACTTCTCCTCGATCACGGAGCTCATCACCATGCCTCCGAAGAGGGTGATGAACAGGAACAGGAAGATGCCCAGGACCATGGACAGGATGCTGTAAACGCCCGCTTCGGAGATCTTCTCCGAGCCGTCTTCGGCCAGGGTGTAGGAGCGCAGGTGCACGTTCGCCTTCACGTCCTTGAGGATCTGGTCCAGGCCCTCGATGTCATAGGACGAGATGCGGTAGTCCTCCACGGCCCGGTTGATGCGGCCGTTGATGTTGTCGGTCAGCTCCATGCCGAAGGGCTTCGGGGAGTAGATGTCGGCGGGGACCGACTTCTCGACGGTGTCCAGCGCGCCTACGGACAGCACGCCGTCCACGCCGAAGTCGGCCAGGTGCGCCTTGACCGAGTCCAGCTGCATCTGGCTCATGTCCAGGTAGTGGATGGTCTCGGTGTCGGTCAGGTACGGCAGCACGATGCCGGACTGGTCCACGACCGCGATGGTCTTGACCTTCTCCTTGGTGTTCATCATCACCACCATCAGGCCGACGGTCAGGCCGGCCACCAGGATGGGGACGAGGAGCGTCGTCCAGATGAAACTCTTTTTCTTGACCTTGTTCAGGTACTCGCGGCTGATGACGATGCCTATGGTTTTCAGGTTCATACGCTATTCCTCCCCTTCCGTTACAAGTTTGATGAAAATGTCGTTCATGCGCGGCATCAGCTCCTTGTAGGAGTTGATCTGCACGCCGTCCTTCTCCAGGTAGGTGCGGAGCGTGGAGGTGCCGTCGGTCTCGCGCGGGAGCACTTCCGTGTGGCGGCCGTCGGCGTCGGTCCAGACCAGCTCGACGTTGTTGTTGCCGTAGTCGCGGCGGATCTGCTCCACGCCGCCCGTGATCACCAGGCGGGCCTTGTTGATGAGGGCGATGTTGTCGCAGAGTTCCTCCACCGACTCCATGTTGTGCGTGGAGAGAATGATGGTGGCGCCTTCGTCCCGGAGGCGCAGGATTTCCTGGCGGATGAGTTCGGCGTTGACCGGGTCGAAGCCGGAGAACGGCTCGTCCAGGATCATCAGCGAGGGCTTGTGCACCACCGTGGTGATGAACTGGAGCTTCTGCGCCATGCCCTTGGAGAGTTCCTCCACCTTCTTGTCCCACCAGCTCTGGATGCCGAAGCGGACGAACCACTCCTTGAGGGCGTCCTGCGCCTCACGCGCGGACATGCCCTTTAGGCGGGCGAGGTACATCGCCTGGTCGCCGACCTTCATCTTGCGGTACAGGCCGCGTTCCTCCGGCATATAGCCGATCTTCTCCACATCCGCCTGCGTGATGGGGCGGCCGTTGAAGAAGACCTCCCCGTCCGTGGGGATGGTAATGCGGTTGATGATGCGGATCAGGGTCGTCTTGCCGGCGCCGTTCGGGCCCAGCAGGCCGAAGATCCGCCCTTCCGGAATCTCGAGGCTGACGTGGTCGAGGGCCACCTTCTCCCCGAAATTCTTGCAGACGTTCTTACATTCGATGATTGCCATAGTCTTGGTAATAAGGCGTAATACACTAAAATCGCGTAAAGGTACAAAAAAATCGCCTCCGCCGGAGGCGATTTTCAGTACCGGACGGCAAAAAATGCTATTTTGCCGCGAGAACGGCCACGGAGCACGGCGGAAGGGTGACTTCCAGGCCGTCCTTGGTGAGTTTGTAGTCCTTGAAAGCCACGGGCTTCACGACGTCGGCCTTGCCGAAGTCGTTGTAGTCGTGCACGTCCTTGGAGGTGAGGACGCGGGCGGAGAGAATGTTCTTCACGCCGGCGTCGTCGAAGGTCACGAGCACCTTCTTCGCCTTCTTCAGGTCGGTGTTCACGAGGGAGATGTGCATCTGCCCGTCCTTGCGGGACACGGTGGCGTCCACCTCGGGCACGGCGCACTCGCGCTCGGTCTTCACGTGACCGGTAAGCACCTCGGAATCAATGAATTCCGCATCCTGGTGCACGTTGTACATCTCGAAGACGTGGTAGGTCGGTGTCAGGACCATCTGGGTGTCGTTGGTCAGGATCATCGACTGCAGCACGTTCACCACCTGGGCGATGTTCGCCATCTTCAGGCGGCGGGTGTACTTGTGGAAGATGTCGAAGTTGAGCGCGGCCACGATGGCGTCACGCATCGTGTTCTGCTGGTACAGGTGGCCCGGGTTGGTGCCCGGCTCCACGTCGAACCAGGTGCCCCACTCGTCGAGCAGCAGCCCCACGCGGCCGGACGGATCCAGCTCGTCCATGATCTCGATGTGCTTCTTCAGCACGGGCTCGATCTCGATGGTCTTGGACAGGCACCAGTAGTAGTCCTTGTCGGAGAACTTGGTGGCGGAACCCTTGCTGCCGGTCCAGCCCACGCAGGTGTAGTAGTGCAGGGAGATGCCGGCCATGCCCTTGCCCACGAGGTTCTTCATCAGCACGCGGGTCCAGTTGTAGTCGTAGTCGGAGGCGCCGCTGGCGATCTTGTACAGGCGGTTGCCCGACTGGTCGCGCAGGTAGGTGCCGTAGCGGCGGAAGAGGTCGCTGTAATATTCCGGCGTCATGTTGCCGCCGCAGCCCCAGGCCTCGTTGCCGATGCCGAAGTATTTGACCTTCCAGGGCTTCTCACGGCCGTTGGCGCGGCGCAGGTCGGCCATCGGGGTCTTGGCGTCGGAGGTCATGTACTCCACCCATTTGGCCATCTCCTCGACGCTGCCGCTGCCCACGTTGCCGCTGATGTACGGCTCGATGCCCAGCATCTCGCAGAGGTTGAGGAACTCGTGGGTGCCGAAGCTGTTGTCCTCGAGGGTGCCGCCCCAGTTGTTGTTCGTGAGGTAACCGCGCTTCTCCTGCGGGCCGATGCCGTCCATCCAGTGGTAGTCGTCGGCGAAGCAGCCGCCCGGCCAGCGCATCACGGGGACCTTCAGCGCCTTGAGGGCGTCGAAGACATCCTTGCGGTAGCCTTCCACGTTGGGGACGGAGGAATCCTTGCCCACCCAGAGGCCGCCGTAGATGCAGCGTCCGAGGTGTTCGGAGAACTGGCCGTAGATCTCGGCCGGGATGGTGACGCCGGTGCCGGCGTCGTGGACACGGACGAACGCGTCCTGGGCGGACAGCGAGGCCGTGGCGAGCAGGCAGGCGCCTGCCACGAGCGTGAGGAATCTCTTCATAAGGATCAAGCTTGTATTTTGACAAATATAAGAAAAGTTTTGCGTAAATTTGCTGGGTATGGCGAAGAGTTCCGTCAATGTGGGCGCCCAGTGCGCCCAGATCGTCGAAGACGTCCGGAAAGGCGTCTTCAGTCCCGTCTATCTGCTGATGGGCGACGAGCCGTACTACCCCGAACTCGTTTGCGACGCCATCCTCGCGCATTGCATCCCCGAAGAGGAGAAGGACTTCAACGAGACCGTCTGCTACGGCTCGGAAGTAACTGCCGCCCAGGTGGTTACGGCTGCCCGGCGTTTCCCGATGATGGCGGAGCGCCAACTGGTGGTGGTGAAGGAGGCGCAGATGATGAAAGGCATCGAGGACCTGGCCCTCTACTGTGCCGAGCCACTCGACAGCACCGTGCTCGTGATCCTGATGCACAAGGCCTCCGCCGACAAGCGCAAGGCCTTCTACAAGAGCGTCCAGAAGATCGGTACGGTGGTGGATTCCCCCGCCCTGCGGGATTACGAGATCCCCGGCTGGATCCAGTCCTACTATGCCTCCCGCGGGCTGCAGATCGAGCCCCAGGCGGCCGAACTGCTGGGCGAGTCGGCCGGCACCGAACTGTCCACCCTCGTGGTGGAGACGGACAAGCTGACGAAGAACCTGCCCGAAGGCGCCACCCGCGTGACCGTCGCGGACATCGAGCGGAACGTGGGCGTGTCCCGCCAGTTCAGCATCTTCGAACTCACGCGGGAACTCTCTTACAAGCACGGGGCGAAGGCGCTGGGCATCGCCGCCCACCTGGGCGACAGCGCCAAGTTCGCGATGCCGATGGCCGTGAGCGCCCTGTTCACCCACTTCAGCCGCATCCTGCGCTACGGCGCGCTGCTGGACCGGGACCGCCACCCCTCGCCCGAAGACAAGGCGCGCGCCCTGGCCGGCGTGAATCCCTATTTCTACCGGGAATACGACGCCGCCGTGCGCAACTACCCCGTCCGCAAGGCGATGGCGGCCGTCTCGCTGCTGTGCGAGTACGACTACCTGGGCAAGGGCGGGGATGGAGCAGCAGCTTCGCCGGGGGAACTCCTGACGGAGCTCACGGCGAAGCTGCTCAATCTGTAGGTATTTACTCCCCTATTTCAGGGTCTCTTTGATGACCTTGCGGCCGGCATAGTTGAGATGCCCCTGTTTGGCCACGTAGTCCTGGATCATCTGGGCAGTCTGGTAGTTCATGGCGCGGCCCTGGTCCTTGCGCGGGCTGGTGCTGATGGAAGCCACATAGGTGTTGGTTACAACCTTGTAGCTGTTCTTGAGGTTCAGCTTCTTGCCGTCGGGGCCGTAGAGCACCAGGTTCTTGATCTTGGACGGGTTCTTCTTGTCCTTGATGAGCTCGCAGGTGATGCCGCTCACCACCGGGAAACGGTCTTCGTCGGCAGCGCAGCAGGACAAGAGCATCTGGCGGAGTTCCTCGCCGGTGAGGGTCAGCTCCACGGCATCGTTGCCGAACGGATCGAGTTTGAGGATGTCGGACACCGTGAAGGGGCCGGCCGGCAGGTAGTCGTAACGCACGCCGCCGTAGTTGCAGAAGCCCACGTCGGCGCCGCCCATCTCGCGGAAGGAATCGGCCATCAGGATGCCCAGCTCCTCATAGGAGGTGAAAGGCGCGTCGATGGTGCCCACCACGCGCTCGAATTCGGGATTGGTGCAGAAGAAGTCCGTCATAAGTTCCACGACGCGGTTCTTCTTCGGATAGTCCTGGACCTCGATGTTCTCCGCCTTCTTGGCGGTCACCTTGCCGCCGTCCACGGTCAGCGTAGTGTGCGTGACGCGCTGCAGGCGGTTGACGTTCTGGGTGATCATCACGCCGTTGTGGATCTCGCCGCCGGCCAGCTGGGTGTGCGAATGACCGCTGACGATAAGGTCGATCCAGGGAACCCGGGCGGACAGGTCCACGTCGCCCTCGTATCCGATGTGGGACAGGAGGATGACCACGTCGCACTTGTCGCGCAGCCAGCTGTACTGCTGGAGCGTCTCCTCCGGCGGGAGGAAGGTGAAACCCTTGCAGTTGTCCGGATGGGAATCCGGATGCCCGGAGATGCCGATCTGCACAATGCCCACGATGCCCACGGTCATCCCGTTCACGTCGAAGATCTCATACGGACGCAGGTGCATCCCCCACGACGGATCCGGAATCACGTTGCAGCAGATGTAGTCGAAGGTGGACAGGTTGATGAGGCGTGTGAGGCCGGCGGGGCCCGAGTCGAACTCGTGGTTGCCCAGCGTGGTGGCCTTGAAGCCCACCTGGTTCATCAGCGCCACCATCGGGTAGGCCGGGATTTCGTAGATGTCGTTCAGCGGGTCGCCGGTGCGGTTGTCACCCGCCGAGAGGATGAGCAGCGAGGGGTACTCCGCCCGCAGGCTGTCGGCGATGGCCGCCAGCTGGGGGAAGTTCTGGATCTTCGCGTGCATGTCGTTGGCCGACAGGATATGGAGTTCCTTCGGCTGGGCGAAGGCGGAAAGCGCAAGCGCGCCGGCCGCGGCAAGGGTCAGCAGGATTCTTTTCATAGGGCTTTGTATTTGATGGTCTGGCCTTCGGTCAACGGGGCGTCGAGGTCGATGGGGTGCCCCCAGACATCGAAAACGTCCACTTTCTCGACCAGGGAAAGGTCGAATTTGCGGATGCGGAAATACTTCAGCAGCGCGTGCCGGGCGGTCGCCCCCTCGAAAATCTCGAGGGTCCGGCGGTTGACTTTCACTTTCATTCTTATCAG
>CACZAY010000015.1 GCA_902779265.1 uncultured Bacteroidales bacterium | reverse complement strand
GAAATATTTGCACAAATGTTAAAAATTGTTTTACTTTGCGCTGGATTTGACAAGCACACTTTGCACTTCCAAGTCTTATACAATGGAAAGCTCTCATCAGCCTTATTGTATTTTCGAATCAAAATATACACAAACAATCCATCTTATTATTAACTTTTTAATCCATTAAAGCATGAAAAGCAGTACATCTATGATGTTTCGGCCGAACAAGCTTGCAATGTCTCTCGCCGTCTTCGCGGTGAGCAGTGTTGCGGCCTTTGCTCAGACCAAGACCGTAAGTGGTACTATTGTGGACGACTTCGGTGAACCCATTGCGGGTGCCAATGTAGTTATCGTGGGCACAACCACAGGTGTCACGACCGATGCGGACGGTAACTTCACCCTGAAGGACGTCCCCACCAACGCGAAGTTGAAAATCTCCTTCCTCGGTTATGCGGAGCAGGTACTCCCGGCTGTGCAGACGAAACTCAACGTCACTATGAAGGAGGACTTCTCCGAACTCGACGAGGTCGTCATGATCGGTTACGGCACCTCCAAGCGCCGCGACCTGACCGGTTCTGTCGCCTCCATTTCGGGTGATAAGCTGGTGGCCAATCCGGTTCCTACTGTGGCCGATGCCTTGCAGGGCGCCTTGCCTGGCGTAAACGTCATCTCTCAGGACGGCCGTCCTGGTGGCGAGACCACAATCCGCGTGCGTGGCGGTGGTTCAATTACCCAAACCAACGACCCGTTGTTTGTAGTCGATGGCGTTCAGGTTTCATCAATTGACGACATCGCCGGCGACAACATCGAGAGCATTGACGTCTTGAAGGATGCTGCATCGACCGCCATCTACGGTGCACGTGGTGCCAACGGCGTCATCATCATTACCACCAAGAGCGGTAAGGAGGGTAAGGCAGTTGTAAAATACAATGGTTACTACCAGATCAAGCAGAAGCCGGAGACCCTTGATGTCATGGATGCCTACGACAACGTACTGTGGAACTGGGGTTATGCCAAGGCTTTAGGTGATTCCTATGCCAATGGCGTGGCCAAATACTACGGTTTGGGTTCGGCCTATGGCAACCATCTGAATGATTACAAGTCTCAATCTGCCCATAATTATATGGACGATGTCCTTCAGAACACTCAGGCCTGGAATCATGACGTTTCATTGTCTGGTGGCAATGCACAGACCAAATATTTTGCCGATGTCAACTACACAGACAATGAGGGCGCTTTGATTAATTCTGGATTCCACCGTTTGACGGCCAATGCCAAACTGTCTCACAGTATTAATCGCAAATTGAAGTGGGATGTCGATGTCCGCTACAGCGAAATGCAGTTCAGCGGCAACCGTTACGAGATTGCTACGCAGTCATACCGTTATCGCCCCATTGACAATCCGTTGGGTACAGGTGATCCTACCGACCTCGGAATGGGTGGCCCAAGTGCAGAGGATATCTATAATCCTGTCAGCATTGTAAACGATTACGAGAACTTGCGCCAACGCTATCGTGTGGGTGTCAATACGGGTTTGACTTGGGTTATTGTTTCTGGACTTACTGCCAAGACCGAAGGCTACTTGAGCCGCAACTGGAGCAAGTCGCAGGCTTGGGTCGGAGGTCATACCAATGGCGAAAGCTACAATTCAGCTACCTTGACCGAAGGCGACGGCTATGATACTCGCTGGTTCAGCAACCTGAACTATGACGTGAAGGGTTTGGGTGAAGACCACTCTCTGTCATTCATGGGCGGTTTTGAAATGTTGGCTTCTCATTCTAATTCTACCAAGATTTATGGTACGACCTATCCCGAAGAATGGGATATGAATTGGGCTTTCGGTAATATCAATATGACCAACAAAACCAATGATACATACAGTTATACGGACGGACGCCCAGTCCATACGTTCTCTTGGCTTGGTCGTTTGAATTACAGTTTCTTGAAACGCTATTTGTTCTCGTATGTTTTCCGTTATGATGGAACTTCAAATTTCCTCGGTGATAATCGTTGGGTAGCTTGTCCTGGTGGAGCCTTGGCATGGCGTATTTCTGATGAGCCATTCTGGAGTGATGATGTAAAGGACTGGATGGACAACTTGAAATTACGTCTTTCTTTGGGTACGGCAGGTAACGACCGTATCAAGGCCGGTTTGACTAAAACCCAATGGGTAACAGGTACTGCTATCGTCAATGGAGAAAGCATTTCGACCTATAAGACAGCAGACATCTTGGGTAATGCAGATTTGAAGTGGGAGGTCACTATTTCTCGTAACATCGGCTTGGATTATAGTTTCTGGAACGGAGGCCTGCGTGGTAGCATTGATTTCTACAAGAACACGACCAAGGATGTCCTGATGCTTGTTCCATGTGATCCAACGACAGGTTTCGGTTACCAGATGCAGAACATTGCCGAGACATCCAACTCGGGTGTTGAAGTATCATTGAACTACGAAATCGTTCGTAAGAAGGATTGGAGCTTGAGTTTCGGCATGGTCTATAACTTCAACAAGAACAATGTTGAGAAGTTGCAGGAGGGTGTCCTCGCCGGTGCTCACACCAATTGGGGTTCAACCATGCGTAAGCCGAACTTTGACTACATTGTCAAGGAGGGTGAGCCTGTCGGTCTGATTCAGGGCTTCAAGAGCGCCGGTTTCTACTCGGTCGATGATTTCGATGTCGTAGGCGGTGTATGGACCTTGAAGGACGGTGTCCCGGACAACCAGCTTGACTTGGGCGGTGACTATGGAGCTAATTACAACAGACCATCAGGTCAACATGCATACCCTGGTATGGTCAAGTTTGAAAACGTGAACGGCGACAAGGTGGTGAATGACGATGACGCAACGGTCATTGGCCATGCCATGCCGAAGCATACCGGCGGCTTCAACTTCTCTGGCCGTTGGAAGAGCATTGATTTCTCGGCCAACTTCACTTATCAGTTGGGTGGCGATGTCTATAATGCCAACTTGATGTCTGACATGATGGGCAACAAGGATACAGGCTTGGGCTACAGCCGTCTGGCCGAAGTGGCCAAGACCTGGAAGATGTGCAACATCGATACCAATGGAGACATCTATGTTGAGACCGATCCTGACAAACTGCGCGCCTTGAACAAAGGTACAAAGTATGGTTTCACCCCAGAATACGGCGTCTGCCAGTCAGAGTTCGTCGAGGATGCTACCTACCTACGTCTGCAGACCTTGACTGTTGGCTATACGGTGCCAAAGAGCTTGACCAAGAAGGTTGGCGTCAGCAATGCCCGCGTCTATTTCACAGGTGGCAACCTGTTCTGTCTGAAAAAGTACAGCGGTCTTGATCCAGATGTCAACGTCAGCCGTGCTGCCGACAGCAGTTATTCCGGCTTCCCGACCTTGGCCTACGACTATCGTGCATATCCTAAGTCTCGCACTTTCACCTTTGGCGTAAATGTTGCATTCTAAGTCAAAATTCTAAAATAACGAAACAATGAAAAACAAGATATTTGCATTCGCACTTTGTGCTGTTGGAGCATCGGCCATTACCTCGTGCGATGATTTCCTCACTACCGATTCTTATTCGGAAGCGACAGCCGAGTTCGTGTTCTCGAATATGACTACGGCACGCGCTGCTATGGATGGTGCCTACAGCGAGTGGCATGGAGCCGTCAGTTCGCACGTCTTTGGCGATGGCCTTTTCTATGCCCTTGACATTGCCGGTTCTGACATCATGCGTCACCCTGAAGGTTTCAACAGCCAACCGGCGCGCCACATCCCTGAGTGTTTCTACGTAAATGAAGAGAAACTGAAAGAATATGATCCAGTGACCTACGGCAAGGACGGCTCCAGCAGTGCTTACGGCGTATTGTATTCCGTAATTGGTAAGGCCAATGCCATTACATCGGCCATCGAAAGTATGAACGGCTACAACGACATGATGGCACAGACCGAGCCGTCGAACTTGAGCCAGCTTTACGGTGAGGCGGTTGCCATGCGTGCCACGGCCTATCGTGAACTCATCAAGTATTTTGGCGATGTGCCGTTCCAGACTGTGATGGGAGAACCGGCCAAAGGTCTTGCCTGTCGTGACTCCATCTACGATGTCCTCATCGCCGATTTGGAGCGTGTCGAGCCATTGATGAATCCTGTCAGCGCCGCCAACAAGAATTACTTCTCGCAGACTTATGTCGATGGTCTCATTGGTCGTATGGCATTGGAGGCTGGTGGCTACCAGACTCGTCGTGGCGATATCAACTACGTGGATGGCGACGGTAAGGCACTGACATTCGAGACCCTTGGTACGCCGAATGTCGGCAACAGTACCTACGGTCGTCGTTCCGACTGGAAGGAGCTCTATGCCATTGCCAAGGAGTATTTCCAGAAGGCCATTGACCACAAGGGCGCCGCTACGTTCGTCACTGTTGACCCACGTGCCGCAGAAAACGGCCGCACTTACGGCAATCCTTACCAGTATTTCTTCCATCAGTTGCACGTCGATGATGCGGGTTATGCAGACGAGAGCATCTATGAGGAGCCCTTCCAGCAGGGCGCATCGGGCAATGACCCGCGTCCATATTCTTTGGGCCGTCCTTCTGGTGGTGGATCTTCAAATGCCTACCCCTGCAAGTCATACGGTCAGGGTCGTATCAATCCTGCCTTCTACTATGGTAAGTTTGATCCGAAGGATTTGCGCCGCGATGTCTGCTGTGCAGTGACCGGTAGCGACGGCAAGGGCTACGAGCAGCTGATTCCATTCACGATGGGCTCTACGGTCAAGGGTGGTGGTATCGCCTGCAACAAGTTCGATGAGAACCGTCAGAAGACCGTTTGGACAAAGAACCAGCGCCGTTCGGGCGTCAACGCTCCTTATATGCGTATGTCGGAGATGTACTTGGGCTTGGCCGAGGCCGCTGCCGCTTTGGGCGATGATGCTACAGCCAAGGCTAACCTGAAGATTATCCGCGACCGTGCTTTCGGTGGCGACGGCAATGTCGATGCCTTCATCGCAAGCGAGGGCTCACTCTTGAAGGCTGTCATTGATGAGCGTGGTTTCGAGTTCGCTGGCGAGGGTGACCGTCGTTGGACATTGATCCGCACTGGCCTGCTCCCAGAAAAGGTTCAGGAAATCAAGGCTCTGACCAAGGAAATGATTGACGGTTTGGAGGCCAATGGTTCTTACACCTTTGCCAATGGTAACGTTATCTCAAGCAAGATCTATATCAAGAAGGTCGATGCCAAGGCCACTTATGGCCATCGTCTCACGGCACAGTGTCCTGCCGGCAGCGAGAGCGACCCTGTTCTCTATCCGTCATGGCGTGGCCAGAATGACGATTGGGAGAGCTACGGTGCCAACTATGGCGGCAATACCGCTACCAACGTCGCCATCAAGGGCCTGTTTACCGCCTACACCGCCACCGATGTCGCCGCTTGGGAGGCCGATGGCTATGCTGCACAGGCTTGGGGTGAGTCACTTGTCTCCCTCAAGAGCGAGTATTACGACTGTCTGTTCAACGGCTACGACTACGTGAAGGCACCTATCTATCTGTTCCCATTCACTCCGAACACGATGGCAACCGGCGGCTTCACCAACGGCTACGGCTTCAAGCAGGAATGACATTGGCCAATGCCTTTAATAAACAAAATGATAGCCAACTCCAATTGCGGGGTTGGCTATTTTCATGCCTGTAAAGGTGGCGGAATGGTTAGAACTGGTAACCGAGGGAGAATGTCCACATCGTGATGTTTTCCCAATCCTCGTTGGTCTCGTAGTGATGATGGATGTGATACTCTCCATCGGCCACAACAGCTCCGTTCTTGAGCGGAAAAATCAGGCCTACATTGAAATATCGGCCGGGGTCGGTTACGCCACGTTTCTTCATTTTCGCGTTCTGATCGGTGAAGTCGAGGCTGAAGATGTAGTTGGAGAAGGAAAGGCCCATCGCGACACGCGGCTGGACTTTATCCAAAGGAAACTGATAGGCCGGGCCGAACTTGAACGAAAGGGTGCGTGACTTGTAGCGGACAGCGCCCGTCTTGACGTCGACGATGGGCTTGTAGTTTCCCAATTCGAAGTGGTAGGAACTCTTGGTGTGGTAGGATGTGTGGTTGGCCAATGTCTCCTCGACATAGAGCTGCGCCAACAGACCTCGGCACAGGCGCGGAAAATAGCAGTCCACGCCCACGGCAAAGCTTGGGGCCTGAAAGATGTCGTCCTTGTCGTAGATGACGCCGCCGTAGATGGGGTCGAGCCTGTTCACGTAGCGGTAATACCTGTGTGAGTTGAACTTGTAGCACGTGATTCCAGCCTTGGCCGTAAAATGCCAGATGAGGCTCTCCTTGTAGCCTTTCGGATTGCGGTATTTGAAGATTTCGCATTGGCCGTCGGGACAGACCTCGTCGTTATAGCTCGCGGCGATATACGTGACGTTGCCGGCGTCCAGTTCCTTTGTCCACAGCAGTGACTGCGCCTTGCTGCTGCCCATCAGTGTGGTGTAGATTTCGGCCAATGCCTCTCGACGTACCTTCGCGTCTGCATTTCTTGCGATGTATTTGACGATGGTCTGCGTGCCATCCTCCTGTTCAAAGTAGAAGAGTGTCGGAGTCGTATTGCCCAAATAATAGACACTCATCTGGCCGCGTACGAGGAATTCCAGAAATGCTGTGCGCCTTGTCGAGTCGGGCAGCATCACGGAGCGCGAGACGTAATATCGGCCGTTATCGAGGAATCTGTAGCCTTCAATCTGTCCGGGCAGGTAGGTGGTTGTGGCCGATGCGCCATTGGCCATGAACACGCATTGTTGGGCGTTCATGTTGTCGGTTCGGTAGTCGATCTGGCCTTGCAGGGTGTCGCCGTCGAGGGTGATGACGATGCCCTCGCGCAGGTTGATTTGAGCGTGGCCAATGGTGCAGCCCGTCAGGAGAATCAGGGGAATGATAAGTTTTTTCATTGTGTTTTTATCGGATAGGAATCGGTTCAGAACTGGTAGCCCAACGAAATCGAGCCGTAGATTATCTTATCGACGGTAAACGGCGGAATGTAGGTGTTGAAGTCGGCATCGCAGGTGATTTCCCCCTTGCGCGTGGGGAAGCAGATGCCTGTGCTGGCATATACGCCAAGTGGATAGAGATTGCACATGGTCAGGCCGCCACCGATGCGGGGACGTACATACTGCCAGCGATGCCACTCGTAGGCTGGGCCGGCTTTGATGGTAAGGATGTCAAATGTCTTTTTGTGGCTCTTTACTTCGACATCTGTCTGGAGGACTTTGTAGGGAAGCGAGTACCTGACGGTTGTGTATGTCTCGCGTTCCTCAAGGTTTAGTTGGATGAGCGACAGGCGCAACTGAACCAGCAGCTGCGGGCTGATACGTGGACAATAGAATTCGGCACCGAACGCGCTTTGAATCGCGTAGTTGGTTGCCCAATGCGTCGTCTTGTCCACTTTGCGCCCTTTGTTCGCTTCTGGATCGTATATATCGGAACAATGTTCGAACTCGTCGCTGACACTGAAATAGCCGTAGCCGATCTGAGCCGTGAGATGCCATCTGATTCTGTCGGCCTGCGGCGTCTTTGCTGACTTGTACTGGAAAAGTTCGCAGGTCCCGTCGGGGCAGACTTCATCGTTGTAGGTGCGCACCACATGAGTGACATTGGCCAATGTCGTGCCTTTTTCCCACAGAAGTTTTTGCGCGTTTTTGCTCGGGTAGAGCATGGCGATGGCCGATTCCAGATTTTTGCGCCGTTTGTGCGTTGAAATGGCTTCGGGAATGTCTTTGAACATGGCCAATGTTCCAGTGGCATCTTCCAGATAAAAGAAATCGTGGCCATCGTTGCGCAGGAAATAGAGGTTCAGCTGCCCGCGCAGGACGAACTCCAGAAACAGCCTTTGATGTGAACCATCGGGCATGGGTACGGTGCGCGAGACGTAATATCGGCCGTTGTCGAGGAATCTGTAGCCCTCAATCTGTCCGGGCAGGTAGGTGGTTGCGGCCGATGCGCCATTGGCCATGAACACGCACTGCTCTGCGTTGATGCGGTCAGTGCGGTAGTCGATCTGGCCTTGCAGTGTGTCACCGCTGAGGGTGATGACGATGCCTTCGCGCAGGTTGATTTGGGCGTGGCCAATGCCCATCGAAAGGATAAGGGCCCACAGAAGTGTGGTGAAATGTTTCTTGTGTAGCATTTTGTTAGGTGTTTTTGGTCCTTAGAGTTGCAAATATACGCTTTTTCGGCCATTATTTCAACTGCACAAAGAAAAGGGAGGCATCGGCCATAAATGGAGCCGATTCGCCTCCTCATAATGCTATCTATACATTGCAAAATAATGATTTGACAGAAAATTAGCGTAGCCGATGCTTATTCAAATATATAAAAATCCCTCCCCATTACGGGGCAATGGTCGGGGAGAGGGTCTGGCTAATACAATTTTTTCAGCACTGGAATTTTCCCCGACAGCCAGATGATGACGATGGCCACCACGAGTGATTCGGTGAGTGACATCGCGAACTGCCAGATATCGAGCGGCTTGTGGCCGAAAAGCGTCGGGTTGACGTAGCGTGCGCAGAACGGATGCAGGATGTAGATCAGAATCGAGAGGTTGCGCAGCCATCGGCCCAAGTCGGGATTGAGCTTGACGTCCGTCTGGAGCAGCAGGCCGAAGTTCAGCACGGTGAAGAAGGGCAGCCACAGCCACACGTCATCCTTGAACGAGGCCCAGCGCATCAGGTGAACCTCCGCCATGCCCAGAATCACGGTGGCGATGAGCATGGCCAATGCACCGCGCCGCGAACGGAAGACGCGCCATGACTGCCAGTCGCTCTCGGCAAAGATTTTGCCCAATGTGATGTAGAGAATCGACACGACGAACGAGTTGGACGGGAACATGTAATACTTGATGCTGAGCTTGTGGTGGACGTCTTCCCACGCGGCGTTGGGCATGAGCCATCGGCCCACCTCCGTATAGCCACTCGTGAGCAGGCAGATGACAAAGCCGATGCCGCCCAATATGAGCAGCTGAGTGTTGCTCCACCGCCAGCGGCGTGAGAGGAAATAGACGATGTTCACGCCGATGATGCAGGCCATGATGTACCACGAGCTCCACCACGTTGCTCCGAAAAGGAGGCATTGCAGGAAGTGCCTGATTTGCACCCACATCGTCCCCTCGTAGTCGATGAAGAAGCGCTGGAAGACATTGGGCGACATGATGAGGAGCCACAGGCCGTAGAGTGTGCCCAGTCGCTTGGTGTAGGCCACGATGTCGGGTTGCTCGCGGCGGAAGAAGAAGTAGGCCGTAGCCACGAAGAAGAACGGCACGGCGATGCGTCCCAGGCAGTTCGCGTAATAGTCGAAGGCCGTGCCTCCGAACGGATGTGTGTGGACGGCGACCACAATCAGTGCGGCCACGAACTTGGCAATATCGATGCTGTTATAGACTTTCTTGGTTGGGAGACTCATAAGATAGAGAGATTTTTTGCTGAAACATTGGAACGCTGATGACGCGGATGAAACTGATTAAAACGGATTTATATTCTTTTGTTCGAAAAGAATAAGATGTTGTAAATGAGAAGAATCTACTAAAAATCAGCGAGCATCCGTTCCATCCGTGTCATCCGTGTTCAAAAAAGTGGACGGGGAAGGGGTCTATCATTTCAGGAACGTCTTCCGCATGGGGGTGAACGTGTCGATGAGCACGCCGTCCTCAAGGCAGCGGCAGCCGTGGGGTTCATTGGCCAACATCATGAGCATATCGCCGGCATGGACGGTCTTGGTTTCTTGGCCAATGGTGAACTCGAACACTCCGCTTGCGACGTAGGTGATCTGGCAGTGCGGATGGCAGTGCAGAAGGCCGCAGGAACCCGCCTTGAACCTTACCTTGACCATCATCATGTTGTCATTGTAGGCCATGACCTTGCGGCAGACTTCGCCCGGATCGGGTGTGCGTTCCCAGTCCACATCGGAGTCAAGGACGAAGGGCGCGCTCTGGACGGTGACGGGGAGCGTGTGGACCTGCTCGGCGGCAGGAGAGGGGGATGATTTTTCTTGCATGTGTATTTGGGTTTATGTTGTCGTTGAGAGAACCATTCGGCGGCAAAGATACAAATAATTCGGCATAATAGTCCGCATTTGCGGAAAAAATGCTATATTTGCGCGATTTATATAAATATCGGACCTGAATATGCACAATCGACGCAAGTTGTCTTTCCAGCAGATTATCGTGCGCGCCCTCTTCATCCTGGGGGCCGTGGTGCTGATTGACTACGTTTTCCCGCAGCACGAGCCGTTCCGCTACGAGTACGAGGTGGGCAAGCCGTGGCGCTATGGCGGGCTTTCGACCAATTCCGACTTCCCAGTCTATTATTCCGACACCGTGATACGCCGCATGGAGGACAGCCTGCGTCGCAACGTGCCGCCCATCTACGTGATTGATACGGTGGTTATGGCCGATGTGATGCACCGCATGGACCATGAGCGTGCCGTCTTGAGCGACGAGAGCTTCCGCCACCTTTCGCGCACGCTGATGCGCCACTACGAGCGCGGCATCCTCGCCAATCCGGACCGGAACAGGCTCTTGGCCGATGGCTACGCTGTGGGGCGAAAGGCATTGGCCAACCACACCCTCCAGGTCATTCCGGCCGATAGTCTGTTGAGTGAGAAGCAGGTCTATGACGCACTTTTGGCCGATGCCGACTATGGCATCGACTACCGCCGCATTGCCTCGCTGCAGGACTATGTCGAGGCCAATCTGCGCTACGACTCGGCCGCCGTGGCGCGCGAATACCGCGAATTGCGCAAGACCATCTCGACCAGCTACCGTGTCATCTATGCCGGCACGCGAATCATCGACCGCGGCCAGATTGTCGATGCCGCGACACTCGACGTGCTCGACTCGTTCAAACGGTTCGAACAGGAGCGCCACGACGCTTCGCGCACGAACGTGCTGATGCACATTGGCCAACTCCTCCTTATCACCATCATCCTGGGCAGTCTGTTGGGCTTCCTGTTCCTCTTCCGCAAGTGGCACCACGAGAAGCAGGCCTACACGCTCATTGCCGTGAGCATGGTGACGGTGATGGTGCTGCTTACGGCCGTGGCGCGCCATCTGTTCGCGGCGGGCGGCGTCTATCTCGTGCCCATCGGCGTGACGACCATCGTGCTTGCCACGTTCCACGGCTCGCGCACGGCCTACTGGTGCCACATGGTGATGGCCCTGCTCTGTTCGTTCATCGCGCCGTCGCACTTCGAGTATCTTGTGGTGCAGAGCGTCGTTGGCATCATGATCATCTTCTGCCTGAACGATGGCATGAACGACCGCGCCCAGCTGCTGCGCGTCTGCATCATCGCCGCCGTGACCTATCCGCTGGTCTATTGCGCCTATACATTGGCCAATGAAGGGACACTGGAACGCGTGCCGTGGGTCGTGCTTGTGATGATGCTGTGCAATGCCACGCTGCTCATGAGTTCCTACCTGATCATCTTCGCCCTGGAGAAGGCGTTCGGATTCATGTCGGGCGTAACGCTGGTAGAGTTGTGTAATTTGGGCCAAGGCCTACTTCTGCGCCTGTCGAAGGAGGCTCCGGGCACGTTCCAGCATTCGCTCCAGGTGGCCAACCTTACGGCTGCTGCGGCCGAGGCCATCGGTGCCCGTTCGCAGCTGGTGCGCACCGGAGCGCTCTATCACGACATCGGCAAGCTGTGGAATCCGCTCTATTTCACCGAAAACCAGATGGGCGGCAATCCGCACGAGAAACTGCCGATTGAGGAATCGGTCGAAATCATCAAGAAACATGTCACCGAGGGCTTGAAATTGGCCGAGAAAGCCAATCTTCCGCTCGACATCCGCCGCTTCATCACGACGCATCACGGCCGTGGCGTGGTCAAGTATTTCTATGTCACGTGGTGCAATGCGCATCCCGACGAGACGCCCGATATGGAGTTCTTCACCTATGTCGGCCCCGACCCCGAGTCGCGCGAAGAGGCGCTGCTCATGATGGGCGACGGAATCGAGGCCGCATCGAAGAGCCTGAAGGAGTACAACGAGGCGTCGTTCCGCAAGCTGGTCAACAACATCGTCGACGGACTCATCTCGTCCGGCCGTCTGAACCATGCCCGCATCACGTTGCAGGAGATTCAGATTGCCAAGGAGTCGTTCATCCTGGGTCTGGAGTCCATCTACCATGCCCGTATCGCCTATCCTGAAATGAAACTGGACAAATCATGATGAAACCGAGCAATAAGTCAATCCTTTCGTGGCTCGTGCCTGCACTCGGCGCATTGGCCATCATCGCCCTCTCGTGGTGGCGGCTTGTCGTGCAGAACGGCGACTACCTCTACGAGGCGCAGGAAAATTCCTTCTGGATGGCCGATGTCTCTCACGACGAACCCGGCGGCTGGTTCTCGTGGGCGGGCCGTTACCTGACGCAGTTCTTCTATCATCCGGCCCTGGGCGCATCGCTGCTCATCGGGCTCTGGCTGGTTATTTATGGCCAATGGCTCTATGCCCTGCGACTCGGGTGGCAGTGGTGCTGGGTGGCATTGGCCCTGCCCCTCACATTGCTGTGGAGCGTCACCTCGCTGGGCTACGCGATTTACGTGTCCAAGGTGCCCGACTGGTGTTTCACGCCCACGCTCTATGTCGCGTTCATGGGCCTGTTTCTGGTCGTTGGCCGATGGTTCTCCCTGCGGTTCCGTCTCGCGTGGTGTGCTGTCGTGCTCATCGCCCTCGGGGTGGGAGCGGAGCGTTTTATGGCCAATGCCGAGGTCCCCGCACCCGGCCGCTCGCTGTTTCACGGCGCATTGGCCGACAAGAATTTCCATGCCGAACTGCGCATGACCCGTGCGGCCGATGCCGGAGACTGGAACGTCGTCCTGAGCGAGATGCGCCATGCCCAACGCCCCACGCGCGCCATGTGGCTGCTGAAGAATGCCGCCCTGCTCAACCAGGGCCGCCTGGCCGAAGACTGGCTCGACTATCCCATGATGACCGTGATGCCGGCCTTCAACGATTCGGTCGCCGTCCCGATGGTCGAGAGTTGCGGCCCGCTCCTCTATTTCCTCTACGGCAACATACAGTTCGCCTACCGCTGGAACATGGAGAATATGGTCGAATATGGGCCCACGGTGCGCCGCCTGCGCCACATGACACGCTGCGCCATCGTCAAGTGCGAGTGGGACTTGGCCGAGAAGTATCTCTCCCTGCTCGAGCGGACAACGTTCTGGAGCGGCTGGGCACGTGAACAGCGGCGCTTCCTGCATCAGCCGCAGGCGGTGGCCGATGACCCGTACTACCGCATCCCATTGGCCATCAGCCAGACGCCCGAGAATATTTTGGACGGCGACATGGGCCACCTGGAGCCGTATCTGTCCAACAGCCTGCCGCATATGAAGTTCCACAAGTGTGCGCCATTGGCCGAACTCTCCATCGTCTTCACCATGCAGACGCAGGTCATCCGCGACTTCTGGAACCAGCTCTACATCTATGCCACCTTGCGGGCCGAGGCGGGCGATACGTCCATGCCGCGCACCGTCCAGGAGGCCGCCCTGCTCTACCAGAGCCTCGAACCGCAATCGGCTCCACAGGCCCAACTGCCGTTCGACCCCGCCGTCGTCCAGAGTTACCAGCGGTTCCTGCAGCGTTCGCAGCAGCTCATGGCCCAGGGCTTCAGCGATGAGGCATTGGCCAATGCCTTGAAACGCGAGTTCGGCCACACGTTCTTCTGGTTCTACTACTTCTGCCGCAACTTGAAGACATACTAAAGACCCTAACCCCAGACCCTTCCCCGTTGAAAGGGGAAGGGAGTAGTTTGAAACATTGGTCAAAAAAGATATTTATACAATGAAAATCCTTTTCCCCAGCATACTTTTCTTGTTGCTCGTGTCGGCCTGTGGCATCGACCATCCCGCCGAACCTGCCGATTTTGTGGCCGATGACACCCTGCCCGCGCTCTATCCCGACTACGTGGATGTCACCGTGCCGGCCAATATCGCGCCGCTCAACTTCATGGTCGATGACCCGTCGGTCGAGGCCGTCGTCGCCCGCATTGACCATGCCGACGGCAGCCAGACCTATGGCGACGGGCGCAAGGTGATTTTCGACCTCGACGAGTGGCGCGAGATGTGTGGCCGATGCCGTGGCTCCGACCTTCAGCTGACGCTTTATTCGCGTAGTGGCGGCAAGTGGCACAGGCATCCGTCGTTCAAAATCCACGTAGCGGCCGACGACATCGACCCGTGGCTATCCTACCGCCTCATCGAGCCGTCGTACGTCGCCTACGAGTACATCGACATCATGCAGCGCGACCTTACGTCATTCGACGAGCGCGTCATCGTGAGCAACCACATCGGCCGCAAACAGGAGAAATGCCTGAACTGCCACAGCTACCAGAACTACCACACGCAGAATATGCTCTTCCACGTGCGTGGGGCTGGTGGCGGCACGATGCTCATCCGCAATGGCGCTCCGGCCCGACTGATGACCGCCCTGCGCCGCGACAGCATGTTGTCCAATCCGGTCTATCCGGCATGGCATCCGACGCGGCCGCTCATCGCCTTTTCGACCAACCACACCGGCCAGTTCTTCCACACGCAGGATGCCTCGAAAATCGAGGTGCAGGATGCCGTCAGCGAACTTGTGCTCTACGACGTGGAGCGTGACTCGATGCTGAGGGTGCCATCGGCCGCAGAAGACCTCGAATCGTTCCCCGCGTGGACGCCAGACGGCCGCCAGCTCTACTACGTCTCGGCGCACTACGAGCAGCATGACAGCACCGTTCAAATCGACCGCGACATGGGCATCAACTACCGCGATGTGCACTACGACCTCTACGTGCGCGATTTCGATGCCGACAGCCTCCGTTTCAGTCCGCGCCGTCTTGTGCTCGACATGGCTTCACAGGGGCAGAGTGCCACGCTGCCGCGCGTCTCGCCCGATGGCCGCTACGTGATTTTTGCCTGCGGCCAGTTCGGCTGCTTCCACATCTGGCATCCCGACGCAGACATCCGCTGTCTCGACCTCCAGACGTTGCGGATTGATTCATTGGCCGATGTCAATTCCCCGCGTGCCGAGAGCTATCCGACGTGGAGCAGCAATGGCCGATGGATCATCTTCGCCTCACGCCGCGACGACGGCAACTACAGCCGCGTCTGCATCGCCCGTTTCGACGCCGACGGCCGTGCGCACAAGGCCTTCACCCTGCCGCAGTCCGACCCCGAGCATGACCGCCTGCTGCTGCGCAGCTACAACCGTCCCGAACCGATGGTCGAGCCGGCACCGAGGGTGGAGCTGTGATAAGTTCGATTTGCATAAAAATTAGCAAACATTTGTGGATTTTTGACAAATATTCATAATTTACGCCCTCAATTGACTGACATCGTCAATCCAAACCTCACAATACTTTTCATTATGATTGACCAAATAATTGACTACAACAGGACATTTGTGGCTCAGAAGGGCTACGAGAAGTACATCACAGACAAGTATCCCGACAAGAAACTGGCTGTGCTGTCGTGCATGGACACGCGGCTGACCGAACTGCTGCCGGCGGCCCTCGGACTGAAGAACGGTGATGCAAAAATAATCAAGAATGCCGGCGGACTGGTCATCTCGGCCTTCGATTCGGCCATGCGCAGCCTGATTGTCGCCATCTACGAACTGGGCGTTGAGGAAATCATGGTGGTGGCCCATTCCCATTGCGGAGCCTGCCACATGAGCTTCGACCATTTTCACCATGCGATGATTGCCCGTGGTGTGGCCAACGAGACGCTCGATACCATCCAGAAATGCGGCATCGACCTGCACCATTGGCTGGAGGGATTCAAGGACACGCCCGAGTCGGTGCGCAAGACCGTCGAGACCATCAAGACGCATCCGCTCGTGCCGAAGGACATCGTGGTGCGCGGCTTCATCATCGATTCGGAAACGGGTGCGTTGGACGAAATACGATAAAAAACTATGAAGTTGAAGAGACGGAAAATCAAATTTTCTGCATTATTCTTCATTTGCTGGTTCGCCCTTCTGGTCTTTTTGGCCGATGGCGTTCTGGGTTTTCAGGTGCTGGTGGACTGTTTCGGGTCGTACGCATTGGTGGAGGTCACGCTGCTGCTGTTGGTCATCGTGCCGACATGGGCAGTGTATCGGTTCTCGAAGGAATAGGATTTCGCGCTGAAGAGATTGCCATCGGACAAAACCCCGTCAGAGCCATTTTTTCTAACAGCCATTTCTAGCAAGGTAAGATTTCGAAGGTTCCGTATTTGTCCATTTTTTTCAACAATTTGATTAAATGATAAAACACTACAAATTTTTTTTTACGAAAAAGGCTCTTTTTGCTGTCGATAGCGGAAGATTTTTCGATATCAATGTTGGCCGAAAAAACTTTCTGTAAAGAAAGATGACGGAACCTTTGGCGATGTGCAGGAAATGTGCTATATTTGCGCGGTCACAATGAGGGAGGTCTCTCGTTGGAAGTAATCTTAATTTTTGTCGTATGGAAAACAAGAACAAGTACGCTGGTACACAGACGGAAAAGAATCTGGAGGCTGCGTTCGCCGGTGAATCACAGGCTCGCAACAAGTACACCTATTTTGCATCGAAGGCCAAGAAAGAGGGCTTTGAACAGATTGCGGACATCTTCCTGAAGACGGCCGACAATGAGAAGGAACATGCCAAGATGTGGTTCAAGGAACTGAATGGCATTGGCGACACTTCTGATAACCTGAAGGCTGCGGCCGATGGCGAGAACTATGAATGGACCGATATGTACGAGTCGTTTGCCAAAACGGCCGAGGCAGAAGGGTTCAAGGATCTGGCGGAGAAATTCCGCATGGTGGGCGCCATCGAGAAACGTCATGAGGAGCGTTATCGCGCCCTCTTGAAGAATGTCTTGAATGCCGAGGTGTTCAAGAAATCAAGCGTCAAAATATGGGAATGCCGTAACTGCGGGCATATTGTCGTGGGCGAGAAGGCTCCTGAGGAATGCCCTGTATGCGCTCATCCCCAGGCATATTTCGAGATTAGTGCCGATAATTTCTAATCGGTTGCTGTCGGATTTTGCGAATTAAAATCTGTAATGGGCACGACCTTGATGTCGTGTCCATTTTTCGTGATTGTCCGTTAACGAGGCTTTTTATGGCCAATGCCGTTGCTGGGCAGGGCCATTGGCCACAACCCTTCAGAGCCTGATGCTGAACTTCACGATGTTGTCGTGCAGCATCCCTTCGGGCATGAAGAGTTTGAGCGTGTCGGTCACAGTGTTGAGCATCGACTGGCGGATGTAGTCCTCCTTGATGTAGAGTGAGACGCGGCGTTGCGAGAGGTAGTTGCCCTCGATGCGCCGCACGTTCTGTTTCTGCTGGTCGGAGAGGAAGGGCAGGTGCATCTCGGGGATGATGGTGTAGCCGCCGTTCTCGTCCACGATGCGGATGAGCGTCTCGATGCTGCCGGCCTCGTAGATGTGATGACCCTTGGCGCGCGCCTTGCAGAAGCTGAATGCACTGTCGCGCAGGCATTGCGCCTCCTTCATGATCCACATGTTCTCATGCTCCAGGTTTTCGGGCTTGAAGACGGGCAGTTTGCGCCAACAGCTCTCGGCCAGATAGACCAGGAATGCCTCGGTGTAGAGCGGAATCTCCAGCGTGCCGCTACGCGAGTTGCCCGCGATGGCGATGCCGGCGTCGATGTCGCCCTTGGCCAATGCGTCGAACATGAATTCGGCCTTCATTTCGCTGATTGTGAGCTGCACCGACGGGTATTGCTGCCGATACAGACGGATGAATTTCGGCAGGATGTAGGGCGCGATGGTGGGGCCGACGGAGAGGTTGAAGTTGCCGCCGATGCCGCCTTTGTCCTCGTTCACCAGCTCGTGGATGCGGTCGGCCTCCATCAGCGCACGTTCGGCCTGACGCACGATTTTTACGCCGGCGGCGGTGGGCACGACCTGCTTGTTGGTGCGGTCGAACAGGCGCACGTCAAGTTCCTCTTCCAGCTTCTGGAGCATGGTGCTGAGGGTCGGCTGCGATATCTGACACGCCTCGGCCGCCCTCGCGAAGTTGCGGTGGCGGTCGATGGCAACGATGTAGCGTAGTTGCTGTAAAGTCATGTTAAGTACGATTTGACAAAGTACCAAGTACGATTTGTATTGGCCGAAAAAATCGCGTAGTTCGCTGTGAATCAGATTAAAATCCGTTCCAATCGGTCGAATCCGTGTCATCGGTGTTCAAAAAAAGCGTCAGAGGTGTTGTTCGACGATGCGTTTCAGGTCGTTTATGGCCAATGCACCACTCTGACGCCACAGGCTCTGACCGTTGCGGAACAGCATCAGCGTTGGCACGGACTGGATGCGGTAGTCGTTGCACAGGGCTTCGTTCTTATCGACGTCGATCTTGATGATGCGGACGGCATCGCCCATCTCGGCCTTGAGTTGTTCCAGAACAGGGTGCATCATCTTGCACGGACCGCACCACGTTGCGAAGAAATCGACCAATGTCAGTTGTTCGCTTGCAATGATTTCGTTGAAATTTTCCATATTGATTGTTTTTTAAAGGGTTAGACCATTTTTTCTGAGGACAAATCTCTCCCCTCGGGGAGTTGGAGGGGGTCTTTATGCCTTGCTTTTACTGATTATCTGCGTCATGTTGCCCATCGGACAGAACACGCACCACGTTCTCGGCCGATAGACCACCGTGAGCACGACGCCGACGATGAGCGATGTGAGCATGATGCCGTACAGTCCGAAGGCGTATTGTGCGAGCCACGGGTCGAGCTGCGTGCGATAGGCCCAATGCCACGGCACATGGAACGACCACAGCAGGTGGATGGTCTCGTGCAGCGATTCTGCTCCTTGTCCGACCTGCACCGTGAGCCAGATCATCTGGATGAAGAAGAACAGGAAGAACACCAGGAAGCCATTTCTGAACCATCGGCTTGACAGCCATCGTGGGGCCACCTTCTGCCGCGACCAGCCCAGCGTGTTGCCGATTTCGAGGAAGAGCTGTCCGCGGCCGCAATAGTGGTTGCAGTAGCCCTTGCCTCCGCCGAATGTCGCCATCAGCAGCGGGATGAGGAAGCAGATCGTGCCCAACCACGCAAACGATATGTTGAAGAAGCCCATCGTGAAATATGTCGCCGACACAATCCACAGGTAGTCGCTCCATTTTTTCTTTTTCTTAGTCATTTTAAAGGGTATTAAAGGGGAGAGAAAGAGGAGTGAAAGGGGAGAGAAAGGGACGATACCTTCGTCGGGCAACGCTTCACTTTACTCTTAATTCTTGCGGGTCATTCTGAAAATTGAATTGAAACGGGTCTCAAATTCTCAGCAATTCTTTGACTAATTAGAAATTCTTAAATTCTCAAATTCTTGATTTTGAACTTTCCTTAACTCCTCACTCTTAATTCTTGCTTCTTAATTCTTAACTCTTTCCACGCGGTGCATAACGCCGGCGGGACAAGCCTTTTCGCACAGTCCGCAGCCGATGCAGAGAGCCTCGTCCACAATCGCGTAGCAGCCCTTGAAGATGCTTACTGCCTCGCGTGGACAGACATTTGCGCACACGCCGCAGGCCACGCAGCGGTCGCGTTCGTTCGTTGCCGTCATTCGTGCCATAGCTTCATCAATTGTTTTCGTCCAACAATTCCTCCAGCAGTTCGCTCGCATCGGCCACACACGCCGGACATTCGCGTAGCGGGCAGCCCGAGCCGATACCTTTCAGCTTGCAGCATTGTGTCGCGCCGTTCTTGGCCTGAAAGCGCTCCATCATCTGGCGCATTCCCTTCACCGAACGGGCCTTGTCGCGGCAGGCCAAGCCCCACACGATTCCGGCACCGACCAGTGCGCCGCACGTGCCCTCCATGTTGCCCATGCCGGCCGCAAAACTGTTGCCCGCATTGCGCAGGGTCTCTTCGTCGAGGCCGGTAAAGTCGCTGTAGGTGCAGAGCACGGCCTGCGTGCAGTTGTGGCTTCCGCAGCGTTTGCGTTCGGCTGCCAATTCCTTTCTTGATTCCATAATTTGCAGTTTGTGAGTTGTTTGATTTATTTCCGACGGTGCAAAGATAGCTATTCTTTAATAGACAGACAAACGATTTTGTCTATTTGTTGATAGATTTTGTCAATCGAGGCCAATGAAGAGGCATAAATAGGCATTCAGAAAAGGAATGACTTGAGGCCCTTTTTTCATTAGGCTTTCATTGTGGCCAATAGAGTTCTGCTCTTGGAACAGGCTCTGTTTTTACAATTTTTTCTTTTTATTTTGCAAAAAAATACGTCAAATTGTTCAACTAAAGTGGAAAAAGTGTAAAATATGTCTAGTTATTGTACTATATTGTACTAATTTCGGCCAATTATCAATCATAATCAGTATCTTTGCGGCGCATTTCTGTGAAAAACGGAATGTAAACTTTATTATTCGCTCAAATTCCCTCTCGAACTACCACCTCGGCAAGGAATAATGGCGAGCTAATCTAACAAGATTTGGGGTGTGCATGTAAGTGCGCTCCTCCATACTTGTTAGAGGCTGTGGTAGGCCTGAGAGGGATATGGAAGGTGCGCACTACTTTTGTGTTTAAAGGGATGTGGCATCGGCCAACTGAAGCAGGCACTATTGCACAAAACCTTTATTTACAAACCAAAATGAAAAAAAATTTTATTTGGAGTCTGCTGGCCATTATGTTGGCCGCAACAATGATTTTCGGTTTCACATCGTGCAGCGATGACGACGATGAAACAATTTCCAACGCATCACTTGTTGGCACATGGTATTACTTGGAAAATGACCTAGAATCCGATAATGGTTGGAATGGAGCGGAAGTAAGTGTGTTCACAGAATCGACCAGGATTTCTTATTATATTGAAAAAAAGTATGGTGAGTGGAAACTTTATAGAGATAATGAATTGTGGACGTACACTTTGGATGGCAATAAGATGTCTTTGACTGCTGCAGGTGGTGAAAAAGATGGTGAAAGTGTTGAGCTCAAAATTGCTTTTCATGGAAACTCGTTGACGATAACAGAGGAATATGAGGGCGAAGTTCATACCTATGACTACAAGAAATTCAACGGAACGCCGCAGGAATTGACTGATTATCTGAACGGTAAGTAAAAACTACTATTGTATAAAACCTTTATTTACAAACCAAAATGAAAAAAAATTTTATTTGGAGCTTGTTGGCCATTATGTTGGCCGCAGTAATGAGTGTTGGTTTCATCGCTTGTGATGATGATGACGACAATTCCGCCAGTGTTGATTCGGCCATCGTGGGCAAGTGGTATAGTATTCGCAGCTGGGGGTTCGTTGGCAGAGATCTGAGAGCCGATGGTTCATACTACGGAACGGAGTGTGAGTCAGGTGATACTCCCGAATGGGGCAGTTGGGGCAGTTGGTCTGCATCGAATGGAACCCTCACCATCGTTGACGAAATAGACAAGGAGGACGGTAAAGAGGATTACATTGACGAATATACCTATACCATTTCTTCCGATGGAAAGACGCTTTATCTGGTGGATGAAGACGGCGACAAGCATACGTGGACAAGAGAGTAAGAAAGAATTTCATGGGAGAGAGTCAGAGTCGCTATGGTCATAGTGTATGATGGCTCTCTTTTTTAGTGAAAGACACCAAACATTACAAAACATTTATTTAGGAAAAACATGAATCCATCTTTCGTTTCAAAATTCAAGGCCATCACATTGGCCGTAATGTCCTTGTGCCTGTCGCTGCCGGCATTGGCCGATGACATAGTTAAATTCAGGACTTCGGCATTGGCCTACCGCAGTACCGACGAAAACGGGAAATGGTCCGAATGGTCCGAATGGCAAAAGAATTCCATGCCTATCGTAATCCGTGACAACACGATTGTAATCTACAGCAGCGAACAGCAGGAATATGATGTGTATGAGAAAAAGGAGTATGACGACAATGAAGGTGCCCACGTAGTCAGGATGCAGTGCATCGACAAGAAGGGCAATCAATGCGTTGTGCGCCTGATTTATGAGAATGACGGCAAGCAACTGTATGTCGATTACAGCGATATCAGTTGGGTCTATAACGTCGAGTTGACCTACAGTTCTGCCAATGGTGCATCGGCCACAAACGGACTGTCGGCCTTGGGCGTTTCGGCCACCTCCACAAGCACGCCTGCCAATGCAGCACCGTTGGCCGCGACAAACGCAAAAGACCGCACCATTGAAGATCTGATAACCTATCCGATGGGTTTGCGCTTCCTGCCAAGGGACGCTGCCGGCCTGTACGGTTTGGATGGCATGGTCAAGACGCAGGTTCTTGTCGGCCAAAACATTTCGTGGAGGTGCGACACGATGACGCTGTCGGAGAGCCAAAAGTATTTGATGATGATTCCGCAGGGTGGTTACAACTTGCAATGTCAGGACATCGCGATTGCCAGTGCAAACATGATGTTCGGCAACGAATACTATCAGAACACTTGGCTCTACACATTCAGATTGGATAAGGAAACCTTCACCCTTGCGCAGGCACGCGACATTGTGCTGGGTTGGGTGAACACCTTGAAGTCGTCTGGTTATGAACCGATGAACGTCGCAGCTAGCGACCGTTTGGTGGACTATCTGGGTCAGAAGGGCGACAAGCGTGTTTCTGTGTTTATGACCGATGTCGAAAGCGGATATTCCGTCAACGTCCTCGTCTGGCCGAAATGGTCGATGGACAGCGTGGCCGTCGCACAGACCCGGACAAGTAAAAGCACGCAAGCATACATTCCGAGCACAAACGACCGCACCTTCGAGGAACTGGTTACCTATCCGATGGGCTTGCGTTTCCTGCCTAAGGAGGGTGAGGGGCTGTATGGCGTGACCGGAGCCGACAAGTTCGACCAATTGATGAAACAGAATGTCAGCTGGACGTATGAAATCAGGACATCAACGGGAACGCCAGTGTACAAGTATGTTTATCTGCACGATGGATACGACATCTGCTATAAAGGCCATCTGATGAACAGCACCAGTATCAATTTCGACAATCGGGTCAGTAGAAACTATTGGGATGGATGGTTCAACTTGTCCAAAGCGGACTATAGCGAGGCGCAGGCTCGTGCGATGATTATTGAAATGGCCAACTCGCTGCGTTCTTCGGGCTATGAGGTCAAGACGGATTATTCGACCACGTATCTGGTGGAATATGATGCAAGGAAAGGTGATAAACGCGTTACTTTGAACTTGTCCAATGACGAAATGAACAAGGTCTATCGCATTAGTTACGATGTGTATCCGCGATGGAGGAGCACTGAAGTGATTCCATCGGCCACGACGACCGTCAATGTCACTTCGTCGTCCATGAGCACGACGACGGGAAGCACGGCTTCATCGGCCTCAAGTTCGTCTTATTCCGAGCCAAAGGAAAGTGTTTTCAAGGCGGCCAACTCGCACAAATGGAATATGGGTCTTGTGGGCGGAGCGATCGGTATCGGAACTAAGACAATGTATGGTGTCGGCTTCAACTTGACGATATGCGGATTCTATGCCGATATGCTTTTCCACCCGTCGGCACATTCTTCCGATGTTGAGGTTGACGAATGGGAGGATGAGCAGGGTTTTGCAGGACACATCGGCTATCAGGTTCCTGTCTGCCGATGGCTGCGTGTCATCCCCGTTG
>CACZAY010000014.1:21851-45604 GCA_902779265.1 uncultured Bacteroidales bacterium | reverse complement strand
TACGGCCAATGAGGAGGCTTGGTTCACCAACGTGAAGATCTACGACTACGCAATGGTTGAGCAGGAGTTGCCTACCAGCAACTGGGCAGCCAAGGCCGCTTACTATTGGGGCAAGAGTGGTTGGAGCTACTACTCGACAACCGAGGTTGACCACACCGAAATCGTTTACGATGAGGACGGCGTAACTCCGCTCAAGTCGCAGGTTGAGGGTCAGACTGACCAGGATTCTGTCAAGACCGTTTACAAGGTTGACCCAACTACCGTCAAGTACGTCTATTCAACTGTCGACACCCAGTGGCGCCTTCGTTCACAGGGTCAGGCATTTACCGGCGAGACTAACGTCGCAGCCTCTACGGGTGTAGGCAATGCCGCAACTGGTTACTATGCCGAGACCGCATTTGACGAAATCGGCTCTCCATCGAAGGGCAAGATGACCTTCGGCGGCAAGGCCAGCGGCGAGTCTTACACGGGCAGCGTCGAATCGACCGTCAAGTTCGAGGGTGAGTTTGATGTCGTTACCTACTTGACCAATGGCGCCTCTTCAGCCATCGGCATCGAGCTCCAGAAGTCAACCAATGGTGAGACCTGGGAGACTGTCGGCGCCCTGTCATCGGCCTCAACCCAGCGCTACTTCAAGAAGGACCGCTTCCACATCTCAGCCGCCGAGCCAGTCTATATCCGTGTGGCTCAGGTGAGCGGTAGCAGCAAGGGTCAGCTTTATGACATCTACGTCATCACGACCGACGGCACAACCGGCATCGAGGCTATTTCGGCCAATGACAAGGCTGTCAAGAGCGAGCGCATCTACGATCTGCAGGGCCGCCGTGTGAACAGCACCGCAGCCGGCCAGCTCTATATCGTGAACGGTAAGAAGCTCATCGTACGATAAGCGACACCGTTCCTATACAAACCAAAATTTGGGGCGAATCGCAAGATTCGCTCCATTTTATTTTGTCGCGCCCGAATAAATCCGTATCTTTGCGGCATGGAAGACACTTTTTACTACAATTTGCATGGCACCTTGGCCTCGTCCGGCCGACTGCACGAGATGGTGCAGCAGCTGGAGGCTTCGGGTGCAGATTTTTTGCTCCTCCAGTTGCGGGAGGGCGAGTTTCAGATGTCCGAGACCGAACGCCGGCGCCTACAGAACGTGCTGCTCGACAGCGGCGCGCCGATGCTCTACTGCGACTACCGTCAGGCGGGCGAGGAGATGGCCTGCATCGACTATCAGTTCGGCTCGCTACGCGACGATTTCGACTTCGGGCCGATGGTTCTCATCCGCGCGTCGGCTGTGCTTGAGGCCGATGGCTTTGTGCACGGCGAGTGGGCCGACGACGAAGATGCATTGGCCTACCACTCCGACCTGCAATATGCCGCGTGGTATCAGCTGCGCCTCATCCTGTCGCTGCGTGCCTTGCCGTTCCATCTGAACGAGGTCGGCTATACGTTCGAGCCGGCAGAGGCATCGGCCGACAACCAGTTCGCCTACGTCGATCCGCGCAACCGCGCCGTCCAGTTCGAGTACGAGCAGGTCGTGACGCAGCACTTGCGCGACCTTGATGCGCTCGTCGATCCCAGATTGTTGAAAACGACATTGGCCAATGCCCCGAAAGAGACGAACGGCATCGAGGCATCGGTCGTCATCCCTGTGTTCAACCGCGCACGTACCATCGCCGACGCCGTCCGTTCTGCGCTCTCGCAGGTGGCCGATTTCGCGTTCAACGTCATCGTGGTCGATAACCACAGCACCGACGGCACGGGCGAAATCGTGGCGCAGATGGCATCGGCCGACAACCGCGTCATCCACATCGTGCCCGACGAGACGACGCTCAAGATTGGCGGCTGCTGGAACAGGGCTGTGGCCGATGAGTATTGCGGCCGCTACGTGGTTCAGCTCGACAGCGACGATATGTATGCGGCCGATGATGTGTTGGCCAAGATTGTGCGCGCCTTCCGCGAGCAGGACTGCATGGCCGTAGTGGGCAGCTACAGTCTGACCGACTTCGACCTGAATCCGTTGCCGCCGGGTCTCATCGACCATCGCGAATGGACACCCGAAAACGGTATGAACAATGCGCTGCGAATCAATGGCTTGGGTGCGCCGCGAGCCTTCCGCCGCGAACTTTTGCTACGGCATCCGCTGCCGAACACGAGCTACGGCGAGGACTATGCCGCCATGTTGCGCATCTCGCGCGAGTATCGCATCGGCCGCATCTACGAATCGCTCTACAATTGCCGCCGCTGGAGTGGCAATAGCGATGCCGCCCTTTCGCGCGATGCCATTAACCGCAACAATTTCTACAAGGACCGCATCCGCACGATTGAGTTGCAGGCAAGAATGAGCTGATGACCGACGGCCCCACCCCCGACCCCTCCGCAAGGGAGGGGAGTGGTTTGTTGCATTGGCCAAAAAGTTCCTTATTCCGCATTTTTAAGGATTGCAGGTATCGTCCCTTTCACTCCTGAGACGTTTCGTGAAACGTCTCTACAATCTTTTTTACTCCCCTTTTACTCCCCTTCAAAATGGATATTGAACAATTTTTCTCCGACCAGCTTTCGGTTTGGGACGATGCGCGCCGCCGCTACGCGGATTTGCAGTCGGCCGAACACAAGACGGTGACCATCGACGGACGCGACTACGACGTGATGTTCAACCCGGCACGCATGAAGAGCGCGATGGCCAAGGTCGTTGACGGCAAGGTCGAGCGTCCCTGTTTCCTTTGCGCCGATGCGTTGCCCAAGGAGCAGCGGAAAATCCGCGTAGAGGCCGTTCCGTCGGGGCGCGTATACGACATCATGGTCAATCCGTATCCGATTGTTGACCGCCATTTCACGCTCGTTTCGACACGGCACGAGAGGCAGGATTTGGCCGATGCGAGCCGTCACGATGCCTTCGCGTCGCGCGTGTGGGATATGGCCTTCTTTGCCGACCTGATGCCCGACTATCTCATCTTCTTCAACGGCGCGTGCAGCGGTGCATCGGCCCCAGATCATCTTCATTTCCAGGCCGTTCCGAAGTCGTCGGTACCGCTGACGCATTGGACGTGGGCGCAGCAGCAGGATATGGGAGTGACATCGGCCATGCCCCTGCAGATTGCCGATTCCGACCGCTGCAATGTCGTCTGCTGGACGGAGGGCGCGGAGTGTCATTGGCTCGTGATTGAGCGCAAATGCCATCGGCCGAAAGAATATGGCATGACGGGCGAGGGGCAGGTGCTCATCAGTCCGGCTGCGCTCGAATTCTGCGGTCTGGTGCCGATGGCGCGCCGCGAGGACTACGACAAGATGGACGCCGCGCTTTTGGGCGGTATTCTTGGCCAATGCCGTCGCCAGCAGCCGATGCTCCACGTCGGAATCATGGAGGGTGAACAGATCCGCTTCTCGGCCGATGAACGCACCCATTCGCTCAACTACGTGGCCGACGATCGTATGCTGCACGTGATGGATTACGGCACGAATCGCGCTGAAAAAGAGGAGATTACTGAATATTGCACAACATCGTCACCGTTCACGTTGGAGGGCGTCACCATCGGCAAGCAGTTCCATTGGCAGCAGAAGGAAGACCAGACTTTCGTCGGCTCGTTGCGCGTCATCGCCCGCGACGGCCAGTTGCACGCCATCAACATCGTGCCGGTCGAGGAGTATCTGAAGTCGGTCATTTCGTCCGAGATGTCGGCAACCAACAACCTCGAACTGCTCAAGACGCACGCCATCATTTCACGTAGTTGGGTGCTCCGTCAGATTGCCTGCAAGAAGGGTGCGGCCGACTGCAATCGTGTTGTGGCCGATGACCGCGCCGTCATCTTCTGGGACCACTCGGATCACACCTTGTTCGATGTCTGCGCCGACGACCATTGCCAACGCTACCAGGGCATCACGCGGCAGGTTTCGCCGCTCGTTGCGCAGGCCATCGACGAGACGCGCGGCATGGTGCTGCTCGACCGCGACGGCCAGATATGCGATGCCCGCTTCTCGAAGTGCTGCGGCGGCAAGTCGGAGCTGTTCAGCACCTGTTGGCAGGACGAGGATTTCCACTACCTGCAGCCCGTCGATGACCCGTGGTGCGACACTCACGACGAGCACGTGCTGCGCCTTGTCCTCAACGACTACGACCAGCGCACCATCGACTTCCACGACTGGACGGTGACCTACACCGAAGCCGAACTGACCGAACTCATCAATCGGAAACTGTTGGCCGAAATCGCTGGTTTTCATCCGTTTGGCCGCGTAGTGGATCTTGTGCCGGAAAGCATCGGACCGTCCGGCCGCATCAGCCTGCTGCGCATCGACGGAACATCGGCCGCAAACGGACAACCGCAGTCGTTCACCATCGGCAAGGAACTGCTGATACGCAAGGCGTTGAGCGAGACGCATCTCTACAGCTCGGCCTTCACGGTGCGCGTGATTGAGGCTTCGGCCAATGAACCCCGGAAATTCGTTCTCACGGGCAAGGGTTGGGGCCACGGCGTCGGCCTCTGTCAGATTGGTGCGGCCAACATGAGCCAGCACGGCTACGACTTCCGCCGGATTCTCGCGCACT
Source organism: uncultured Bacteroidales bacterium (assembly GCA_902779265.1). Taxonomy (GTDB): domain Bacteria; phylum Bacteroidota; class Bacteroidia; order Bacteroidales; family UBA3663; genus Liminaster. The sequence goes on along the minus strand of CACZAY010000014.1, from coordinate 41,064 downwards.
ACTTCATCGGGGCGCGTATTGAGGCTATCTATTGAGAGGCATCGGCCAATCGTTTGAAATTCAGTTTGCAAGAGAAAGTTTGCAATTGCGCCAGAATCGTCGTGCGTGAGACCGATTTTTATGGCCAATGTACCTGAATTTCGAAAAAAAAGAGTATATTTGCGCGCTTTTCTAACGAATATTTTTAACTTTCACAATATGTCTGAACAAACAGAGAACAAGGTTTACGCCAATCGCCAGGAGGTCATCGACCGCTTGGCCGAGATTGTCAACGAAACAACCGACGAAGCCAAAAACGAGATTAACTTCCTGAAAATGACCTACTACAGGTTGCGTCAGCAGGAGGTAGATGCCCAGTTGAAGGAGGTCCTCGAAGGCGACGGTGATGCCGCCAGCTATGAGTCAAAGCCTGACGAACTGGAGCCCCGTCTCAAGGAATTGCTCAACGTGCAGCGCGAGGCCCGCGCCGCCATGGTCGAGGCCCGCAACCAGGAGATGGCGGTCAACCTGCAGAAGAAGCAGGAAATCCTCCAGCGCATGGTCACCATCGCCCAGAACGCAGACAGCGTCGGCCAGAACTACAACGCTTTTGTCGAGTTGCAGAAGCAGTTCAAGGAGGTCGGCAACGTCGATCCAAAGGATGTCAACGCCCTGTGGAGCCAGTACAACATGCTGAACGAGCAGTTCTACGACGCGCTGAAAATCAACAAGGAACTGCGTGACCTGGACTTCAAGAAGAACCTGGAGCGCAAGACCGAACTCTGTGATGAGGCCGAGAAGTTGGGTTCATTGGCCGATGTCATTGCCGCCTTCCGCCGCCTGCAGGAACTGCACGACGAGTGGAAAGCCATTGGCCCCGTTGCGCCCGAACTGCGCGAGGAAATCTGGGCACGTTTCAAGGCCGCATCGACCGTGGTGAACAAGCGTCATCAGGACCATTTCGACGCCATCAAGGAGCAGGAGTCGGCCAATGAATCGGCCAAGAACGCCCTGTGTGAAAAGATTGAGGCCATCGACGTCAACGCCCTCCAGAACATGAAGGCGTGGGACGAGCAGACCGCCGTCGTCCTGGGCATCCAGGAGGAGTGGAAGGGCATCGGATTTGCCAACAAGAAGGTCAACACGCAGCTGTTCGAGCGTTTCCGCGCCGCCTGCGACGTCTTCTTCAAGGCCAAGGCCAACTTCTTCCACACGATGCATGAGGAGCAGAACGCGAATATGGCCAAAAAGGTCGCCCTCTGTGAGAAGGCCGAGGCGCTGAAGGACAGCACCGAGTGGCGCACGACCACCGACCTGCTTGTCAACCTCCAGAAGGAATGGAAGAACATCGGCCCCACATCCCACAAGCAGAGTGCTGCCCTGTGGGAGCGTTTCCGTGCGGCATGCGACGTGTTCTTTGAGGCCAAGGAGAAGGCCATCGGCGGCGAGCGTGCCGAGGAGAAGGCCAACATGGACTTGAAATTGGCCGTCATCGAAAAACTCCGTGCGCTGAAGGATGCGGCCGATGCCGAGCCGAAGCAGGTGCGTGACCTGATGGCCGAATGGAACAACATTGGCCATGTACCTTTCAAGGAGAAGGAGAAGCTCTACTCGACCTACAAGGAACTGGTTGATTACTTCTTCGATACTCTCGACATGAAGGGCCAGAAGGCGCGCCTGAACAACTTCCGTGAGAAGGTCAAGAACGCCTCCAGCGAGGAGGGCAGCAAGTCGATGGGCAGCGAACGCCAGAAGTTGCAGCGTCAGCTGGAGCGCCTCCAGAACGATTTGAAGACCTACGAGAACAACCTCGGCTTCCTCAACGCCAAGTCGAAGGGCGGCAACGGAATGTTGGCCTTGATGGAGCGCAAGAAGCAGGACCTGATGGCCGAGATTGAGGAGGTCAAGGCCAAGATCAACATCCTCGACGAATAAGAAGACAATCATTTTATTGGGGCATCGGCCGATGTCCCGATTTTTTTCAGAAAAAACGTTATCAATTATGGAATTAGCAAGTAAATACGATCCGAAAGAGGTCGAAGACAAATGGTACCAGTATTGGACCGAGCATAAGGCATTTTCAAGCAAACCCGATGGCCGCGAGGCATACACCGTGGTCATTCCACCGCCGAATGTGACCGGCGTGCTCCACATGGGTCACGTGCTCAACGAGACGATCCAGGACATTCTGGTACGTCGCGCACGCATGGAAGGCAAGAATGCCTGCTGGGTGCCTGGCACCGACCACGCGTCTATCGCAACCGAGGCCAAGGTCATCAAGCGACTGAAGGAGCAGGGCATCAACAAAAGTGACCTGACCCGCGAACAGTTCCTGAAGCACGCTTGGGACTGGACCGACGAACATGGCGGAATCATCTTGAAGCAGTTGCGTAAGTTGGGTTGCTCGTGCGACTGGGATCGTACATCGTTCACAATGGATGAAGTGCGTTCGCGCGCCGTCATCAAGGTGTTCTGCGACCTCTACAACAAGGGCCTCATCTATCGTGGCCTCCGTATGGTCAACTGGGACCCAGAGCGTCAGACGGCACTTTCGGACGAGGAGGTCATCTATCACGACGAGCACTCCAAGTTCTATTATCTGCGCTATATGGTGGCCGAAGAGCCTGGCAAATACGCCATCGTCGCCACTACCCGTCCTGAAACCATCTTCGGCGACGTTGCAGTCTGCATCAACCCGAAGGAGGAAAAGAACCAGTGGCTCAAGGGCAAGCACCTCATCGTGCCAATCGTCGGCCGACAGATTCCGGTCATCGAAGACCGCTACGTGGAAATCGGTTTCGGTACGGGCTGCCTGAAGGTCACTCCGGCGCACGACGTGAACGACTACATGCTCGGCCAGAAGTACAATCTGCCTGTCTATGATATTTTTACGGCCGATGCCCATGTCGATCTGGCCTGCCTCGAAGCCGAAATGCAGCAGAACTGTGCCAAATATCAGGGCATGGACCGCTTCGACTGCCGCAAGCAGATTGCCGAAGATTTGAAGGCTGCCGGCCTGCTCGAAAAGATGGAGGACTACGACAACAAGGTGGGCTATTCCGAGCGCACCAACGTGCCGATCGAGCCACGTCTTTCGTTGCAGTGGTTCATCCGTATGCAGCATTTCGCCGACATCGCTCTGCCGCCAGTCATGAACGACGACATCCTGTTCTATCCTGCCAAGTACAAATCGACCTACCGCAACTGGTTGGAAAACATCAAGGACTGGTGCATCTCGCGTCAGCTCTGGTGGGGTCACCGCATTCCGGCCTACTACGATGCCGATTTGTTGGCCGAGGTCGGTTCGGAGGCATATCCTGAGGACAAGATCATCGTCGCTCCGACGCTTGAAGAGGCGCAGGCATTGGCCCCAGGCAAAAAACTCGTGCAGGACGAGGGCGCATTGGACACCTGGTTCTCATCTTGGTTGTGGCCAATTTCCCTCTTCGACGGCATCGAACACCCAGATAACGAGGAAATCAAGTACTATTACCCGACGGCCGACCTCGTTACCGGCCCGGACATCATCTTCTTCTGGGTTGCCCGCATGATCATGGCTGGTTATGAGTATCAGCATGAGATGCCGTTCAAGCACGTCTATTTCACCGGTATCGTGCGCGACAAGCTCGGCCGCAAGATGTCGAAGTCGTTGGGCAATTCGCCTGATCCGTTGGATTTGATTCAGCGATTTGGTGCCGATGGCGTCCGCATGGGCATGATGCTCTCGGCTCCGGCCGGCAACGACATCCTGTTCGACGACGCATTGTGCGAGCAGGGTCGTAACTTCAACAACAAGATTTGGAACTCTTTCCGTCTCGTACAGGGTTGGAGTGTGGCAGATGTTGAACAGCCAGAGGCGTCGAAGAAAGCCGGTGAGTGGTTCGACGCTAAGTTGGCTCAGGTCGGCTACGAACTCCAGGAGCAGTTCAAGCAGTATCGCCTCAGCGAGGCCTTGATGCTTGTCTATAAGCTCTTCTGGGATGAGTTCTCAGCTTGGTACTTGGAGATCGTCAAGCCAGCCTACGGCCAGCCTATCGATCGTGTCACCTACGACAAGACTATCTCTTATTTCGACACCTTGCTCAAGATGCTGCATCCATTCATGCCATTCATCACCGAGGCGTTGTGGCAGGCTATCACCGAGCGTAAGGATGGCGAGAGCATCATGTTCGAGACTTTGCCTAAGTACGAGGCTCCATCGGCCGAGGCTCAGAAGGTCATCGCCGAGTTCGAGGCTATGAAGGAGGTCATCGCAGGCATCCGTACCATCCGTGCTCAAAAGCAGATGAGTCCTAAGACGGCTGTAGAGCTCCAGTGCGTAGGCGCTAACCCTGTAGAGGCTCTGAATGCTGTCATCGTCAAGTTGGCCAACACCTCATCTATTAATATAGTCAGTGAGAAGAGCGGCATCTGTGCTTCATTCTTGGTTGGTACAACCGAGTTCGCCATTCCATTGGCCGATTCTATCAACGTAGAGGAGGAGCTGAAGAAACTCGAAGCAGACTTGAAGTACAACGAAGGCTTCCTCCAGAGCGTACTCAAGAAACTCAGCAATGAGAAGTTCGTCAATGGTGCACCAGCAGCTGTTGTCGAGAACGAGAGAAAGAAGCAGGCTGATGCAGAATCGAAGATTGAGACCATCAAACAGTCGATTGCGGCGCTCAAAGGATAAAATGTGACAACTATAAATTGCAAATGGCGGCTATTTGGCCGCCATTTTGTGTTATTTTGGCCTGTTATTTAAAATTGTTGAAAAATGATTTGGATAAGACAACGAGATTCGCTATCTTTGCACCCGCAAAACGAAACCTACGGGGGATTAGCTCAGCTGGCTAGAGCGCTTGCATGGCATGCAAGAGGTCATCGGTTCGATTCCGATATTCTCCACCAAAGACAAAGAAAGTCGCTGGAATGTTGCCGCTTTAGCTCAGTGGTAGAGCGCATCCTTGGTAAGGATGAGGTCTCGAGTTCAACTCTCGAAAGCGGCTCTTTTTTATTGCTGTATGGTGTAAAGGTAGCACGCGAGATTCTGGTTCTCTCAGTCTGGGTTCGAATCCTGGTACAGCAACATTTTCGCAAGCCGAGCGCAGAATCAAGTTCACTTGAATTTTGCCGAGGCAAAAAAATGTCGGCGAGGTTTATATCGCCAACATGATATGATAAGGTCGTTACAGCGCAAGGGCTCCACCTCTTACCATTCCGAACAGAGAAGTTAAACCTTGCAACGCCGATGGTACTGCCAAAGCGGGAGAGTAGGAAGCGGCCACCTTACGAGATGCTTGAATCGTTTGATTCAAGCATCTCTTTTAGTTAATAGTTATTAGTTATCAGTTATTGGTTTTGACCCCCACCCAACCTCCCCGAGGGGAGGTGTCGGTTTGGAAATATGGGGGGGGAGATGTTTGTCCTTCCAAACAAGTGTTTGTCAGCCATTAAGAGCATTGTGAGACCCCGAACGGAAGGAAATTGAAATCGATTTGGTAGAAAAGCGGAGAAAAGTTTGCAAGTGTGTAAAATGTTGTGTATCTTTGTGGCCAATTCTTTGATGCCGGGACATCGGCCATGAAACCCCTTAAAAACAGTTAATTCAATCTGATCAATGAAAAAATCCAGTCAATTTATCAAGTTGTGGGCGATGACTGTGTCATTGGCCGCTACAAGTTTTTCTGTGCGCGCCTTCGAGCAGATGGGCGAATATGGCGTGATTGCCTATCTGCCCGACACGGTCGAAGTCTGCCTCCGTGTCGAGGCGTCTTCCGATTCGTTGGCCAATGCCTATCGTCTGCGGATGGCTGGGCAAATGAGGCGCGACCCATTGAGCGCCTATTATTCGTGTTTTAATGGTCAGATTATTGTTGCCCCGACGGTGGGAGAAGACTTGACCGTGCGTTGGCGCATCCCGATGGATGGCCCCAAAGATGTCAATATACACACTTTGCCGACATTGCCATTGGAGCCTGGCCACAAATATGATATTGTAGTCAATGTGGATTCTCCCAATGACAGCCGGATAGAGTGCGATGGGGGCAAGACTCCGCTGCTGGAAGAGAGCTTCAAATATGCGGATGTGTGGAAGAAACGCTTCAACTTTAATGGGCAGGTGAGGGACTTCAATACGCACACAAGGCTGCACTTAGCGGACATCCGTGAGGACTATGAGCGGAAAAATGCCGTGCTCGACTCGTTGTTGCGCGAGAATCCCGGTTTGTCGCAGGACTACATGAATTTTATGCGACGGAACATCGACCTGAGCTTTGCCAACCAGTACTACTTGACAAATGAGAGTGATTCTGCCGTGAAGGAAGAATGTAAAAGATTCTTCAAACGCCCCGAAAGCGTGCGGCAGAACGACTACGATTATTTCGCGGAAATATTTGTCGTAAATAATGCAAGTCCCCGGTATTTGGGTACCAAATCCTTTTCCGTCAAGGGCATGGGCTGGATATCTGTGTCGGAGTATTATGGCGTGGCGCAGATGATGGCCGATGAGGGTCGTCTGCATCCATCGGCCGCCGATATGGACACGCTGCGGCTGTATCAGGAGCATCTGGACAGCGCGTACTCGGCAACAAAAGGGCCGTTGGAATTCGCTGTCGTTGACAAGATAATGGATGCCGGGACTTTGGGCGAGGCGGCTTGGCGTACGTGTGACCGTATTGGCTTGTCTGACAGCATCTACGACGGCAATCTGGAACTCCTCCATAGACGGAATATGCAGCGGCGTCTGCTTGAGGAAGGCTTTCCACAGCGCTTGGCCGATTATTCGGTTGTCATCGGCCTGTATGATAAGATGTCTCGCGGCCAGGAATTTTCCCGCGAGATACTGGAACTCTATCTGGCAACGGTGCGCGACGAGAACGTGAAACGCAGCCTCTGGATGCTGGATGACTATATGGCACAGAAGCGGCGTGAGGAATTGGCCATAGAAATCAAGAGTCATGTTCCGAACGAGACTTTCGCGGGGATGACCGACGGCGACAGCATCATGGCGCGGATGGTTGCGCCCTATCGAGGCAAACTCGTCCTGGTCGATTTCTGGGGCACCTGGTGCGGCCCGTGCTGCAACCAGCTGCGCCACATCGAGCACGAATGGGCAGAACTGAAGGATTTTGACATCGAATATGTCTATTTCGCGACGAACAGCAACGGCGGAATCTGGAAGAAATTCATCATCGACAACCGATTGGACCAGCCGTTCTGCCATCATCTCAACCTGCCAAATAGTCAGCAGGAGGCTGTGACATCGGCCATGAAGGTGCCCCACTATCCGTATCAGGTGCTGTACGACAAGGAGGGGCGGCTCGTGCCCGAGGCGGTCAACCTGCGTGATCTGGAGGGGCTGAAGGCGGTGCTGCGGAAGTATGGCGGTGCATCGGCATCGGACAAGAAATGATTATTTGTGGCCAATGTTCTTCGTGCGGGCGATGGACATTGGCCAACTTATTTGTTTTTTTCGTATCTTTGCAGGCCGAAACAGAAACAAATGACAGAGATGAAGAAACACTATGCAATGAAGGGGCGGGAGCTCGTCTTGAGGGCCGATGGCGCAGACTTGACCGCTGCCGATCTGGACGTGTTGGCCGATGCCTGCGGCAGCCTGGACCGCTTTGCCGAAGCATCGAGCGAGATTGAGGCATTGGCCATAAAGAACATCGAGGACCTGCCCGAAGGCTACCGGCGCGAACCCATCCGGGGCTACTTCGCCGTGCGTGAGGTGGGAGACATTGGCCAATGTTCCCGCGCCAAAGCCCTGATGGAGTGGCGGCAACTGACCAAGTTCTGCGGCCGATGCGGCGCTCCGTTGAAGGACCACGGAACGCAGACGGCGCGCGTTTGTCCCGAGTGCGGCAACATGATTTTCCCGCGCATCGAGCCGTGCATCATCGTACTTGTCTATCGCGAGGGTAAAATCCTGTTGGCCAAGCATGTACAGCGCAATCAGGATATCTACGCCTGCATTGCGGGCTTTGTCGAGGCGGGCGAGACGATAGAACAGGCCGTCGAGCGTGAAATCTACGAGGAGACGCGCCTGCGTGTGAAGAATGTGCGCTATTTCGGCAGCCAGAGTTGGCCGTTCCCTGCTCAATTGATGTTGGCATTCACGGCCGATTACGCGGGCGGCGATATCCAGCTTCAGGCCGATGAGATTGCCGATGCACGCTGGTTTGACCCGAATGACTGTCCCGCTTCGCCGCAGCCTGGCAGCATCGCCTATCGGCTGATTGCGGCTGCAAGGCGATAAAATTGGCCAAAAACTTGCCGAAATCGCGGAAATTGAGTACCTTTGCGGCCGGAAAATTGGCAATAAAAACTTAAAGTAATATGAACAGAATTATTATCACCGTTGTGGGCAAGGACACCGTGGGCATCATCGCCGCTGTGTGTACCTACTTGGCCGACAAGCAGGTCAACATCCTCGACATTTCGCAGACCATCGTACAGGAATATTTCAACATGATGATGATTGTTGACATCAAGAATTGCAGTGTTGCGTTCGATGAGCTGCGCGATGGCCTTACCTCGATCGGCGAGCAGAAGGGCGTGCAGGTAAAGTGCCAGAAGGAGGAGATTTTCGACCAGATGCACCGTATCTGAAGAATGACCCCTCACAGCCTCCCGAGGGAGGTGCATTGGCCATAAAACAATAAGGTAGAACGCGGATTGAACTTAAGAATATGATTAACATTTCCGAGGTCCTTGAGACCAACAAGATGATCGAGCAGGAGAACCTCGACGTGCGCACCATCACGATGGGCATTTCGTTGCTCGATTGCGCTACCGACAGCGTACAGCAGACCTGCCAGAATATCTATCAGAAAATCCTTCGTCTGGCCTCCAATCTGGTGCGTACGGGCGAGGAAATCAGCAAGGAATACGGCATCCCCATCGTCAACAAGCGCATCAGCATCACGCCGGCGGCCATCGTCGGTGCTTCGTGCTGCAAGACGCCGCAGGATTTCGTGCAGATTGCCAAGACATTGGACAAAGCCGCCCACGAGGTCGGCGTGAACTTCATCGGTGGCTATAGTGCGACGGTGCAGAAGGGCATGACCAAGGCCGATGAACTTCTCATCCGTTCCATCCCGCAGGCCATGAAGGAGACTGAGCTGATCTGCTCGTCGGTCAATGTCGGTTCGACGAAGACTGGCATCAACATGGATGCCGTGCGTCTGATGGGCGACATCATCCGCCAGACGGCCGAGGCCACCAAGGAGCAGGACTCGTTGGGTTGCGCCAAACTGGTTGTGCTGTGCAATGCGCCCGACGACAATCCGTTCATGGCAGGCGCTTTCCACGGCGTGAGCGAGGCCGATGCCATCATCAACGTGGGCGTCAGCGGTCCGGGCGTTGTGAAATACGTGCTGGAGCATCTGCCAGAAGGAACGAACTTCGAGGTGCTGTGCGAGACCATCAAGAAGACCGCGTTCAAGATTACGCGTGTCGGCCAACTCGTTGCGCAGGAGGCATCGCGCCGTCTGGGCATCCCGTTTGGCATCATCGACCTCTCATTGGCCCCGACCCCAGCCATCGGCGACAGTGTGGCCGACATACTTCAGTGCATCGGCCTTGAGCGTGCAGGTGCGCCGGGTACGACTGCGGCATTGGCCCTGCTCAACGACCAGGTGAAGAAGGGCGGCGTGATGGCCAGTTCCTACGTGGGCGGTCTGAGCGGTGCGTTCATCCCAGTGAGCGAGGATCAGGGCATGATCGATGCGGTGTTGGCCGGAGCCTTGACCATCGAGAAGCTGGAGGCGATGACCTGCGTCTGCTCTGTCGGCCTCGACATGATTGCCATTCCTGGCGATACGCCGGCCACGACCATCGCGGGCATCATCGCCGACGAAGCTGCCATCGGTATGGTCAACCAGAAGACGACTGCCGTGCGCGTCATTCCGGTGATCGGCAAGACGGTGGGCGATACGGTCGAGTTCGGCGGTCTGTTGGGCTACGCGCCTATCATGCCGGTCAACAAGTTCTCGTGCGATGTCTTCGTGAACCGTGGCGGCCGCATCCCTGCGCCGATCCACTCGTTCAAGAACTAAGGTCATGGCCGATGGATTTGCTCTGAAACTTTTTTCATGCGCTTTCATTTGTCCTCTATTTGCGAGCGATGTCATGGCGTTCCGGTTCGTGCGGTGCTTGAGCCGTGAGGTCCATTGGCCAAAAACAGAATAAAAAAGCAGAGACGTCACAACATTGTGACGTCTCTCGTTATTTTATCCGAACTTCTCGCAGGCCTCCTTGTAGGTGTCGAGGCTGCCGATGTCGAAGCGTCCGGCCGACATAGGCCAGGCGTGCATCGTGGCGTGCTCGACCATGTAGTGCGCGAGGTTGCCCGGAGCGTCCTTGCCGCAGCCATTGGCCACACTGTTACGCACCAGCGGCAGATCCTGCTTCAGGTAGATGTAGAACGGCGGTACGGCCCAATGGCTCTTGGGCACCTGCGGTTTCTCCTCCATGCCAAGCACGCGGCCATTGGCATCCAGTTCGACCACACCCGTGCGTTGCAGTTTCTCGGTGGAGGGCTGTTCGTGGCACATGATGCACGATGTGCCCTTCTGTCGTGCGAAATCGACAAATTCCTGGAACGAGAAGAAGAGAATGTTGTCGGCGGCCGAAACCATGATGTCGTCGTCGATATTCAGCTTGTCGAGGGCGAAAAGCAGGTCGCAGACGGCGCCTAGACGGGTCTCGTTCGATTCGGTGCCATCGTCGATGATGGTGATGGGTTTCTTGTATTTGCCGTTCATTTCCTGCTTCCATGCCTCGAAATGGTGGGCGAACTTGTGGTTGCTGATGATGACGTGTTCGTCGATGTCGGCAATCGTGTCGATGTCGTCCAGCATCCGTTCGAGGATGGAACGTTGGCCAATCTTCAGCAGCGGTTTGGGAAAGTTCTTGGTCAGCTCGCCCAGTCGGGTGGCGTAACCTGCGGCGATGATGATATTCTTCATATTGAGGTTGTGAGGTTGTAAGGTTTTGAGGTTATAAGGTTTTGAGGTTTGAGGAACGCGGATGACGCGGATTTGACCGATTTGAACGGATTAAAAAGGATATTGGCCAACGACGTGACATCGGCCAAAAAACATTCAAAAATCCGTTTTTATCAGTTCAATCCGTGTCATCCGCGTTCTAATAATTAGTCGTTCACGAAACGGGCGCCGTCGTCGGGCTTGACGAAGAAGCACTGGAATGTCTGTTCGTATTCGGGGAACTTGGCCAGGTACTGTTCGGTGAGCGCCTTCTCGATGTCGGCCTTGTGGACAGGGTCAATCAAGGCGATGACCGCACCCTTGAAGCCTGCGCCAGAGAATCGGCCACCATAGACACCCGGCAACTTGCGCATGATGTCGTAGATGGCAATCAGCTCGGTGCTGCCACACTCGTAGTTGTGGATAGACGACTCGCAGCTGTCGAACGAAAGTTTGCCGAACAGCTCCAGATTGCCCGTCTCCCATGCCGTAACACCTTGGCGCACACGACGGTATTCGGTGTAGAAATGTTCGGCGCGGCGGGCAAAGCGGGCAGGCATCCGGTCGCGTGTCTTGTCGTAGGTCTCACGCGGGATGTCGCGCAGGAAGGTCTTGTCGAACGTCTTGAGCGGCTGTTCGGTGTAGGCCAACATGTTCCACGCGGCGGTCTTGCACTCGAACACGCGCAGGTTGTAGTCCGAGTTGACCAGGCTGCGCGTCAGGCCCGAGAAGAAGATGCCGATCTCGAATTCGGGCATCTTCGGGTTGCGCTTGATGATGCGCCACTCGTCGCTGTCGCAGTCCAGGAAGAGCAGGCCATCCTTCCGACCCAAGGCGATGCAGGCCTGGTCAAGCAGACCGTTGTTCAGGCCGATGTATTCGCGTTCGGCCTCGCTCGCAATCTGCACGACCTCAAATGGTTGCAGCTTGATGTCGTTGGCCTTGGCAAAAGCCATCACATAGGCAATCAGCACGGCTGCGCTCGACGAAAGACCGCCCACTGGGAGCGAACCTTGCAGGTGTCCGTCGATGCCGTATTGAAGCTCAAAGCGCTTTTTCAGCGCATATTTCGCACCACGGGCATAGTCGCCCCAATGCTTCTCGCGTACCTGCGAGGGTTTGGCAATGTCGAACGAGACATCGCCCTCGAACGAACCAGACGTGAGGTTCACCATGCTGTCCTGTCGTACGTTGAACCAGAGGTCAACGCCCTTGTCGATAGCGAAACCGGTCACCAGTCCGTGCTGATGGTCAACGTGTGCGCCGATTGGGCAAACGCGATAGGGCGAAAAGATGTGATATTGATAGTTGTTCATAGTTAAATCAGACCCACCTGCCGTCCCCCGATGGGAACATCTTTTCAGGATTATGGTCTATTATTTTTTTACTTTTTATTGGCCAATATTCCAATCTTGCAAAGTGAGCAGGTTCGTATCGTTGGCCGATGTTTTTTTCCTCCTTTTGTGCCGGATATTCTCCTCCCCTTGTGGAGGGGGTGGGGGAGGGGCCGTTTTCAGCTATTCTTCCACCTTACGCGCATCTGGTCGCCGATGATGTTCTGCACTTCCTTGACCAGATTCCAGTCGATTGGAGCCTCGGCATAGGCGATGTTCTTGCGCACGTTGTCGGGGTTGGCCGAACTGAACAGCGTTGTTGCGATGCGCGGGTTGCTGATGGCGTATTGGATGGCCAATTTCTCAATCGGATAGTCCTTGCCGTTGCAGTATTCGACGGCGCGGCGGCAGGCTTCGACCAATGGTTTCGGTGCAGGATGCCAATCGGGTACGCCGCGGGTGGAAAGCAGTCCCATCGACAGCGGAGACGCGTTGATGATGCCAACGCCATTGGCCTCGAAGAAGTCGAAATAGTCGTTCAACAGTTCGTCGTTGAGCGAATAGTGGCAGAAGCAGAGCGTGGCCTCGACTGTGCCGGCAGGGACGTGTTCGATGACCCACTTGATGTTTTCCGGCTGGAGGTCGGTGATGCCCACATGGCTCACGATGCCCTTCTGCTTGAGTTCGACGAGGGCAGGCAGGGTCTCATCGGCCACCTTCTGAAGTCCGCCCGGCAGTCCGGCCTGGAACTCGATGTCGTGCACGTTGATGAGGTCGATATGGTCGATGTTGAGTCGCTCCATGCTTTCATAGACGCTGTCGGTGACGCGCTTGGCCGAATAGTCCCACGTGTTCACGCCGTCCTTGCCGTAGCGGCCGACCTTGGTGCTCAGATAGTATTTGTCGCGTGGAATCTGCTTCAGAGCCTTGCCCAACACGGTTTCGGCCTTGTAGTGGCCGTAGTAGGGCGACACGTCGATGAAGTTCATTCCGCCGTCGATGGCTGCAAAAACGGCATCGATGGCGTCGCTCTCTTTGATGCTGTGGAACACGCCGCCCAGTGACGATGCGCCGAACGAGAGGCTTGACACCTTCATGCCGGTTTTGCCGATTTCATGATACTGCATAAGTCAGATTTTAATTGGTGGTTAAAGATAAATTTTCGTGGCCAATGGCATTGGCCGTAAAAACGATGGCAAAGATAATCATTTTTTGGCCGAAATCGTCCGTTTCACACCCCAATTTTGAAAAAATGCGTTAAAAATGGCGTGGAATGAGCTTTTTTTGACGATTTTTTTACCCGCCATTGTATAAAAAGGCTATATTTGCGCAAACTGTCATCCAAAAGTAATGAGTAGATTAGTTAGATTTTTTACAACGGCAGTCCTGTTTCTCTCTTTGTTTTTGACTGCCAATGCCCGTGAAATAAGCAACAGTGACATCGTAATCCTTTTTGATAATGACGTACACGGGCGTATGGAGGGATATTCTAAAATGGCGGCTCTGCGTAAGGATATGTTGCGCAGTACACCTGAAGTCTGTGTCGTGTCATTGGGCGACTTTGCCCAGGGCGGCCCTCTCTGTTCTATTTCTCACGGCCAATATGCCATCGACATGATGAACCGCGTGGGCTACGATTTCGTCGCCTTGGGTAATCATGAGTATGATTTCGGACTGGAGCAGCTGGATAATTTTGTCAGCTCGCTTCATGCCAAGACCTTGGTATGCAACTTTATGTCATTGGCCACAAACGAAGCCGTCTATCCGGGCTACGCCGTGCGCAAGTTCGGCAATGTTAAGGTCGGATTCGTGGGTGTCGTCACGCCGGTGACCAAGACGAGCGATGCGCCTCACAGTTTCCTCGATGCCGACGGCAACGACCTCTACAGTTTCTGTCCCGAAAATTTGAGCGAGGTGGTTCAGGCCAATGTCGATAAGTGCCGCGAACTGGGGGCCGACTACGTGATTCTGCTGGCCCACCTGGGCGACAAGGACTATGGCGTGGGCGCTTCGTCCGAGGAGGTCATCCACCGCACGCACGGCATCGATGTCGTGTTGGACGGCCACGCACATCTCTGTTGGCCGGGCAGCATGGTGGCCAATGCAAAGGGCGATTCTGTCTTGCTCTGCTCGTCTGGCTACTATTTTCAGAACATCGGCCGTGTTGTGATTTCGGCCAATGGCACCATCAAGTCCGACCTGATTTCGTTGAAGGAATATACGCACTCGGAGGGCGATGTCGACCAGCTCTTGGCCTCGTTCATGTCATCGTTTGACAAGCTCCCGACATTGGCCACAAGCAAATTCGACCTTGCGGGCTTCGACGAGCAGCACGACACTTGGGATCGAAACTGCCAGACCAACCTCGGTACGCTCTGCGCCGATGCCTTCCGCGTGATGAGCAATGCCGATATCGGTTGGATCAATGCGGGCGGTATCCGTGGCTCGATTCCAGCCGGCCGTATCTCGTACAAGGAACTGCTGGGCGCGCTGCCCTTTGAAAATCAGGTTTGTGTGTGTGAATTTACAGGCCAGCAGGTGCTCGACGCGCTCGAATTCGGTGTGCGCGACGCTCCGGCCGACAATGGCGGCTATCCGCAGGTCTCAGGCATCACGTTCGACATCGACCTGTCGGCCAAGGTCACCTTCCGCAATGGCGAGAGCGAGCGTTTTGCCGGCATCGCGGGCGGTTCGAGGAGGTTGTCCAATGTCCGCGTTCTGAATCGTGCGACACAGCAGTTTGAGCCGATCGATCCGGCCAAGATCTACACCATCGCCTCAATCAACTATATGTTGAAGAACCACGGCTGCAACGGTATGTTGGACAACGGTCGGCTTGTGGGCGATGACCGCATGATTGACACGCAGCTGCTCGAGGATTTCATCAGCCGACACTTGAATGGCGTCATCACGGACAATTACCGGAAGGTCAAGCGCATGTCGCTGACCGCCGACAACTGATACGCGCTCTGCTGTAGTCCCAAAAAATACCGAGGCTCATCCATTTGCGATGAGCCTCGGCTTTTTGTTTTTCGGTCGGTTGTTCTTGGCCAATGATATTTCTTACGCCCCGCACGTGAACAGCAGGAGGAACAGGAGCGCCCCAATCCCTATGGAAATGACCGGGATCAGACAACCCTCGTCCTTCTCCTCGTAGTAGTTCATCGGGTCATTCCAGTCGGTATCCTCGTCGTAGTGTGCCATACTGTTGCGTGGATTTGGGACATTGGCCAATGCCCTGATTTACAGGAAGTGCTTGACGGGCTTGCCGACGATGGCGCTGAGCAGGTTGTTGGCAGCCGAGCTGGCACCGATGCGGTACAGGTCTTTCGTGAGCCAATCCTTGCCCAGGACGCTCTTGACGATAGTGTAGTATTTCACTGCATCCTCCGGCGTGCGGACACCGCCAGCTACCTTGAATCCGATGCGGGTGCCCGTCTGCTCGTAGTAGGCCTTGATCATCTTGCACATGACGTAGGCAGCCTCAGGCGTTGCAGCGACGTCAATCTTGCCCGTCGAGGTCTTGATGAAGTCTGCGCCGGCGTACATGGCGAGGACCGATGCCTTGGCGATGAGTGAGGCCGATTTCAGCGCACCCGTCTCCAGAATGACCTTGAAGATGCGGTCCTTGCAGGCTTCCTTGCATTCCTGGATGGTGTCGCACATCTCCTCATATTCGCCGGCCAGCATCTGGCCCACGTTGATGACAATATCGACCTCATCGGCGCCGCTTGTTATGGCCAATGCACATTCTGCCACCTTGATTTCGTTGAAGGTCTGGCTCGAAGGGAAGCCGCCGGCCACGACAGTCGTATCGACTTCGCTCACGTCGAGGAAGGTTGATACGGTCTCGGCGAAATTCGGATAGACGCAGATGGAGGCGACATTCTCCAGTTCGGGATACTCCTCCTCAAACTTGTTGACGCGTGCCGTGAACTCGCGGATGCGCTCGTCGTTGTCGGTCGGGTTGAGCGAGGTCAGATCGATGCACGAGAGGCTGAATTTCAGCACATCCTGCGTGTTGTTCTGGTCGTAACCTTCGGCGATGATACGGGCGGTCTCGGCCTTTACGGCCTCGTCGTCCAACTCAGTTTCATACTTTTTGAGTGTGTCAAGATACTTGTTTGGTTCCATAGGCTAAAAAATTATTAGGGACCCCCTCCCGACCTCCCCGAGGGGAGGAGATAGTTCCTCGCAAACAAGTGGAGAAGATGCGGAGAAAGGGATTAGTTAATAAATATATTTGTCGTTTGATGATTCGCTGATTCTGTCGTTCGGGTTTAATCCCTCCCCCTCGGGGGAGTTGGAGAGGGGTCTTGTCTCCCTACAGCAGTCTGAATTCATATCCTTGGCCAATGAGCCAGTTGATGGCCTCGGGTAGCGCCTGTTGTAGATTGTGCCACGATTTCGGCTGGTCGTGGAAGGTGATGATCGATCCGTTGCGGGTGAATTTCTTCACATTGGCCACAACCTGTCCAGCATCGATGCGGTTGGAATAGTCGCGTGAGACGACGTCCCAGAAGATCAGTCGATACTTCTTTTGCAGCAGACGGGCGTGTCCCCATCGGAGCCAGCCGTGTGGAGGTCGGAACAGCTCACTGTGTATCAGCATGTTGGCTTTCTCGACATTGGCCAGATAAGCCTTCGAGCCGTAGGTGAGGGCCGAGATGTGGTTCATCGTGTGGTTGCCTACGTGATGGCCGCGCCGCTTGACTTCCTCGAACAGGTTGCGGTAGCGTGCCACGTTGTCGCCTACGCAGAAGAATGTCGCTTTGATGCCGTATCGGTCGAGCAGGTTCAGCACCCAGGGCGTTACCTCGGGTGTCGGTCCGTCGTCGAAGGTCAGATAGACGCACTTCGGCCGGGAGGGAAGCCTCCAGATGCTGTCGGGCGCCATCAGCAGGCGGATGAATGTGGGCGGTTGCTCGATGAACATAAGGCGACCGCACGCCGCGACCCGTGTCCGGTGACAAGTGGTGCGTGGCGTGCGGGGATATTGGTTGGGTTATTTGAAGACTTTATATTTGGTGTAGGCCACGCTGAAGAAGTCCTTCATCTCTTCGTCGTACTCGTTGACGAGGTCTTCCAGTTTGTGACGCTCGGCGATATGGACGGCGTCACGCATGGTCAGCACCTTGTCGTGGATGCTCGACGTGAGGCTGTAGATGTGCGAATCCTTCTGGGCGAAGGCCCAGGTGAGATACTCGTGCGTGCTGTGAAGCACATCGGCCAAAATCCGCTTGCCCTCGTCCGGCTTGCCGCACAAGATGTAGCTCTGGGCCAATGTAAGCGACGTGTAGTCGTAAGGGACGTTGGCCGATGGGATGGTCTTGTCGCAGAACTCGGTGGCCTTCAGCGCGCGTTCCGTATCGCCGATGTTGAGCAGCTGTTCGATGAGCGTGCAGAACATCATGCGCTGCGTGCGGCACATACGGCGGTTGTTCTCGTCAAGATAGATGGTCGTGTCCTGGATGTTGCCCCAGATGAACTTGTTCATCAGGTTGTCATAGCTCTTGTCTATGTCGGGTGTCGAGGTTCCACCATTGGCCAATGGCACAATCTGGTAAGCCAGTCCGCACAGACGGAAATACTTGTCAAGGCCAAGGTACATCTCACGGCCGACGGTCGTGGCGAAATAGATGGGTCGCTTCCAGCCCGTGCGGCTGATGCCGTCAATCATGGCCAGAACGGCAATCTCGTTCTTCGTGATGTAGTTCTTGCCGCTCAGGTCGATGACCATCGTGTCAATCAGTTCGCTTGAGTCGTTCACGTTGATGCAGGGCGAGGCCAGCACCTCTTCGGGATTGACCTTGACGGTGAACTTCTTGGCCGGCAGGTAGTCCAGCTTGCCGTAGTTGGGCAGCGTCTTGTACTTCGGGTCATCCTTGTACAGGAAGTCCATCGCGGCGTGCAGGTCGGCCTGTGGCACACGCTCCACCAGATGCGCATAGTTCAGCTTGTCGTGGGCATACTGGTCGCGGCGCAGTTCGATGGGCAGCGGCTCGCTCTCGTAGGCCTGGCTCTTCATCTGGTTGATATACCAGTCGGTCTGCAGGTACGACAGGTTGCACACGCGGCAGTCCGTACGGTAGCCCTCGACCTCTTGTGCGTACCACAAGGGGAAGGTGTCGTTGTCTCCGTTGGTGAAGATGATGGCATTCGGTTCGAGCGACGAGAGGTAGTTGCGGCCGAAGTCGCGTGCCGTGTATCGGCCCGAACGGTCATGGTCGTCCCACGTCTGGCTCACCATCTGCACCGGAACAAGCAGGCAGATGATTGCGGCCAATGCCCCAGCCAGACGCTGGTTCTTCAGTACTCTCTCAATGGCCGATGCCACACCTGCCACACCCATGCCGATCCAGATGGCGAAGGCGTAGAATGAGCCCGCATAGGCATAGTCACGCTCACGCGGCTGGTAAGGCGGCTGGTTCAGGTAGATGACGATGGCCAGGCCCGTCATGAAGAAGAGGAAGAACACCACCCAGAAGCCCTGGATGCCCTCGCGGCCGGCAAATGCCTGATACAGCAGGCCGATGATGCCCAGCAGCAGCGGCAGCATGTAGAAGACGTTGTGGCCCTTGTTGTTGGCTATGGCCGATGGCAATGAACTCTGGTTCGGAACGTCAAAGAGGATGTTGTCCAATACCGGGATGCCGCAGATGGCTCGGCCACAATCCACCGCACCATAGCTCTGCTCGTCACTCTCGCGGCCCGAGAAGTTCCACATGAAGTAGCGCCAGTACATGAAGTTCACCTGATAGCGGAAGAAGTAGGCCATATTGTCGGCAAACGTCGGCACGCCCTTGATGGCCTTTCCATCTTTGCCGATGACATTGTGGCCCGGATCCTTCTCGTCCCAGTTACACCACTCCTTGTAGCCGCGCACGTGGTTCGGCTGGTTGCTGTACATGCGGGGGAAGAGCGTCG
>CACZAY010000014.1:0-21821 GCA_902779265.1 uncultured Bacteroidales bacterium | reverse complement strand
TACTTGTACTTCTCGCGTGTGCCCGTCTGCTCATAGCGGCCAGGCTCGTTCGGGTCGGTCTTCACCTTCTTGCCATACAACGGCGCACCCTCATCGGTCAAAACCTGCCCGTTCTTGTCGCGCATCACGCTCGATGCAAAAGTCTGGCCCGAGAAGAGCGGCGACTCGCCATACTGCTCGCGGTTCAGATATTTCGTGAACGAGAAGATTTCGTCGGGCGAATTCTGGTCCATCGGCAGTTGGGCCGACGAGCGGATGATGATCTGCGCGAACGTCGAGTAGCCCACCAGAATCGTGAGCAGGCAGAGCAGGACATTCGACGCAAACCGTGCGTTGATGCGCTCGTGGAAGAAGAAGATCAGCCCCGTCAGGATAATCGAGATGACGATGCCCAATGCCCAGCCCTCGCCGATGAATGGCACACCGCTCAAGATGATGCCCAGCGCGAGCACGATGTTTTGGGTCATGGCCGATGTTCCCCTGCGGTACATCAGGAAGATGCCCACGGCGAGGAACGCCAGGATGAAGAAGAAATACAGACCCGTGCCCGTGTTAAAGCTGCAGCCCAGGCTGTTGACGAAGAAAAGTTCGGTGGCGCTGGCCAGTTTGACCATGCCTGGAATCATGCCGTAGAGGATGAAGAACACCAGGGCGACCGACAGCACCAGGGCTCCCAGTGAGCCCATCAGCGTGGCGTTCGGATGCTTCTTGAAGTAATAGACCAGCACGATGGCCGGCAGTGTCAGCAGGTTCAGCAGGTGCACACCGATCGAGAGGCCGATGATGTAGGCCAACAGGATGATGTAGCGGTCGCCTTCAACCCCATTGGCCTGCCTCTCCCACTTGAGGATGAGCCAGAACACCAATGCGGTCATGAAGCTTGAGAAGGCATACACTTCGGCCTCAACAGCCGAAAACCAGAACGTGTCGCTCCAGGTGTAGGCCAATGCGCCTACCATGCCAGCGCCCAATATCGTGATGATCTGCGCCCACGACATCTCCTCGCGGTCAGTGCCGGCGTGCTTGTTGTCGCGGCAGACGAACTTCTTGGTCAATGCCGTAATTGTCCAGAACAGGAACAGG
Organism: uncultured Bacteroidales bacterium; assembly: GCA_902779265.1. Lineage (GTDB taxonomy): Bacteria > Bacteroidota > Bacteroidia > Bacteroidales > UBA3663 > Liminaster. The sequence continues at coordinate 20,738 of CACZAY010000014.1, read as the reverse complement.
ATGGTGGCGGCCGAGAACATCGCGCTCATGCGGTTCACCCAGATGGCGGCCTGCGTGACGTCACCGCCGGCGAAATTGACAAAGAATCGGCCAGTCAGATTGAAGAACGTGTTTCCGGGGGGATGTCCCACTTCGCCCTTGTCGGCGCAGGTAATGAACTCGGGGCAGTCCCAGAAGCTTGCGGTCGGCTCCACCGTGCTGAGGTAGGTGTAGGCTGCAATCAGGAATGCCACCCATCCGAAGATGTTGTTGAGCAACTTGTATTGCTTCATGATTTTTGTTTTATTTGTTTTGAATAAAAATTAGTGAATGTCGTATATAAAATCGCGCAAAGATAATAAAAAATCTTGTTCGATGGCCCCCGATGGCCCCTTTTTGACGAAAAACCAAGACATTTCACACATTTTAATAAAATATTTCATGGGCAGTCGTCAAGTTTGTCTTTTTTTCGCTATCTTTGTGGCCAATGTGACCCACCTCCCGCAAGTTCGTCGGCCCGTGAAGACGGATGGGGCGGACGGGGGGGCATTGGCCATAATATTTAAGATTTTAATATTTAATATTTGATTTGTCACGTGTATCCCATCGGAATATTTGACAGCGGTTTCGGCGGACTGAGCATCTTCCGCGAGATTCGCCGCCTTCTGCCCCAGTACGACTACATCTTCCTGGGCGACAACGGCCGTGCACCCTATGGCGACCGCAGCTTCGAGGAGGTCTTCTCGTTCACCAACCAGGCCGTTCGTCGTCTCTTCGCGATGGGGTGCCCGCTGGTCATCCTGGCCTGCAATACGGCCTCGGCTAAGGCATTGCGTAACATTCAGCAGCATGAACTTCCTGCGATGGACGACCCGACACGGCGCGTCCTCGGCGTGATTCGTCCCACGGTCGAGCGGGTGGCCAATCTCACTTATTCGGGCCACATCGGCCTCGTTGCCACGCGTGCCACGGTCAGTTCGCGGTCGTATGACATGGAACTGGCGCATTTGGCCAATGGACTCCGTCTCACGGCGCGTGCCTGTCCGTTGTGGGTGCCGCTCATCGAGAGCGGACGGCTGACGTCGCCCGAATTGAAGGAGGAGGTGAAGCGTGACCTTTCTGCTCTGCTTGCGGCCGATCCCGACATCGATACCATCATCTTGGGATGTACGCACTATCCGCTCATCACGTCACTCCTCCAGCAGGTCTTGCAGGAGCTGGATCATCCCGAAATCATCCTCATGCCGCAGGGGAAGCCCGTCAGCTATGCCTTGCAGGACTACCTGCGCCGCCATCCGGAGATGGAACAGCGCATCACGCGCGGCGGCTCGACGCAGTTCTTCACGACGGGCGATGTCGCCTCTTTCGAACGATTGGCCACGCTCTTCATGGGCCACAACGAGCGCATCCACGCCGAGCGGCTGGAGTGGGGCGTGTAGTGAGTAAAGGGTATAGCGTAGTGAAAGAAGGGCTGCATCCAGTGTCGGATGCAGCCCTTTGTCGTATTCGAGATTCTGGGTTCAGAAATTGAATCGCATGGAGAAATTGACGAATGCCTTTTCCCGTTCAGGATTGATGAGGTAATCTACGCTCAATGGCACGATGTTCCCGCTCGCGAGGTGCAGATTGTAGGTGTATTTCAAGTCAATGTTACAGATGCTGCAATAGTTGCTTCGGTAGTTGTAGATGCTTCTGTCGTTGCACATGCCCAGTTTGAGAGAAAGTCGGTTGGCATCTGAAAAGTCATGCCATGTCCCAATTTCTGCATAGGTAGAAAACGCTTGATGGTCGGGATGGGAATCATAGTGGTCGTTTCCGGCAAAGATGGTCGCGACCATGAATGTGATTGGGAATCTTTGGGGCCTTGCAGCCAATGACGCCTCGAAAAGATGTTTGGTCTTGTTGTTCTCAAAATCGAAATAGTTGTCTTTCGTCGAGGTGCGGTCGGGAAAGAAATATTCTGTCAGGCCGATATTCAGCCACTTGTAGGTGTAGTCCGTGCCAAGGTTCAGTTGGCTGAACTTCCCGTTGATGGCATAGCCGCCCTTGATGTAGGCATTCCATCCTTTGTTTTCGTAATACAATTGTGAAAAAATGACGGGAGCTGATTCTTCGGTCATCATCTCAATGCCTCGCCACACGTATTTTGTCTGGAGTTCAAGGCCGATGTGGAAATTGGATTGGTGTTGTGCTTTTTTCAATTCCTCTGTGGGGTTGGTGGCATTGGCCGAAAATGTAGCAAATAATGCTGTTGAGATTAGAATTAATTTTTTTTTCATAATAAACCAGATGTGCAGGTGAATTATTCTGAATAAATGTTCTCTTTTATTTTTGAATGTTTTCGGGCGCAAAGATAGTAAAAATAGAAATAGTTGGTATGAGTGACGATACAAATATTGTCAATTTTGAAATATTTCGTGTAATTAGATACTTCAAAATGGCATTTTCCAATTTTCAGTCTTTGTCAATGGAGTGCCTGTTTGAGAAAGAAGTCTGTGGCAAGTAAGTGTGAAATAAGGGCTGCATCCGACACTGGATGCAGCCCTTATTCTTGAATTATAATTGTGGATCATCGGCCATAAACGATGGTGGAGCGATTGCCTTGGCAAACGATGCGCAGTCCATTTTGTTTGTGGCCAATGGCGATGCCTTGCAGGTTGTAGCAGCGTGTGGGCTGTGATGCGGCGGCCGATGCCGATTGGATGGCGTTCAGAGAGAGCTGGGCCTCATACGCCTCTACATCGGCCACAAAGTTGATGTCGTATATCTGGCAGGAACCGTCGGCCGCCGTCGAAGTCAGTCCGAAGATGGTCTGGCCGAGACAGACGTTCGGGTAGTCGCCCGTCAGGTTGTCGTTCAGGTTGCTCTGCGTCAGGTCCCAGGCTATCAGGGTCTGCGTCGAGCCGTCCACGCTGATCTGTTTGCATACGGTCGGGGGCACTTGTGACCCGCGGTTGATGCCGTTAAGCCACCAGAGGTACGACATGCCGCTGGCTGTGCTCAGGTTGGAGCCGCGCACCACCAGATATTTCTGCGCACCGCTTATCTCGTAGTTGAGCGCGTTGTAGTCCAGCATCAGGGCGATGTTGTTGTTGCCCGGACTGGTGGCGTTGATGCAGTTCTGCTCCTCGTCGTAGGTGATGTGGTCGGCAGCGATGCGCCACGAGTCGCCTGTGGTCCAGTCGGCAGCGTGAAACGCGTACATGTCGGCCTCAATGCGGGGAATCCAGACCTCCATCGCGCCCTTGCCGCGGTTGGCCCACGCGTAATAAGGGATGGCGGTGAGTGTGGCCAATGCATCGCTGTGCGACCGCTTGCCCGTAGCCGAGATGGTCATCAGTCCGTTCAGCTGGTCCGTCCAGATGGCGTTCAGTGTGGACGTGTCGGGCAACACGAGGTTCTGCAGGTTGTCGTTGTCGGGCCATTCGAGGCAATAGACCACGGGTCCGCGTTCGATGGCGACGAGTCCGTTGTCGGCCGCAACCTTCTCGTTGGCCAATGTGCGGTGGATGTCCATCGGCAGTGAGAACGAAACGACATCGCCGTCGGCCCAGGTGCGGCTGATGGTCATGTAGCCGTCGGTGAGCGTGTAGTCGGTCGGAGTGCCGTTGACGTTGACCGTGACGGTCTTCTGTTCGCCGTTCAGATAGGTGTAGAGGTCGGTGGCCAATGGCGCATCTGTCGCCCACGCCGGAAGTCGCATCATGAGGGTGAAGGCTTTGCCTGTGGCATGGTCGATGGAGATGCTCACGTCACCGTTCCACGGCATGTCGGCCGTCTGCGAAATCTTGACGTCGCCGCTTGCGAGGGTGACATCGGCCGTGCCCTGCATATAGAGGTTCACGTAGAGGCTGTCGGCCTTGTGGGCATAGACGTAGCCCGGCACGGAGGCTGTGAAGCGGCACAGGTTGCTCGGACAGCAGGCGCATCCGAACCATTCGCTGCGCTCGTAGGTGCCGTCGCTGGCCAATGGGTTGGGGTAGAAGAAGTGGTCGCCCGACAGTGAGATGCCCGCGATGACGGCGTTGTAGAGCGTGCGTTCGATGATGTCGTAGTATTTCGACTTGCCGTGCAGCAGGAACATGCGGTGGTTCCAGTAGATGTTGGCGATGGCTGCGCAGGTCTCGCAATAGGCCGAAGCGTTGGGCAGTTCGTAGTTGGCGCCGAACGACTCGCCGCTGGAGCGTGCGCCGATACCGCCAGTCACGTAGAGCTTCTTTTCGGCCACATTCTGCCAGAGGTTGTCGATGGCGTTGAGGTAGCTCTCATTGTTCATGATGGCAGCCACATCGGCCATTCCAGCATACATGTAGGCAGCGCGCACGGCGTGTCCGACGGCTTCGTCCTGCGTCACTACCGGCTTGTGTGTCTGGCTATATTCTGATCGGCCAATGCCCTTGCCTCCGCGCAGGTCGAGGAAGTATTTGGCGAGTTTGAGGTATTCCGTCTTGCCCGTCACGCGGTACATCTTGACGAGGCCCATTTCGACAATCTGGTGGCCTGGCTCGTAGGTCAGTCCGCCCTCAAGGAAGTCTTTGACGAGCAGGTCGGCGTTCTTGATGGCCACGTCGAGCAGCGAGGTCTTGCCGGTCGAGATGTAGTGGGCGACGGCGGCTTCGTAGAGGTGGCCGCAGTTGTAGAGCTCATGGCTCAGGTTGGGGTCGGCCTCCCAGCGGTTGGCGCCCACCCAAGCGTGCAGAGCGCCCGGTTTTCCGGCCGTGCGTGCGGTGTAGAGGTATCCGTCGGGCTCCTGTGCGGCGGCGATGATGGCTATCAGCTCGTCCATCTGCTTGTCCAGTTCGGCGTTGGGCTGCGTCTGCACGGAGTAGGCCATGCCTTCAAGAATCTTGTAGATGTCGGTGTCGTCGAAGGTGAATTCGGTGTCGAAATAGCCGATGTTTTCGCCGCGCAGGATGGCTGCCGCCTTCTGGAAGTTAAGCACGCGGTTGGTGCTGTAGCATTGCTGTAGCGCAATCGGGATGGTCACCGTCTGGTTCTGTTCCATGCGCGGCTGCCAGAATCGGTCGCTCAGGTGCACGTGACTGAAATCGACATTCTGGATCGGATAGTCGGTGTAGTTGCCGTCATCCTCTTCGGCCGGCGTGTCGATGATGCTGAGCGAGAGGTTCAGCTCGATGGCCTTTGTGCCAGCCACCATGTAGAAGGTGCTGCTGTACTGGTCGCCGATGCTGGAGGTGGTGCCAGCTACTCCGCATTGGCCAACCCAAAAAATGAAACAGCCCTCTTGCAGCGATGGCTGGTGCTGGATGAAGAAACGTCGGTTGCTGTCGCCCCATGACGAACGATAGCCGTTCAGGTCGAACCAGTTGTCGTAGTTCGGCCCGTAGCTGCCGTCGGCGAGCGGATAGTAGAGCATGTTGCCCACGTTGGCGGGAGTGACCTCGGCGTCAAGCTGCTGGCTCAGGGCGCTGTAGTCCAGCTTGAACAGCGTGCGGTCGTAGTCGGCATTGGGCAACTGCTCGGTAGTGAGCGTGTAGGCCGTAGTGACGTCGAGCGTCTGTCTGTTGTTGGCCAATGTGATTGTGATTTGTTTCGACAGGGCCTCGCAGGTCATGTTGGCCGTGACCCACCTTTCGGTGCTGGCCCAAGAGCTGAGGGTGGCTTGTGTGGCCAATGTCAGCGCTAAGAATAATCGGGTTTTCATTGCATGTTAGATTGTTAGATTTGTGCCGGCAAATGTACAAATTTTCAGGCAAATTTCCGCTGCGTGCGTTATTCAAAGAGACCCTCCGAATCGTTCAGACCGGTCATTGGTCGATTCGGAGGGCCACTTTGCTACATTTGTCGGGTCAGGCCTGGTGCGACTGCTGCCACTCGCTGGGTGTCTGACCCATGCACTCGCGGAAGAGCCGGCTGAAATGGTCCCGGTCGCTGTAGCCCAGTTTCTGGGCCACGTCGGCCACCGAGGCGGTGCGGTTGGTGAGCATCTGGCAGGCTGCCTCCATCTTGACGTTGCGTATGTATTGCAGCGGGGCCAGGCCGCTGATGGACTTGATCTTGCGTACCAACGTCGAGCGGGACATGTGCATCTCATCGGCCAACACCGCTACACCGAAGTTGGCTTCGCCCAGATGTGCCATGATGATCTGTCGCATCTTGTCCAATAGCAGCTGGTCAAGTTGCGTGTAGGCCGCGTCGGACGGCGACGGCACTTCGCTCTCGGCATAACGGCGCATGGCAAGTAGTTCGTTGCTGTCGTTCCACAAGGCCTGCTCTTGTCGGCGTGTGCGTAGCATGAAGTAGCGCACCACCAGCCAGATTGTGATTATGGCCAATGCCCCGTACATGAATCGGGCCCAGAGTGTCTCCCACCAGTGCGGGTTGCGTGTCAGGACGATTTCCGTCTCCGACGAACTCCACAGGCCGTTGGGGTCGGTGGCCTTGAGCCGTAGGCGGTGGTCTCCGGCGGGCAGTGACTCGAAGAGCACGCTGTTCTTGCCCGTGGGCAGATAGGTCCATTCCCCGTCGTCCAGGCGGTAGGCATAGCGCTCGATATGGGTGTGCAGGTGGTCCAATGTCGAGAAACAGGCCTCGATGTTGCGTGCATCGGCCGGAAGCGCCTCGTTCAAGGGGCGGCTCAGGTCAAACAGCAGACTGTGGCCCTGAATCTTGATGTCCGACAGATGCACCGTGACCTGTCGCGCCATGCCTTCAATCTGCAGCGATGGTACGAAGGTCAGGAATCCTCCGAATCCGCCCACCAGAATGTCGCCTGCAGCGGGGTCGCGTACGATGGCGCGCGGCATGAATCGGCTCAGCGAGAGGTCGCGGCCTGCCATGTCGGCATTGGTCACGCGGTAGGTGCCTGTGGCGGGGTCCCACTCGGTCAGGCGGCGGTTGGTCAAGATCCAGAGATGGTTATAGGCATCGGCCACAATCTTTTCGACCATGTCGCCGTTCATGCCCGACAGGTCGGAGCAGTCGCTCCACTCGCCTTGGCGCAGCCGTAGCAGCTGGCCGGTGCCGGTGCCTACCCACAGCGTGCCGTCGCTGCTGCATGCTATCGAGAGCAGGTCCTGGGCGAGAGGAAGGACATTGGCCACAATCCCCTCTCGTATGGCAGCCACGCCGCGGCCGGTCACTGCGGCCCACAGGGTGCCGTCGGGTGCCTCGGTGATGCTGGTCACGTGTCCTAACTCGGCATCGGCAGCCCACAGCGAGTCCGTCGCACTGTCGTAGGCATACAGGCCTTGGTGGGTGCCTATCCAGAGTCGTCCGGTATGGTCTTCGCAGAGGGTCTTGGGAACCACCCGTCGGGGCAGCTGTATGGTGTGGCGGAGCTCCATCTGCCCGTCTCGCATAGCCACGCCATAGACCAATGGTCGGTCGGTGAGTGCCCAGATTTGGTGGGGCTGGCGCGATGGTATCAGTTCGTGCACCACACCCAGCCTGGCCGAGGCCGTAGAGCGGCAGTCTGTCCATGAGGTCAGCCGGTCGTGCCGTTCGTCATACAGGCAGAGGCCCTCGCGCTCCTGGGCTATCCAGTATAGGCTGTCGGTGGCGCGGGCCAAGGTCATCACCACGGTCTTGCGGTCATAACGTTGGCCAATGGCGGGTAGGTCATGACGGGTGTAGCCGTTGTGTTCGAAGCTGATGATGAGGCTCTCCCTGTCGTATCCGGCTATCCAGATGCTGCCGTCGCTGGCGCGTGTCATACGGCTCAGCATCTTGCGGTCGGGCGTGTAGCCCAGCAGGTGTTGCGTCAGGTCAATGCGGTGGCTCTGTCCGTCTGGCGTCACGTCGTAGGCGGCGATGTCTTCGGCAGTCGTGACCCACAGGCGGTGACCGCTCTCATCGGCCAAAACCTGATAAGCCCCGGGAAAGTCGCGGGTGGTCCACGTGCGTCCGCCGATGGTGGGCGGGGCGTCGGTGTGGCGTGGATGCTGGTCGGCGGGGAGCGGCTCGATGTGGCAGTCGCTGCGGCGCAGGCGGTAGTCGCCAGTCGGAGTGTTGTAGAGGATGTTTCCCACGGAGTCTTCGCCGATACTCCATATCAGGTTGCTCTGCATGGGCCGTGGGTGGCTGAAATCATTGCGTATCACCTGCACCTCGTATCCGTCATCGCGGCACAGGCCATCGACGGTGCCATACCACATGTAGCCCTCGCGGTCCTGATAGATGCAGTGCACCGACCGTACGGGCAGTTTGTCGGCCTGACGGTGGTGCAGCAGGGTGCCTATATATTGGGCAGAGGCTGTCGTGGCGGTGCTGGATAGCAATATGGCCAATGTGCTGTATCGTAGTATCTGTCTAAGGTGCATAGGTCATAAAATGGAAGAAGACTGCCTGCCGGAAGACTGGAGGCTATATTTTCGGCCAATGAACCTGACAGACGTGGTCCATTGGCCGAAAAGTGGAATCATTTGAAGATGGTGCAGGGGATGTCGGGGTTGATGGCCAATGCGCCGTCGGCCGTGACCTGGATCAGGTCGAGCAGGATGTTGTCACGCTTGCCATTGGCTATAATCACGTCGATGCCTTGGGCGGCCAGTTCGCGTGCGGTCTTGTGTTTCGACTGCATTCCGCCGCGTCCGGCCGAGCTCTTGCTGGTCTGGATGTACTGTTCGACGTTGGTCGAGGCCGTGATGGTGCGGATGAGCTGCGATGCGGGGTCGGCGGGATTGCCGGTGTAGATGCCGTCGATGTTGCTCAAGAGGATGAGCAGCTCGGAGTGCATCATGGTGGACATGAGGCCGGAGAGCTCGTCGTTGTCGGTGAACATCAGCTCGGTGATGGAGATGGTGTCGTTCTCGTTGACGATGGGGATGACGTTCTGACCCAACATGGTTTCGATGCAGTTGCGCTGGTTCTCGCGCTGGTCGGGCGTGCTCAGGCCCACCTTGGTGGTAAGCACCTGTCCGCAGGTGATTCCCCAGTCGTGGAAGAACTCGTAGTATTTGTTCATCAGCTTGGCCTGGCCCACGGAGCTGAACAGCTGTCGCTGCTGCACGTCGTCGAGATGGTCGATGTTCACCTGCGTCTTCAGGACGCTCTTGCCGCAGGCCACGGCACCGCTTGAGACGAGGATAATCTGCACGCCCAGCCGGTGCAGCATGGCCACCTGATCGACCAGGGCCGACATCCGGGTCACGTCGAGCGTGCCGTCTTTTCGGGTCAGCACGTTGCTGCCCACCTTAACCGTAATACGCATATTCTTGTCGTTTTTTCGGGTGCAAATTTAGTGATTTTTGGCCAATGTCCCAAATCTGCCGTCCATTTTTTGGAAAAACTACGGCCGCACCGGCACGACGTGGCCCGTCTCGATGTACCACAGGTAGCCCTCGACGCGTTGGAATCCCATCTGGCCGAGCAGGGTCATGTAGTGGCCCACCTGCCTCTGGTAGAGCTTGTTACGCTCTTCGCCGGTCTTGTAGTCGATGACGATGGCGCGGCCGTCGGGCGTGAAGATGACGCGGTCGGGTCGCTGCGTGTGGGTCGAGCGGGTGATGATGTCCTGCTCGTTGAGGGCCCGGTTGCGTGGGTCGAACCACGTGCGTGCCTCGGGCTGACGGAGTGCGTCGTGGATGTGCTGGAGGACATCGGCCAATGTCATTCCGCCCTGGAGCCTGGCCCGTCCCGACTGGAAGAGGCGCGTCACGGGCTCGTCGATGTGGTCGTAGTCGGTGATGGCCGACAGGGCGGCGTGCAGGGTCGTGCCACGGGCGGCGGCGCTGTCGCTGGGCGGGACGTAGGCGGTCTGTTTGATGAGCGGGAGGCGGATTTCGGCTGGCGCATCGGCCGCGCCGGTGTCGTCCAGGTGCTCTTGGGTTTCGGCCAATGGCGCATCGGCCGCGCTCATGTTCCCGTCGGGGAGGTCAATGCCATCGGCCACAAAATGGTCCACACTTTCGGCCCAATGGTCGGCGAAGAAGGTCGCGAGGAAGCACTGCAACGTGGCGTTCGGCTCTTTCGGCGGGGTGGGAGTGAGGATGATGAGGGCGTGCTTGGCGCGCGTGAAGGCGACGTAGGCCGTGTTCAGGTTGTCGATGATGGCGCGGATGCGCTCGGCGTCGTAGTCGGGCCGGAAGATGCTGTTCTTCATCATCTTGCTGACCTCGATGGGGACGACGAGGTTGTCGTGGCGGAAGGGCTCGGTCTGCGGCTCGCACCACAGGAGGCCGGCCTTCTTGCCGCTGGTGTCGATGTCCAATGTCTCTTGTGCGAAGGGGACGATGACGGCATCGCCCGCGAGTCCCTTCGACTGGTGGATGGTCATGATGCGGATGGCGTTCTGCTGGGTCGGCGTGGTGACGTTGCACTTCTGGCCGTTGTCGCGCCACCACGAGAGGAAGCTGTCGAGGCTGGGTCCCTCCTTGGCGCAGAAGTCGAGCACGACGTCACAGAAGGCCTGGATGAAGTTGCCCTCGCGCCGCGCCTGGGCCGGAAGCATCGCGATGAGCCGTTCGACCGTCTCATAGAGCGGCAGGTTCAGCAGCGACTCGAAGTCGGGCAGCCGGTGGCCCGCAAAGTAGGCGGCAAGGGCATCGGCCACACTCCCCATCGAGAGCGAAAGCCAGCAGGCCGAGGCGACGGCGCGCCGGTAGTCCGACCGTGGGTCGTGGAGAAACTCGAGTGCGGCGACCAGGGCGTGGATGACCCGCTGGTTGGTGAGCTGCAGGGCCTCGGCCGTGATGATTTCCATCGGGTAGGGCGACTGCGGATGCGCCGCGCGGTAGTCCATCAGGGCCTTGGCGCACAGGCTGCACTGTTCGCGCTTGCGGCACAGGATGAGGATGTCGCCCGCCTGGTAGCCCTGCTGCTGGAGCGCGATGACGAGTTCGGGCAGGCGTCGTGTGACCTCCGCCTTGTATTCGGCCGACTTTTCGCGTCCGGGCAGCACTTCGTAGGCCACCTGGCCGTCGGCCACGTTCTTGCGGGCGGGCGAGACGGTCTGCTCGACGTCGGCGTAGATCTGGGCGATCTTGGCCAATGCCTCATCCCCGTCTTCCATGGCGGCGAAGTGTCGGCTGGCGAACTGGAAGAACTGGTTGTTGAAGCGTATGATTTTCAGGTCGCTGCGCCAGTTGTCGCGCAGCTGGTTGCCATCGGCGTCAACGGCCTGCTTGTCGGCCTCGAAGGAGTTGAGTCGTGAGTGGAGCAGTTCCCAGTCGCTGCCTCGCCAGCGGTAGATGCTCTGCTTGACGTCGCCCACGATGAGGTTGCGTGAGCCATTGGCCAATGAATCCCTCAAGAGCGGCGAGAAGTTCTCCCACTGCATCCCGGACGTGTCCTGGAACTCGTCGATCATGTAGCTGATGATGCGTGTGCCGGTCTTTTCATAGACGAAGGGGCTGGCCTGCTCGGTCACGAGGGCGTTGAGCATCTGCGTCGTGTTGCTCAGGAGCTTGATGCCCTGCCCGGCACAATAGTCATTGGCCGCCCTCTCAAGCCGTCCCAGGAGGCCCAGCTGGTAGATGTTGCTGCGGATGCAACGCGCGCTGTTGTAGTTCGTGAATCGTTGGCCGTCAAGCAGTTCGATGGCGGCTTGCAGCAGCTCCTGCAACTTGGTGGCCGATGCTCCCATCCGGGCCAGCTGGTGGGCATTCTTCTTCGAGAACCACGTCTCTGGATCGTCGGCCCACTTGCGCATCGTCTCTGTCACGTCGGTCCCTTCGCCCTTGGCCCAAAGAGTGAATTTCTTGGCCAATGACTTTTGTCCGCCCGAGAAGTCCGCCGGCTGCAAGTCGCACTCCATCAGCAGGTTGCAGCATTCCTGGCCGATGCCCTTCAGGTCGCGCCGCCAGTTGCGTATGATTTCGTCCAATGTCTCGACGTAGCGCGACATCTCGGCCTTGTCGGCCGCAAACCGGCCCACCTTCTCGCTGTGCTTGCGGTATTCTTCGGAGATAAGGACATTGGCCAACTTCACCAGCTCGCGGTGCACGTTCCAGTGGGAGCCATCGGCCATCCTGTTGTTGGAAAAACGCACGAGCCAGTCGAAGGTCTCCTTGTCCGAGGTCGGGTCGAGCGTCAGCAGAAACTGCGACACGGCGTGGTCCAGCACCATGTCGGCATCCAGTTCGACCTCGTAGTTGCCCTGCACGTTCAGTTCGCGCGCAAAACTGCGCACGACGCGCTGGAAGAAGCTGTCGATGGTCGAGATGTGTACGTTCGAATAGTCGGTCAGCATCCCGCGCAGGATGCCGTGGGCGCGCCGTTGCAGCTCCTCATCGGCCATCACCCGGCCCTGGCTGTCGGGTGCAGTGAGCCGCGCGTAATATTGTGACTCGCGGGGTGCGCGCCACAGGGTGTTCAGCTCCTTGACGATGCGTTCCTTCATCTCGGCCGTGGCCTTGTTGGTGAAGGTGACGGCCAATATCTCGTTGAACAGCAGGTCACGCCCCTCCAGCACCGGCGTCAGTTCGCGGCGGAAGAGCAGTTCGATGTAGAATCCGGTCAGCAGGAACGTCTTGCCCGAGCCGGCCGATGCGCGGTAGATGTAGAGCATGGGGAATAACGGTTGTGTTTTAGTTCTTCATGGCCAATGAGCCCCAAATATTAATTGTCAATTTCAATCGCCTCTGGCCACTTACATCATGTGCAGGCCCTGCTTGATGAGCGTCTGGACCGACATGCCCGGGTCTTGGCTGAGCAGCTGCGAGACGGCCTTTGAGGCATTGGCCAATGGATATCCCAGGGCAACCAGCGCCTGGACAGCCTCGTCGCCGTTCTTGTTGCTGGCCACGATGGCACTCTCGCTGGCCGATGCCGCTGCGATGCCCAGGTTGCCCACCTTGTCCTTCAGATCGACGATGATGCGCTGGGCCGTCTTGGGGCCGAGGCCCTTCACGTTGCGCAGTTGGCGGTCATTGGCCGATGACACGATCGCCACCAGTTCGTCGGGCGAGAGGCTCGACAGGATGCAGCGTGCCGTGCCCGGACCGACGCCCGAGACGCTGATGAGCAGTTCATACAGCGCCCGTTCCTGCTTCGAGATGAAGCCGTAGAGCACGTGCGCATCCTCGCGGATATTCTCTGCCACATAGAGTTTCTGCACCTCGCCCTTTTTCAGCTTGTCGTAGGTATAGACCGAGATGTTGCAGCAGTAGCCCACGCCGCCACATTCGACGATGGCGCGTGTCGGGTCAAGTTCGGTGATTTCACCTTTCAGATATTCGATCATATTTTTTTATATATTTTGAAATTATTGTGTTGCTAATTTTATGCCACTTTGTTGTAGCGCAGACTTACATATTGATAAATGGCATCTTTGTAATGGTTGATGCTTTCATCGGAATAGCTGTCTGGCAATTCTTGCCAAAGGATGTCCCGAATCGTATTGCTGATTGTCGCTCTGGTCACCTGATTGTCAAAAGGATTGACCATGGTGGCCAATGTGGATTTGATCTTTTCCAAGAGATCTTTGGCAACCTTTTTCAGCTTCTTGATGTCCTCTTTTGAAAGGTCATCTTTCATCAGAATGTCGTACATTGAAAGCTGTTCATCGTTTTCAAAGCCTTCGCGCACGTAGCGTTTTTCTTCCTCAGTCAGGTCGTTGGACAGTTTCATCAGTTCATCGAAAGTCTGTTCGATGGTAGCGCGGTTTTGCTCTTGGTTGTAGTCGTGGATGATTTGCTGATATCTCTCGTAGAAGTTGATGCGTGACGGGTTGGCGACCAACATGCGTGCAAGTCGTTCCTGTAAAAGTTCTTGAATGTCTTTCAGCAGCAGGTTCTTTTCGTGGCATCTGGCGAACTCGCGGCGTAGCAGGTCAAAGTCGATGCCGCTGATGTCAAATCGGCGGTTGGTGCTGTCGTCGTGCATGGCGGATTCGGTGACATTGATGTGTTCGTTCACTATTTTGTTGATAGCCACACTTAAATCCGTGATGTCGGCATGGTTGCGCTTCTTCTGCAATTCTTTAAGGATGGCTTCAATAGCATCTTTCTTTTGTTTCATGTCGAGGGTTATATCCTCGCGGTCAAGATACTTCCACAACTTCAGCAGCGTGGAGGCGAATGTGCCATACGTTTTTAGTGTCTTGGCTGTTGTGCAGACGACATTGGCCGCATCCTTCAGCAGGCATAGTTTTTTGAATCCTTCGGCATGGATCAAGTCGGCTAGGATGAAACCGTTCTCCTTCAGGAAATCTGTTGCTGCGGCAATGGCTTCATGCACATGTTTGATGAGTTCCGCCTTGTCAACGGTCGGGTCGTTGCCGCTTTCGTGGCCTTCTGGGTTGGCTGTATAGTCGGCCAACGCCTGTCGCAAGACCTTCACAATGCCGATATAGTCAATAATCAGACCATTTGTTTTTCCCTCTGCTACGCGATTGGCGCGGGCGATGGTTTGCATCAGCGTGTGAGCTTTCATCGGTTTGTCGAGGTACAGGCATGAAAGCGTCTTCACGTCGAAGCCCGTTAGCCACATGGCACAAACAAAAACCACGCGGAGTCTGGATGCGGCATTTTTGAATTTTTTGTCCAGCTGTTCTTTTTCCATCCGTTCGCGGTGTGGTCTGATGTCCAAATCCCATTTCTGGAACGTCTGAATTTCATTTTGTTCCTGCGAGATGACGACTGCCATATCCGTTCCCTTCATCCATGCCAATTTCTGTCGCAATTTCTGTGCATTGTTTTTCGATTTGCATTTCTTGATGTCCGATTCAAGCCGCTCGGTTTCCTCTTGCCAATATTTTTTCACGTAGTTGAACATGCGCACGCAAGTCACCTTGTTGTAGCACACGAACATGGCTTTGCCCGATGTCCACAGGTCGCTGTAGTGGCGCACAAAGTCATGTGCCACGATGCGTAATCGCTTTTCAGCGGTCAGCAGGTGGACTTCCTTGGCGAACTCCCGTTCCAACTTGGCCAACTGTGAGACATCGAGGTCTCCAGCCTGTTCCAATGCATCTGCAATTTCCTCGTTGATTTCTGGATTCTTCAAGTCCTGAAGTTTTTCACCTCGGTTCTCATAATAGAGTGGCACGGTTGCCTTATCCTCCACCGCACGCTTGAAGTCGTAGATGCTCACGTAGCCACCAAAAGTGCGGGCTGTGATGTTGTCGTTGGATAGGAGAGGTGTGCCTGTAAAACCGATGCGGTATGCCGTGGGCAGGATATGCATCATGTTGTCGGCATAGATGCCGTTTTGCGTGCGGTGCGCCTCGTCGCTTATCACGATGATGTCGTGGTCGGGATAAATGGGTGTGGCCGATGGATCGTTGAACTTCTGGATGAGCGAGAAGATGAACGACGGGTTGCCTGAAAGTTTCTTTTTCAGGTCTTCTCCGCTGCTTGCAATGAATTTGTTGGCCTTGACGTTGCCCAACATGCCGCAGTTCTCGAACGTGTCACTTATCTGCTTGTTCAGTTCTTCGCGGTCGGTCAGCACAAGGAATGTGGGCGAACCCTCGAACTTGCGCCTGATTTTCTGTGTCAAGAACAGCATCGAATAGCTCTTCCCACTTCCTTGCGTGTGCCAGAATACGCCCAGCTTTCCGTTCATAAATTTACGGTTGCGGTATTTCTCTATGGCTCTGTTTACTCCTAAGAATTGGTGATTCCTGGCCAAGATTTTAACAGTCGATCCACCGCTGTGATCGTAAAGAATGAAGTTTTCCAGCAGGTCGATGAAGTTTTCCTTTTGGCAGATGCCCCGCAACATGGTGGGCAGTTCTATGCTTCCAGCATCTTCCTCTTTCAGACGCTTCCACGGGAGAAAGAATTCCCATGTCGATTCTATGGTTCCCACGCGTGCATCCAGTCCGTTGCTGAACATGACGAACGCATTGTGATAGAACAGTTGTGGAATGGTGTCCAGATAGTCACGGTAGTTCTGGGTAAAGGCGTCGGTGACCTCCACATCGTGGTTTTTCAGTTCCATGAAGAGCAGCGGGATGCCGTTCACGAAACCAACGATGTCGGCACGGCGGCGATAGGGAGAACTATATATCCACATTTCGCGCACACACAGAAAATCATTTTCGAGGGGAGATGCGAAGTCAATCACCTTGGCACGCACCTTTTCTGTCTCGCCGTTGGGTTTGGTGCGGGTCACAGGGATGCCGTCTCGGATCAACTGGTATTTCTGTTCGTTGATTTGCATCAGCGTCTGGCTGCTCATGTGCGATTCCATGCAGTCGATGGCCTCTTTCAGTTGCAGTTCGGTCAGCCAGTCGTTGTTTTTTTTCAAGGCATCGCACAGACGTCCTTTCAGCAGTACCTCGTGGTAGCTTGTGCGTCCCAACGTGCCGTTTTCGCCCAACACCTCCTTGTCGAAGGCATAGACGCTCTCCCAGCCAAGCTCCTGCTCCAAAAAGTCGGCGGTGCTCTTCTGTATCAGTTGGTCTTCGCTGTAGTCGTGTGACATAATCTTAACTGGTTTTGTGTTCTACATAATATTTATTGTCTGTCAAAGATTGACTTTCCAATGCCCGTTCTTGTTGGCTCCACCTCATTCTACGATGTTTCGCAGTTTGGCCAATCTTTGCGTTGCATGGATGATGACGCATTTTTGTCCATGTTTACGTTCAGGGCACCAATCTGCTCCGAAATTTTTACAACCAGATGCAGGATTTCTGACGTTATCGTAAATGGTGGTGCGTACATGGTCTTATTGTTGTTATCATTTGACGTAATTTTGTAATTATATTAGGTCAGGAAAAGAAGGTTCTATTCTTTTCGCGTTTATGTGAGCCAATACACGCCCTAAATGCGTAATGGCAAAATATGATGGAATAGAATCTCTCCATTCTTTAACGGCTTTCAAGGAATCATAAGAATTCCATAGTTGAATAAAATTATCTTTAGCCATTTTAACTACATTTGGATCTTTTGTGTATAAATTCCAAATTTTCATTATTGATTCTTTGTTCTCTGGTTTAATATCTCCTAGGTTCGAAATATTTAAAATAACGTATCCTTGCAAACACTTATTATCAACCAATAAAGATTTCGTAATCTTATTATTCTCAAGAATCTTAATGGCATCATCGAATTCGACTGAATCTTTTTTAATTCCTGCAGATGAGTACCCTTGATAGTGTTGAAAAATTCGTTCCGAAAATGGCCTGAAATGCCCCATTGAAGACAATCTTATGCACCCTAACAAATCCAAGTGTTCCAACCATTCATTACCAGTTGGCAATTCTAAGTATAAAAGTTTTCTGTAAAAATCATTTAATTGATTAAGCACAGCATCACAATCATCATCGATATTAGCTATTGTGTAAATAGTATCAGCAGCCCATTCTATTGTCAATGCACATAATGCGTCATTATCAATTTCATCAACTATCTTTATTGCATGACTTATGCCAGCATCAATTTTCCTGTCATTACCTTTCATGACATGACAAGAGAGTAGTTCTGTTAATAGGTTTAAGTCTTCTTTTCTATCTGTTTTGGCTGCTGCTATTTGAGCATCTTGCAGCAAAAATTCAAATCGAGGATCTTTAAATGCTTCCAATGCTCCTTCGATTTTCTTTAATCTTGGGAATAAAACATTGGCAAAAGAGTCTATTCTTTCTTTTACTTTTCCTTGTGCAATGTCTGCATAATTTTTTGCGGAAATTGCATACATTTGATTATAGACGGTTGTGGCAATAGAGACTACTTCTGCCGCATTTACTCCATTGTAATTGATGGTTTGATTCTCAATTTGGGTCTGCACTGCGTTGTCTCCTGCCGTTTGCGTCTGTTTTTTATTTGAAAAATCCATAATTATCCGATTTGAGATTGATTGGCATTGTCGCCAGCATTTTGCTCTTGGCTTACTTTTTTCCCTTCAGTATTTTTAATCTCTTGCTTTTGTGTTGCATTATTTCCTGCTTTTTGTTTTTGTTTAATCTTTCCATTTTTATAATAGAGACACCCAGTTCCTGCTAGGATTACTCCAATTAGTAGGCTTAGGAGTTGTGTCCCCCATCCATCGAAAATCGTATTTATATCCATATTAAAATGTTTTACAAGTTTATACTTCAAGTTCTCCGCACATTAACTTGGGAAGCAAGCGATCGCGAGCTTCTGTAAGCAGACGGATTTGTTCTCTATTTCTTTGTATGCTTTGATAGTATTTGGAAACGATTGAATCATACTTCCTTGCAACGTATTTAGAAGGCAGCAATATGACCTCTTCTTTCAGATACTTGAAATGTCGCGCATAACTATAATTTGATAAATCTATTTCAATCAAGCTATTATAGAATAGACTTTGTGGCATTCGTTCCAAATCATTTGACATGATTAATTGGGTACCATCAGCACCCTTGGCAAATGAAAATGGAATGTACTTTAGAATTCTTGTGTGATCACCAAAAACTATATAAGGAACATTTACCTTGACGAGACATTCTTCTTCATCTGTATAGCCTGCAATATAATCTCTACTTTGGTCAATTACAGGAATTTTACCTGAGACCCGATAATTATTCGCAGCTACTTGTTTGTTTCTTTGTGTCTTCGATATCATATCTCCGACCTTTTTTTTCTCCCACCCCTCTGGAACACCATCAACTATCTTGGTGGTTTCATATCCTGGGAAGTGGAGATCAACGAACCATTCCTTATAGAGTCGCTGGGCTGCTTCCTCCAGTAACTTTATCTGCTTCTGATAGTTCTCTATCAAAGAGTCGTAGCGAGAAAGGATGGTGGCAATGCGGCGCTGAGTATTAAAAGTAGGGAGTTCAATGTCTAAACTTCGTAATCCTTCTATTGGGACTGCTTTTTGAGCAGTCCCTTTTGAGATTGCGTCAACAGAATGTTTTCCGACATAAGACTTGAACCAATAATATAAATATCTCACATCAAGTTGATTACTGAAATTCTTGAACCATGACAAATTACCATCTGCAAAATAAAAGCAATCTCTATC
Organism: uncultured Bacteroidales bacterium; assembly: GCA_902779265.1. Lineage (GTDB taxonomy): Bacteria > Bacteroidota > Bacteroidia > Bacteroidales > UBA3663 > Liminaster. The sequence continues at coordinate 1,925 of CACZAY010000014.1, read as the reverse complement.
TTTATAAATATAAGGAATACCATTTGTACCTCTTGTTGTTAATAGTAAATCTCCTGATTTTGGCACTCCAAATTTCTTGCTAATTGAATTATATAAATCCACTGGAATATAGTCAGAATACAGGACTTCTTCACCTTTATCTAATTGAATTATTTCCTTAGAGCAATAAAAAGGAATACCTTCCCTACTTCTATCAGAAGCATGGCATCTCTTTGCAGATGTTATTTCACAGCATTCTCCCAACTTTACTTTCTTCCACTCACTCATACCTCGTCCTCCTCAATTACTTTATTCATAGCTTCTTCGAACATCTGCAAATGAGATTGATACTCGTTAGGCACAATCTTTTCTAAGTATTGAAGATAGTTCTTATAATCTATGACAGCATTTTTGTTACCCGACTCCACATACCCAAGGATATGGTCAGCATAGTTGAAATCCAATTTGTTAATATCTTTATCATTAACAAACATGGCACGATATAGAGCAGCGGCCTTGCAGTCGTTGTCAACATTCTGCATTTCGAACAATTGTCCGAAACTTTCAACCAATGATTCCAAATTGCTGTTACTCGTTACCATGCTCGTCCTCCTTTGTTTTCTTCATTTGTTCCAGTTCTGCTACCGTTCGGTCAACCACCTCCTGCAGTTGGTAGGATGCGACACCTAATGGCTTATTGATGTCTTTGAGCGACCACTCTACTACGGTTTTGTCGGTTGATTTGCATATAATCAATCCAACCGAAGGATTGTCACCCTTTCCTCGAAGCAGATTATCTGCGGCTGTAACATAGAAATTCAGTTTGCCAGCAAACTCGGGAATGTACTTTACGGCCTTAAGTTCGATGATGACATAACGATGCTGCGGTATGTGGTAAAACACCAAATCAGGGAAGAAAGTCTGCCCACCTGGCATCTGCAATTCCATTTGACGGCCAACATAAGAGAACCCTTTGCCTAACTCCAGAAGAAATTGAGTGACATTTGCGACAAGCGCTTCTTCCAAATCGTGCTCGTCGTATTTCTCTTTCATTGCGAGAAAGTCGAAATGATAAGGGTCTTTCAGTATTTCATTCGCCAACTGGCTCTGAGGCGATGGCAAAGTCCTACTGAAATTGGTAACAGCAGAGCCTTGTGAAAGAAAGAGCTTTGCTGCTATCTGGTCTTCCAGCCAACTGCGGCTCCATCCCTCTTCTACCACTTTGTTTATATAGAACAAGGCCTCGTCCAGAGAATCGCAATGGCAAAAGATTTGGACATGATGCCTCCATGGTACTTTTCCAAACACCTCTGGCATTTCCAATTGGTCAGCAACTTGCTGACTTTTTTCTGCCACCTCAATTTGGTCAACAACTTGTTGACTTTTTTGTTCTCTTTCCATTTGGTCACCAACTTGGTGACCTTTTTCGTCCTCTAATTGGTCACCAACTTGGTGACCTTTTGTAACTCTCTCATAATAAAACAAGTACCAGCGTTTCATGTACTTTACGTTGGTATCAGAAAAACCCGTTTCATTAGGAAAAGCCTGACGCATATCGAGGGCGAACTGCTTCACGACTCCTGCCCCCCAACGTTCTTCTGCTCGCAATGTCACCAAATCACGGCCAATGCTCCAATAAAATTCGAGCATAGCAGTATTGACGCGAATAGATGCCTTTATCTGGCTTTTGCGGAAACGTGCTTTAACATTAGACAACCATTCTACATAGTTGCTATCTGCCTGCATCCCATCACGATGCACGAATGTTGGTTCCATTATTTCCTCTTTGTTTTTCATTTCAGTTCCTCCCATGCTTTTTGTATCTCATCCATCAACACATTGGCCTCTTTGTTGAGCTGATCCAACTCGGCATGAATCTCGTTCATGCGCTCATGGAAATCCACGCCGTCATCTTCCTGTTCGGCAACACCGACGTAAGCGCCTGG
>CACZAY010000013.1 GCA_902779265.1 uncultured Bacteroidales bacterium | reverse complement strand
ATGTGACGCTGCTTGGCAGCTGCATATTTTGCTTCGAAGTTGTCGAGGATATCGCCCACGCGCAGGCCGTTGCGGCTGATTTTGTCGGTGTAGGTCGGGCCGATGCCCTTGCCTGTTGTGCCGATCTTGGCTTTGCCCTTGGCTGCCTCATTGGCCTTGTCCAACAAGCGGTGCGTTGGCAGGATGAGGTGAGCCTTCTTCGAGATGAAGAGTCGCTGGGTGAGGTCGTGGCCGCTCTGTGCCAGTTCGAGGGCCTCCTTCATGAAGAGGAGCGGGTCGAGCACGACGCCGTTGCCGATGATGTTCACCTTGCCGCCCTGGAAGATGCCCGACGGAATGCTGCGCAGCACGTATTTCTGTCCGTCAAACTCCAGCGTGTGGCCAGCGTTCGGACCGCCTTGAAAGCGAGTCACAATGTCATAGCGTGGGGTCAGTACGTCCACCACCTTTCCTTTGCCCTCGTCGCCCCATTGGAGTCCGAGGAGTACGTCTACTTTTGACATAGTTGTTTTGGTTTATTTTGTGGTTTTATTTTTTGGAAATTTCTTCTCTTTCAGTGCCAGAAGTTCCTGATCGCGCCGCACCTCCTTGATGGACGTGTAGCGTTTCTTCCGGCGTGGCTGTTTTGTGGCCGATGCCCTTTTCTCGCGCTCCTGTTGCACAGCCTGCTGGTGCAGTTGCGCCTCATGGCGTTTCTCGCGGAAGCATTTGGCACACAATCCAAGCACGTACAGGCAGTATTGCGACGTGTGGAACGACTTCTGCGTCTGGGCCGCGATGAGCGGGACGATTTCCTTCATCGAGAGCACCTTGATGGCTCCGCATTGGCTACACACCTGATAGGCGCGGGGTGGTTGGCTGATGCTCTTGACAAAGAACTGCGACCCGTTCGGGAACGGCTGGAAGCGTGCGATGACCCCCGCATCGGCAAAGAGTGTCAGGTTGTTATGTATCGTGACACGGCAGATGTTGATCTTCTCGCGCACCAGCTCGTGCAGCATATCGACGTCGAACGGCGCGTCCAGGTGGTAAATCGTCCAGAGAATCTGGCTGCGTTCCGGCGTTTGGTTCATGCCGCGCTCCTTCAGGTAGGCATTCAGCACAGCCTCGGCCTCCTGAAGCCCTTGCCCCAGTTCCTCTTTCACGACGGTCTTGCGGATGATCCGCTCGCGACGTTGGACGATTTCTTCCTGTTTCAATGCGGTTGTTTTTTTATTGTTGGCCGATGGCGTTCATCCCTCGTTCGTGCCGAGTTGCACAACCTGAAGCGCCGCACTGCGCAACCAGAACGGGTTCCCGGCATCTTGGGCGATGGCCGATGCCTTTCCCTCCAGTTCCGTGAGCTCAAGGCGCAGGGCGAGCTGCATGGCCATATAGCGCTTCATGGCCGATGCCTTGTCTTCGGCCCACGCATTGGCCAGAATCGCGGCGAACGGCAGCCGGGCAAAGAGGTTCATGCACGCTTGGTCGGCGAGCTCGGTGTATTGGATGGCTGATGCCCATTCGTTGGCCAATGACTCATCCATCCTGTCCGTGGGGTATAGGCGTGTGGCCAACATCTTGGACTCGCGTACGTCCTCGTGCCAGAGTACATCGGCCAATGACCGGCGCACCTCGACCGAGAGGGTCTCATCGGCCAAAAAGATTGCCGAAATCTCCTTCAGACGGTAGCTTTCCAGCCCCCAGATGGTCTTGTATTCGATGCCCTGAGCGCGCAGGTTGTCGGCCACCTCGCCGTTGCGAAGTTTGCGGAACTCGGCGTGGGCCTTACTCACCCATAGCGTATTCGCGTCCATAGCGCAACATTTGTTCGACGTAGCTCTCGCTGCCGTAGATGATTTTCACGTCGATGATGTTGCCCTGTGCATCCTTGACGGCTTCGTAGCGTGGGTTGACGAATCCCTTGTAGGGCGCGATATTCAGCTTCTTGTAGCGCTCCAGGACCTCTGCGTGTAGAGTCGGGTCAACCTTTACGCCATAGGTCTCGACCAAGTTGCGTCCGGCCTCGTAGTCGCCTTCGCTCTTGATGCGCTGCAGTTCGCCCAGCAGTTCACCGAAATACTGACGCAGCTTCTCATAGTCGTTAATGCGGACATAGCTCTTGCCGTCGCGCTTGACGATTTCGAGGGCTGGGGCCGATGGATTGTCCTCCTGTGCCCGTTCCAGGGTCCAGTAGGCTATCAGGGCGCGGTTGCGCATATGTGCCTCCTCCAGATTATCGCCCGGCAGGATGCGGACGAGCTGCGTCATCAGACCATTCATCATCTGCTGGTAGTAGCCGGCCTTGTAGGCCTCCTTGTCGGGCATGACACCCAGTTCGACGAGCTTCTCATCGGCCATATAATAAAGGGCGAAGATGTCGGCGCGGGCCTCTTCGAGCGTGCTGCCGTAGGCCTTAAGTGCATCGGGATCGGTGCCTGGCAGTAGTCGGCCGCTGCCGTGACCCAGGCACTCGTGCAGGTCGGTGTGGATGTTATCGACGTAGTGGGCGTATTTATTGGCTTGCTGCACCTCTGTGTCGCTCCACATGAACTCCTCGCGGAAACCGTTGCCGGCTGCTGCAGCGTCATAGGCGGCGGTGATGTTGTCGATGCTGACCGACTTGGAGCCATGTTCGGCGCGGATCCAGTTCGAGTTGGGCAGGTTGATGCCGATGGGCGTCGATGGATAGCTGTCGCCGGCGAGGATGGCGGCGGTGATGACCTTGGCTGTCACGCCCTTGACTTCGGGCTTGCGGAATCGGTCGTCGATGGGCGAGTGGTCTTCGAACCACTGGGCATTGGCCGAAACGATCTCCGTGCGGGCGGTGTTGGCGCTGTCCTTGAAGTTGACCATACCCTCCCACGAACCGCGCATTCCCAGCGGGTCGCTGTAGCTTTCGATGAAGCCGTTGATGAAATCGACCTTACTGGCCAAGTCCTTGACCCACTCGATGCTGTAGGTGTCGAAGTCGCCGAGGTCGCCGCTGCGGTAATATTGGACAAGCGACTCGATAACCTTCTTCTGCTGGTCGTTTTCGGCATATTCTTTAGCCTTGTTCAGGTTTTCGACGATGTGCTTGATGGCCGTACCGTAGAGCCCGTCTTCCTTGTAAACGTGTTCTGCAATTCTTCCTTCGCAATCCACATAAAGCTTTGAGTTCAAGCCGTACATGACGGGATGTGGGTCGTTCGGATTTTTTTTGCTGCTATAATAGTCCTCAACATCCTTTTGGGTCAGTTCTCCATCTTCGTAGCCATAAAAGTTCACGGCCGATGTGGCCACCAAGTCCGCTCCGTCGGCCTGATTGACTTTGATGGCCATGTAAGTGGAGTCGAACATGGCACGCATCAGAATAGGAAGAGCCTTCTGTGAACGATCCATATAGACCTCATTCTTGATGATAGGCATATTCTCAAATTCTTTTTGCTTTTCTTCGCTGAGTTGTGCCATTTGTGCCTCGAACCACTCCTGCGTGAAGCCCGGCTTGAACTTGGCGTTGCTGTAGTGGTGATGGATGCCGTTGGCGAACCAAATCTGCTTCATGTACTGCTCGAAGGCTTTCCATTGGCCATCGTTCTTGTCGCCCTTATAGTTCTGAAAGACGGCCTCGCACACGTTGCGGATGGCGAGATTGTACTTGCAGTTCTGGTCCCACAGAATGTCGCGTCCCCACAATGCAGCCTCGGTCAGATAATAGACCAAGGTCTTCTGCTGGAGGCTGAGTTGCTCGAATCCGGGCACTTCGTAACGGAGCACCTCGATGTCGGCAAATCGGTCCATACTCCAATCATTTGCTTTCACGTCGGCCTTTTCTTGGCTTGTGTTGCATGCGCTCGCCAAAATTGCGGTTGCCATCATAATTCCTGCGATTTTTTTCATTTTCAAAATCTTTATGTTCTTTTTTACGTTTCTTTTCATACGGCTTTTCGTGGCCAATGTGCCTGCCTGCGCCACCGTCCGCCTGTGCGCTGTCGGCCATCTGGACTGAAACCTGTCGGCCGTGCCAGTCGGCTCCGGTCATGTCCTTGATGACGAAGCGAGCGTCACGTTCGGGCACTTCGAAATAGCTGAAGTTGGTCAGCAGGTCGATGCGGCCCATTTCGATGCGGTGGTGCACCAGGCTGTTCATCAGGCCGATGAGCTGCTTCGGGAAGATGCCGTCGCGCTTGCCCAGGTTGATGAACAGTCGCGAATAGCCCGGTTCGGCCTGCGTGTCGCTGCCTTTGTATTCGCGGGCGTATGACGAGTTGCGTGCCTCGCCGCGGTTTGGCTTTTCGCGCTTCGGACGTTCCTCGGGAATGTCGAGATTCTCCGAACCCTTGTAGAACTCCAGCATTCGGTTGAATTCGAGCGAGACGATGCGCTTCAGCAGGTCTTCGGCCGAGAGCCAGCCCAGTTTCTTTGAGACGGGTTCGAGATATTGGCCGATTTCCTCCTCCTTGACCTCGACCTTCTCCAGTCGGTCGGCCAGTCCGAAGAGCTGCTTCTCGATGATTTTTTCGGTGGTCGGCACGAATCCCTTTTCAAATTCCTTGCCGATGATACGCTCGATGTCGCGTAGCTTGCGGCGCTCCTTGATATGGACAATGGCGATTGATGTGCCCTTCTTGCCGGCGCGTCCCGTACGTCCCGAGCGGTGCGTATAGACCTCCACGTCGTCGGGCAGGCCGTAGTTGATTACGTGCGTGAGGTCGTCAACGTCCAGTCCACGAGCAGCCACATCGGTCGCGACGAGCAGTTGCAGGTGTCGGGTACGGAATTTGCGCATCACCATGTCTCGCTGCTCCTGGCTCAAGTCGCCGTGCAGGGCATCGGCGTTGTACCCCTCGTCCATGAGGTTCTTGGCGATTTCCTGCGTTTCGGCTTTCGTGCGGCAGAAGATGATGCCGTAGATGTTCGGATAGTAATCGACGATGCGCTTCAGTGCGGCATACTTGTCTTTGGCGTGGACCAGGTAATAGACGTGGTTCACATTGGCCGAACCCTCATTTTTATGGCCAATGGTGATTTCCACCGGATCGGTCATGTAAGTCTTGGCAATCTTGGCGATGGCAGCGGGCATGGTGGCGCTGAACAGCATTGTCCTGTGTTCGGCGGGCACTTTCTGCAGGATGGTCTCGATGTCCTCCTGGAAGCCCATCGAGAGCATTTCATCGGCCTCATCCATCACCAGCGTGTTCACGTTGTCCAGACGGCAGGCGCCGCGTTCGATCAGGTCGATGAGTCGGCCTGGAGTGGCCACGACGACATGTACGCCGCGTTTCAGCTGTCCGATTTGGCTGCCGATGCTTGAGCCGCCATAGACGGGCAGGATGGCAATGCCGCGCAGGTACTTGGCGTAGTCCTGCAAATCGGCCGCAATCTGCAGGCACAGTTCGCGTGTCGGGGCGAGGATGAGCGCCTGCGGCTGTGGGGCGTCCTCGGGGTCGAGCCATTTGCCGGTCTTGCGGTCTTTCTTGATCTGATATTCGCTATAGACGGGGACGATGTCCACCTTCTGCAACAAGGGCAGGCCGAACGCGGCTGTCTTGCCGGTTCCGGTCTGCGCCAATCCTACGAGGTCACGTCCCTGCTGCAGAATCACGGGAATCGTCTCGGCCTGAATCGGCATCGGTTGCTCGTAACCCATCTCTTCGATGGCTCGGAGCAGTTCGGGCATCACGCCCAGTTCTTCAAAAGTCATTCAAAATCTGTTGTTAGTCTGCGTCACGCAGAGTTTTAATAAGTTGTAATTTGTTCTTTTATTGTTTTTGGCCAATGCCGTTCGGTCACATCTCAACGCTGAACTTACAGCAGTTCGATCTCGTCGTGCTGCATGACCCTTTCGCAATAGACGCAGCGCAGCGACTTCTTTTCCATGTCGAATACCTCCATCTTCGTCGCGATGGGCTGGTGGTTGGTGACGCACTTCGGGTTCGAGCACTTGACCACGCCCACGATCATCTTGGGATATTGGACATACTTCTTCTCCACAATCTGATAGTCCTTGATGATGTTCAGCGTGACGTTGGGGGCGACGACGCTCAATCGGCCGATCTCCTCGTCCGAGATGTATCTGTCGGCAATCTTGATGATTCCCTTCTTGCCCAATGTCTTGCTCTTCAGATTGGTGCCGATGGTAATTGCGTCGGGATGGTTGTACAGGTCCAGGATCTGCACGACCTTGAAAGTGACGTCGGCGGGAATATGGTCGATGACGGTTCCGTTGGCGATGGCGGAAACCTCAAGTTCTGTCTTTGCCATGATTACAGTTGGATATTAAGCATTCGACAAATGATGGCCTCGCGGGTGTAGAGTCCGTTCTGTGCCTGTTGGAAGTAATAAGCCTTGTCGCTCTCATCGACGTCGTAGGCAATCTCGTTGACGCGTGGTAGTGGATGGAGCACGCGGAGGTTCGGCTTCGCATGGTCGAGCATCGCCTTGCGCAGGCAATAGACGTTCTTCACCTGCTCATATTCGCGCAGGTCGCTGAAGCGTTCGCGCTGGATGCGGGTCATGTAGAGGATGTCGGTGCGGTTGATGGCCTCCTCGTCAAATTTCTCCTGCTCGTCGAAGTAGAGCCCGTGGCGCACGCAGAAGTCGCGGTAGCCGAGCGGCATACGCAGCAGGTCGGGTGCGATGAAGTGGAATTTCGGGTTGAAGAAGCTGAGGGCCTGCACCAGGCTGTGCACCGTGCGGCCGTACTTCAGGTCGCCCACCATCGTGATGTCGATGTTGTCCAATGTGCCCTGTGTCTTCCAGATGCTGTAGAGGTCGAGCATCGTCTGCGATGGATGCTGGTTCGCACCGTCTCCGGCATTGATGATCGGCACGTCGGTCACTTCGCTCGCGTAGCGGGCTGCACCCTCCAGATAGTGGCGCATCACAATCACGTCGGCGTAGTTTGATACCATCTTGATGGTGTCCTTGAGCGTCTCGCCCTTGCTGGTCGATGAAGAGTTCGGGTCGCTGAAGCCGATGACGCGCGCTCCCAGACGATTGGCTGCCGTCTCAAAACTGAGTCGGGTGCGGGTCGATGGCTCGAAAAACAGGGTGGCGACAACCTTGCCCTCCAGAAGCCGCTGGTTGGGATTGGACTCGAATTTCGCGGCGTCATGCAACAGGCTCAGAATGTCCTCTTTCGTGAGGTCGGACACGGAAATGAAGTTGTTTTGCATTGCTTTTTGGTAGCTTTATGAATTTGCGCGCCAAAGGTACGTTTTTTTTGCGGTATGGCCAATTTTTTTCGCGCCCCTTTTAAAAAATGTGGCTCATTCGCATGAGAATTGGCCGAAATTGGCATTTCGTCTGACTAATTCCCCGCCGCCACCGCTCCCGCCCGGTCTTTGTCTTGTGACGTGTCCTTGCCTGTTGATAATTGTGGCCAATGCCCTTTTCCGGCTCCCCGCTGTTGATAACTTTTGTGACCAATGTGTCTGGTTTTGTGCAACTTTTTGCAACTGAATTTCTTTGTGTGATGATTTTGTGGCCGATGCGGTGTCTGCTGTTGCGCATTTCGTGCTGCGTTTTGGTAGACTTTCTATTGGCCATAATCTTGTAGAAATCGGGTTGATAACCATTTTATAACTCGAAATTGGGGTTGATAATGCTGTTGGCCAAGAAATTGGACAATTTTTTGCTGTTTTATGCGCAAAAAAAGTGCAACAACATGGCGAATTTGGACGAAAATAGGGCGAATTTGGGTGAAAAATGAAGAAAATTGGCCAAAAAACGAAAAAAGTTGCGAAAATATTTGGTGCAAAAGAAAATCTGTTGTACATTTGCAGCGACAAACAAGAAAACTCACACTCCAAAAGACTACCGCTCCTTAGTTTTACCGTTCGAGTCGTAGTTTGGCGGATGACAATATATATTTTTGTTGTTCTTAAAAAAGTTTTAAGTTATGAAACGCTTTCTCACCTTTGCAAGTTTCGTGGCAGTCGCATCACTGGCGTTGGTTGCCTGTAACGAAGACACGCTGATGAACGAAGAGCGTCCAGTACGGACCTACGATATCGTCGTAAAGGCCGAGGCCCAGCCGACGGTTGACGAAAAGGCCCTGATTATAGAGACTTTGGAGAATAACAATGTTGATGTGAAAAGAATGCTGGTCACGACCGACAATGTTTCAGTGCTGGCTTCCACCATCGGGGCAGAACTCGAATCTGTGGAAACGGCTATGATGATTGGTTTCATGCTACAGGGTCGTGAGGCATCGGACGAACGTTACGCCGCAAGAGTGGAATTAGGCGGCTACAAAGGTAAAAAATAGGGAAATTTGACCAGTTGACAAGAGAAAGTAAGCGAAATGTTTGTACTAAGTTTGAGGTGGGGCGGTCCAATGAGGGCCGCCCTTTTTTCGCCCTCCTTCAGATCTCCCTGGGGAGAAGATGGCCAGAAAAACGTCACATACCCACACGGCGCGATTGCAGACGGCTGCTTCCTTTTCGATGGCATCCGCGGCGTTCTTCCCTTGATTTGTAACGGCCAATGCTGTCGTCGGAGTGGTAGGGTTGTGGTGTTCGTATCATTGGCCAATGTCTTTTCTCTGGCATCCCGAACCGATTGTCAAGGATGTCTCATCGGCCGCAATCCTTTTATTCACAATGATTTTACGTGATGTTCCAGTGTCTGTAAGTCGGTGGCCGATGGCTCGGATGTGGTAATAATTCCATCCCATTGGGACGTCTGGATATGATAGGGGTAAAATTCGCTCAAATGTTAACGAATTTTAAGGGTAGAAATCGATTTTTGCCCTTAATTTACTGGAATTTACCCATTGTCTGCGTCAAAATAGGTGTTACTTTGCCCCGTCAAATGTTAATTGCCCGTTTGGTATGAAAACCGTGAAAATCCTTTGTGCGATGGTCGCACTCGTATGTGCAACATTGGCCATCCAATCAAGCATCACATCATGCGAAAGTGAGACTCTGCGAGACTGCGACTTTGTGGTTGCGGCCGATGGTTCGGGCGACTTCACCACTGTGCAGGCGGCCATCGATGCCGTTCCCGCCTTCCGCAAGAACCATCGCACGACCATCCGCGTCAAGTGCGGCGTCTATCGCGAGAAGGTCATTGTTGCTCCCTGCAAGATCAACATTTCGCTGGTGGGTGACGAGGGCGCGGTGATTGCCTACGATGACTATGCCCAGAAGCCCAACCGCTTCGGCGAAGAGACGAGCACTTCGGGCTCTTCAACCATGTATATCTACGCGCCCGACTTCTATGCTGAAAACATCACATTCCAGAATACCGCAGGTCCTGTCGGCCAGGCTGTCGCCTGTCTCGTTGCGGCCGACCGCTGCTGCTTCCGCCACTGCCGTTTCTTGGGCCATCAGGACACGATGTACACCTTCGGCGAGGGATGCCGCATCTTTTTTGACCAATGTTACATCGAGGGTACGGTCGATTTCATCTTTGGCTGGTCAACCGCCATCTTCGACAAGTGCGAGATCCGCAGCCTCCAGAACGGATTCCTGACCGCTCCATCGACCATGCAGGGCGAGAAACACGGCTACGTCTTCTATGATTGCAGGATGACGGCCAATGCGGGGGTTGATTCCGTCTATCTCTCGCGTCCGTGGCGGCCCTACGCCCAGGCTGTTTTTGTCCGATGCGACCTCGGTCCGCACATCCTTCCCGTCGGCTGGGATCCGTGGGACATGGAGCATCCCGAAGAGACAGTCCTCTATGCCGAATATCAGAGCACGGGCACTGGGGCCAATCCGCAGGCGCGCGCCTACTTCAGCCGCCAGCTGGACAACCTCGACGGATATGACATGCAGACCATCCTGGCCGGCGACGACGGGTGGAATCCCATTGGCCAAAAAGCCCCGGACCTCGTAAGTATCTTCCGTTAGGCTGACGAACCATCAACTCTCAATTGACAATTCTTTTACCAATTCCATTGTTTAACCAAAAATCAAAGAAACATGAAACAGTACCATTCGAACTTGAAATGGTGTTGCGTCGCTGTTCCGATGCTGTTTGCAGCGCAAGTTGCATTCGGCCAGACGCGGACCATTACGGGCAAGGTGACCGACGCGAATCGGGAACCCCTTGCAGGTGTTAATGTGGTGGTCAAAGGTACTCAGAAGGGTACGATGACCAATGCCGACGGCACGTTCACGCTGACTGTGCCCAATGGACAGAGCGAAATCGAGGCTTCTTACATCGGATTTGCCACCCAGACCATTACCTTAGGCTCATCAAACAGCGTCAACATCCGTCTGGAGGATGATATGTCCGACCTCGACGAAGTTGTGGTTGTCGGCTACGGCACGATGCGCAAGAGCGACCTTACCGGCTCGGTCAAGGCCATCCATAGTGAGGACTTCAAGTCGGGTATCAATCTCTCTTCCCAGCAGTTGATGCAGGGCCAATTCGCCGGCGTCAACATCACCCCGAGTTCAGGCAAGCCAGGCGGCACAAGTACCATCCGTGTGCGCGGTGCGAACTCTATTCTTGCGTCCAATGACCCGCTCTATGTGGTCGATGGTATTCCGTTGAACTACAAATCAGCCGGCAACAATCTTAAGATTTCTTCGGATGTCAAGACTGATGTCTTTGATATGGAGGGAGATGACCCGCTTTCAATGATTGATCCCGATGATATCGAGTCCATCAACGTGTTGAAGGATGCTTCGGCAGCCGCCATTTATGGTTCCCGTGGTGCCAATGGTGTCATCATCGTCACCACCAAAAAAGGCCGTGCGGGCATGAAGTCTGTCAACTATCGTTACGATATGGGTTGGAGTGTTGCGGCCAATAAACTTGACGTACTTGATGCAGCCGGCTACAAGAAAGCTATCAACGACATCAATTCAACACTTGCCCCTGCAGACCGGATTTCATTGCTGGATGGAGGAACAGATACTGATTGGCAGGACGAAATTACACGAACAGGCTTCTCTCAGAGTCATCATGTGTCGTTGATGAACAGTGGCAATGGTTCTAGTTATCGCGCTTCTCTGAGCTATAAGGACCAGAACGGTGTCATTAAGAATTCTGGTGTTGAAAGTTTTGTTGGACGAGTAAACTTTAATCATAGTGCACTTAATGATAAGTTGACGTTTGATCTTAACTTGTCTTACAATGAGCAACATGCCAGCCAGGCACCTATTTCCGGAACGGTCGGTTCGGAATATGGTTCGTGCGCACTTTATGAGGCATACGTATTCAATCCGACACTGCCTGTCAAGGATGCTTCGGGTGACTATGTGGATGTTCCGCCGTTGCGTGTTAATCCGGTTTCGTTTGTTGATGAAATTCAGGATAAGCGCGCCACCCGTAAGTTCATTGCTAATCTGACTGCCGATTGGAATTTCTGGGGGCCGTTCACGGCTCATGCTAACATCGGTTATACCTATAACAGCATTGGCCGAGATTCTTACATCCCCAAGAATAATCTGTTTGGAGCTGGTTTGAACGGTTACGCATCCATCCAGAAGTTGGAGGATTATAGCAAATTGTTGGATCTCATTATGAAGTACAGCCAGCGGTTTGATGAGCAAAATATTGACGCAATGGCGGGTTATTCGTACCAGCGATTTTGGAATGATGGTTCTTTGCTTTCTGCCTCCGGATATACAACGGATGCGTTCAACTTCAATAGGATTGGTGGCGCAAGTAATAAGGGGTTACCGACAAGTTTTAAGGAATCTAATAAGTTGATTTCATGGTATGGTCGTGTGAACTACAACTATGCTAACCGCTATCTGTTTACGGGAACTTTGCGTGACGACGGTTCAAGCCGCTTTGGTAAGAACACCAAGTGGGGTATCTTCCCGTCATTGGCCGCATCGTGGCGCATTACGCAGGAGGACTTCTGGAATTTTGATGCCATGAACGACTTCAAGCTGCGCTACAGTTGGGGTATTATAGGTAATCAGGAAATAGGTAACTACCAGTCAATTAGTACTTTGTCTGCTACTAATAGTGGTTACATTTTCGGAGGAGCGAAAATCACGTCTGTGCTCCCCGTACAGTTCCCCAATCCTGATTTGAAGTGGGAAGAGACGATGCAGAGTAATGTCGGTTTTGATTTTGCTTTCTTGGATAGCCGCATCCGTGGTAGTTTCGATTGGTACAGCAAAAAAACAGATGATCTCTTGCTGCGAGTTGATGTCCCAGCACCATCGCTTATTACCACTATGACAGCCAATATTGGATCAGTTGAGAACAAAGGCTTTGAAATCGAAATTGGTGGAGATATTATCCATACCAACGATTTCCGTTGGGATATTTCGTTCAACATGGGTCATAACAAGAACAAGTTGACAAGCCTTTCAAACGAGAAGTGGAGTGGTGATGATGTGCTTACCGCGGCTTGTCAAGGCCAAGGCCTGTCGGGTTCATACTCGCAGCGTATCAAGGAGGGTTATTCAATCGGAACCTTCTGGGGCCGTGAGTTCACCGGCATCGTGGATGGCAAGGAGACCTTCCGTAAGAATGCTGATGGCAGTGATTGGGTCGGCGAGATTGGTTGCGCTATGCCGGACTTCACCTACGGCATCAATACCAATGTGCGCTACAAGCAGTGGTCTATGGGCATCGTAATGCGTGGCAGCGTCGGCAACGAGGTCTATAATTGCACGGCCAATAACCTGATGTATCTCGGTAATCTGCCTGGTCGTAATGTCTTGAAGGATGCGGTTTCTTCTGGTATCGCATATGGAGAGCCGAAGGCGTTCTCTTCTCGCTTCGTGGAGGATGGATCTTTCTTCCGCTTGGATAACTTGAACATCGCCTACGATTTCAAGATTGAGGCACTCAACATCAAGAATGCACGTGCTACATTCTCAGCACAAAATCTCTTTGTTATCACCGATTATTCAGGTTTGGATCCAGAGGTCAGTACCGTCATTTCAAACGATGGTATCGCCACCCTCGGTATGGATTACTTGAGCTATCCGAAGGCTCGTACATTCTCTGTCGGCCTTAGTATTACGTTCTAACACTTTAAACTCTGAAAACAATGAAATACAACAATATAATTATGGGTATTGCGGCCTGTTCTGCCGGATTCCTACTGTTAGGAACAGGCTGCACCGATCTGGAAGAAAACTTGTATGGCCAGATTTCTCCAGAGAACTATTACCAGAACGAAGAAGAGGCTCTCTCTTCTTTGGCTGGTGTGTATGAAAAGATGACGCCAATGGTGATGGCGGCCAATGACGGCTGGCGCATCGGTGAATACTCGACTGACGAGTGTTTCGCTCCTGGCCGTGGTGGCGGCTGGTGGGATGATCCTGTGGATGAAATCGCCATGCATGCGTGCACTCCAACCAATGCGCGTCTTACCAATAGTTGGGCCACACGTATTTTCCCAGGCATTGGTTGCGCCAATGCGGTCATCGAGTCGCTGGAGTCATCGCCAAAGGCTGATGAGTTCAAGGCCATGATTGCTGAGTGCCGTGCCATTCGCGCCTTTGAATATTTCTGGGCCATGGAATATTGGGGAAATATTCCGGTCTTCACTGGTGCCCGTGTCGATCCGAATAACTTGCCTCGTCAGTATTCGGTAAAAGAGGTTTACGACTTCATCGAGACCGAGTTGAAAGAAGCAGCCGACGCATTGCCATCGGCCAAAGATGTCAATCCTTTGACCTACTATCCACGTCTTACCAAGGAGGCTGTCCTCTGCCGTCTGGCCCAGCTCTACATCATGGGTGAGTTCTATACGGGTACGGCTCGTTGGTCCGAGTGTGAGAGTGTCTGCAACGACATCATCAAAACAGGTGTATTCGGCTTGGAGCCGAAAGTGGGCGACTGCTTCCGTGAGGATATGGAGGGCAAGTCAGTTGAGGTCTTGTCTGCAGTTTCGGTAGATGCAAACGAAGGAGTCGGTCAAGGAGGCAATGACTTCTGGCTCTATTGCAATGGTCCATGGGATATGGTCAAATATGGCTGCTCTGTATTCGGTGCCCGTGGTTATGCCGCCAGTAACGAGGCATTGAATCGCTATGAGGCTGGTGACGAGCGGCTGGAACTCATCGAACATGGCTATCAGTATGACTTGGCTGGTAATCCGATAGATGAAAACGGAAATGTCGTCGCTGAATTCTCGTCAGCGCATCTGAATATCAAGGGTATGACCAATAAGCATGACTCGAAGAATGATGAAGGCTACGTCGTCCTGAAATATACCCCAGTGGGTGCGACTTGGACGGGCAACTCTCTGAACAATGACTTCATATTGGATCGTTATTCTAACGTTCTGTTGCTGAAGTGCGAGGCATTGGTCCGCCAGAACAAGGATTTGACAACGGCTCTTGACCTCATCAACCAGGTGCGCAACCGCTCGGAATTGGCCGACCTCACTGCCGATCAGCTCACCCTGCGTGCCATCGAGATTGAGCGAGCCAACGAGTTCATCTGGGAGGGCCAGCGCCGTCGCGACAGCCAGCGTTTCGGTTCGTTCTTCACCGAGACCAACTGGTGGAAGACCTCATTGGCCGAGGATGCCGACCGTCACACGCAGTTCTTCCCGATTCCGGAGCAGCAGTTGGCTGCCAACCCGAACCTGAAGCAGAATCCTGGCTATTGATTTAGGTTTTGGGGATTTGGGCAACGCGGATTTACCTCGCCGTGCAACTGATGGAAGATGTGCGATGCGGGGGAGTGTGTTCCTGTCAGATTCAATATGGAGTTTAGATTTGTTCGCTTTTATAGCTTTCATCATGGATCGTTTCGCGTCGCTCAAACCCTCAAAATTATTTATATTGAAAACGATTTGACCTTAATGATGTGGCGCGGGTGACCATCGGGTCGCTCGCGCTTTTTTTGATGTCAGGAATCCCATGTCGAGGGACTTGGCATTGGCCATAAAATAAAAAAGGGAAATCGACGTTTTACGGAATGCTGAGCAATAAGGCAAAACTTGAATTATGAAAAGAATCATTACATGGGCCGCCATCATGGTTGTCGGAGCAACGGCATTGGCCCAAGAATATCTGGACTATGGTTTCGAGCGCGAATTTCCCGCCTGTCTCGACCAGATGCAGGCCACGTTGACCTATCCGATGGCGTGGGGCAACAGCCCGATCAAACAGTTCGACGTGTGGCGCAACGAGGCGCGTCATTGCGTGTTCGACGCGATGCAGATGGCTCCTCCGGCCGCAACCGACCGCAAGGTTGAGGTCGTCGCTACCGAACGGCGTGACGGATATGAGGCGCGCAAGCTCCGGTTCAACCTGTCGGAATTCACGCGGGCCGAGGCTTACTATCTGGTGCCCGACGGCGAGGGCCCGTTCCCGACAGTCATCCTGCTGCACGACCACGGCGGCCACTACATGATCGGCAAAGAGAAGGTCGTGCGTCCGTTCGCCTGTGCGGACACCATCTGCAAGGTGGCCGAATGGTGGCAGACGCAGTGCTACGGCGGGCAGTATGTCGGCGACTATCTGGCGCACAACGGCTACGCGGTTTTTGTGACCGATGCGCTCTATTGGGGCGAACGTGGCCGACGTGAAGGACGCGGCACCGACACGCACATGCGTATGGCCGGCAACCTGATGGAACTGGGCTACTGCTGGAGCGGCATCCTCGCCTGGGACGACATCTACACGGCCGATTTCGTCGCCTCCCTGCCCGAAGTCGATGCTACGCGAATCGGCTGCATGGGACATTCTATCGGCGGCTACCGCGCGTGGATGCTGTCGGCCATGAGCGACCGAATCAAGACGGGTGTGGCGGTGTGCTGGATGGTGACGACCGATGTGCAGTGTTCGTGGGAATACGGCAACGAGTGGGGCGGATTCGCCAACACGCTGCCTGGCCTGAAACGCTATCTCGACTATCCGCATGTGGCCGCGATGGCCTGTCCGAAGCCGATGTATTTCATCAACGGAAAGAATGACAAGCTGTTCCATCCGGTCGGCGTGCAGAAGGCATACGACTATATGCACGGCGTTTGGGATGGCCAGGGCGTCGGCCAACGCCTGAAGACCGAATTGTGGGACATGCCGCATTGGTGTGGTCTAGAGGTGCAGGCCGCCGTCAAGAAATTCTTGGACGAGAATCTGTGAGAAAAACGATTTTATTGTGGCCAATGGCATAGAAAAGCAATTCCGCCGTCAACTCTTTTGTGGGCTGACGGCGGAATCGTTTTGGGCGGGAAAATACATTGGCCAAGAATATCAATCCGATGGGCCTCGCCGCCTGTCTTTCCACTCGGTCGCGGTCATGCCGTAGTAGGCCTTGAAGCACTTGCCGAAGTAGTGCGGGTCGCTGTAGCCCACCTCGTAGGCCACCTGCGCCACGTTCAGTTCGCGGGCGTCGATGAGTTCGGCGGCGCGTTTCATGCGGGTGTCGCGCAGGAGGTCGCTGGGAGACTGGCCGATGAGGGCGCGGCACTTCTTGCGGTAGGCGCTGTCGCTCATGCCGACGGCATTGGCCATATCCTCGACCGTATAGTCGGCATTGGCGATGTTGCGTTGCAGGTCGTCGGTCAGCGTGGCGATGAACTGCTGGTCGGACGCGGTGAGCAGGGTGGCCGGTGGCGTGGGTTGTTGGCCGATGCCGTTCTCCTCCGCCTGGGCCGTGAACGTCGGGGCGATGGCGGCCGACAGGCGGTGGCGGTAGTACTCCTGGAGCAGGCGCCGCTTCTGGAGAATGTTCTCGACGCGCGCCAGCAGGTAGGAGGCGCTGAAAGGCTTGGTGATATAGTCGTCGATGCCGGCGCGCAGGCCCTGGAGCTTGTTGTCGGTGTCGGCCAATGCCGTAAGCAGGACGAGCGGGATGTGGCACAGTTCGGGGCTGTGGCGCATTCTATCGGCCAATGTGAAGCCGTCCATCTCGGGCATCATCACGTCGCTGATGACGATGTCGGGCATCTGGTCCGCGGCGAGACGCAGGGCAGCAACGCCATTGGCCGCCTCCATGATATGGTAGTGCGGGGCGAAGATCTGGGTGATGAAGTGGCGCAGCTCGTCGTTGTCCTCGACGATGAGGAGGGTGGCCGGCGTGTTGGCCGATGGTGCGTCGTCGTCGTCCGTCGGAATCGGGACATTGGCCGATGTCTCCATCCCGCCCGATGCCGTCGTGGCCACGTCGTCGCCGATGACGAACTCCGTGCCTGCGGCAAAGTGCTCGCGGTCCGTGGGCAGCGTGACGGTGAAGCACGACCCGACGTTGGGTTGGCTGTGGACGGAGATCGTGCCGTGGTGCAGACGGACGAGCTCTTGGGTGAGGGAGAGGCCGATGCCGCTGCTCTCCATGCCGGTGGCCGTGCGGCTGATGCGGCTGCTGAAGCGCTCGAAGATACTGTGGAGCCGTTCGCGCGGGATGCCGTGGCCGAAGTCGCGCACCGAGATGATGGCGCGGCCGGGCTCGGCAGCCTCGACGGTGACGCGGATGGGATGGCCCATGGGCGAATACTTGAAGGCGTTGGAGAGCAGGTTGCTCACCACTTGGGCAAGCTTGTCCTGGTCGGCCCAGATGGGCAGGCGCCCGACCTTGTGGTCGAAGGTGAGCCGGATCTGCATCGCATCGGCCAACAACTTGAAATCGTTCATCTGACGCTCGACGAAGGCCACAAGGTCGAACTGCTCGACGCGCAGCGACATCTTGCCCGCCTCAATCTTGCGGAAGTCGAGAATCTGGGTCACGAGATGGGACATGCGCGTGGCGTTGTTCGAGACAATCTGGAGCTGCTGGGCGACCTCGGGCGTGAGGTCGGGACGCTGCATGATGTGTTCCAGCGGGCCGGTGATGAGGGTGAGCGGCGTGCGCAGCTCGTGGGAGACATTGGTGAAGAACTTCAGCTTCAGGTCGGTGAGCTGCTCCTCGACGCGCACCTGGTGGCGCAGGCGGTAGATGGTCAGCGCGATGCCGATGGCGGCCGCAATCAGCAGCAGGGCGACGATGGTCTGCAGGGTCTTGGCCAATGCCGTTTCGATGAACTTGGGCTCCACCTCGACGGGCAGGGCGGCGGTGTTGTCGGCCCATGTACCGCTGCTGTTGGTCGAACGCACCTCGAGCGTGTAGTGGCCGGGCTGGAGGTTGGTGTAGGTGGCTGTGTGCTGCGTGCCGATGTAGGTCCAGTCGTCATCGAATCCGCGCAGGCGGTAGGCATAGGCGATGACCTCGGGCGAGACATAGTCGAGTGACGAGAACTGGGCCGTGAAGCTCCGCTGGTCGGGTTGGAGCAGGATGGAGTCGGTGTTGAAGTGGATGGGCGGCGCGAAGTGGTTCGTCTGGAGCGTGTAGGGGTTGAAGTGCAGGAGGCCGCGCGTCGTGTTGAAGAGCAGTTCGCCGTTGCGTAGGGTCAGCGCGCGGCCCTCGTTGATGGTGAAGCGCATGGGGAAGAGGTGCGCGTGATAGTTCGTCACGGTGCCGTCGGCCAGGTCGTAGCGGGTCAGGCCGTCCTCGGTCGAACACCACAGGCGACCCACGCTGTCCTGCTGCATCGAGAGAAGCACGTCGGCCGTCTCGCCCACCAGCGGACTGCCCACACGCCGGAACGTGGCGGCACCGCCATTGGCCAACGTCATTTCACACAGACCGCCGCCGAAGGTGCAGATAAAGCAGCGTCCGTCGGCCGTGAAGTGGATGGCGTGGACGTCGTTCGAATAGAGAGAGGTCGGGTCGCTCTTGTCGTGGCGGTAGCGGGTGAACTTCAGCTTGTCGGGCGAGACAAAATTCTCGGCACAGGTGAGCAGACCGCTCGTCGTCCCGATCCAGATATTGCCGCGGCCGTCGCCCGTGATGTAGCGCGAGCGGTAGCAGGAGATCAGCGGATAGGTGGTCAGCTCGTTGCGCGTGTTGTAGAACCGCTCGGGAACTCCATCGGCCCCACGCTGCATGATGTTCACGCCACTGCGGTAGGTCGCGATCCAGATGCGCCCGTTGTGGTCTTCCCACAGGCTGTAGATGTCGTTGCAGTTCAGGCCATAGACATTGTCGTCGCTCATCGTGAACTGCCGGATCCGGAATTTCAGTTTTTTGGCCGATGGCGTTGCGCCGCCCGACTCCGGCGTGAGCATCAGCAGGCCGTTGCCCTTGGTACCCAGCCAGATGACGCCGTCGCGGCTCTGCATGAACGTATAGACGATGCCGAGGCTCTCCTCGCGGTCGGAGCGCACACTGCCGTCGCGGCACAGGTTGCCCAAGAAACGGTAATCCTCGTCGTAGAGGCGCACCACCTTGTCCTTGCCGCCCGCCCAGATGCGTCCGTCGCGGTCCTGCAATACGGCGCGTACGTTGTTGCCGGCAAAGTCCAGCGCCTGGTCGTCATAGCTGCGCACGGCGAAAGGGTAGAGGCTGAACGATGCCTTTTCCAGACCGTTGCCGTACGAGCCGAACCACAGGTTGCCCTGCCTGTCGCTGTAGAGTGCCGTCAACTTGTTGGCGTTGCTCCAGCGGTTCTGCAGGTCCGGGTTGTAGAACGGCACCAGTTCGTCCCGTTCGCGGTCGTACCACGCCAGGCCGCCGCCCGACGGATGCACCCACAGCAGGCCGTTCTGGTCTTCGACGGCCATCTGGTCTTCGCGCGAGTCGGTGATTTCGCGGCCGTACATGTCGTGGATGACGAAGCGGCGCGCGCGGTCCGTCCTTGGCTGGTAGTGGACCACGCCGGCACTGTTGTTGCGCAGCCAGAGTTCACCCTCACGGTCGATATAGATGTCGCGTATCGTGTCGTTGGCCAATGCCCCATGCGTCGCCCGTGAGATATGTTTGGCCGATGAGCCTGCCGTCCCCGGCGTGTAGAGCCAGACACCCTGCGTCGCCGTACAGGCCACCAGCTGTCCCGACGGGTGCGGCCGCAGCATCTTGACCGACGAGTGGGTGCCCAGGCTGATGTTGCGCGTGGAGCGTCCATCCTGGGTCACCTCGATGATGGTGCCGTTGCGCGAGCCGACGTAGCACGTATCGCCGCCCTCGCGTTCGACCATCTCGTAGCCCGAGGCATTGGCCACAACCGACACCTTCCCGCTCTGCACGTCGTAGCGGTAGATGCCCTCCTCGGTCATGATCCAGTGGCGGCCGGCGCGGTCCATCTGCACACCATTGATGCGGGAGGGGCGGCGCAGCTGCTGGGTCGTGAAGAAGTCGGTGATGGCCAATGCCCCGTCCGCCGTCTCGCGGCGCGCCATGAAGAGCTCCTGCTGTTGCGAGATGAGCCACGTCGTGCCATCGGCCATCAACTGGATGTGCGCCACCTGGATGCCCTCGGGCAGGACCTGCTCGAACTGCTCCATGTCGGGGTCGAAGGTGTAGGCCAGGCCGTCGTACGACACCATCCAGAGCCGTCCGTAGATGTCTTCGTCCAGCTGGTCCAGGCGGTTGTTGGCCGGACGCACGCCGTTGTTTCCCGCCTTGAAGCGGCGGAAGCGGTAGCCGTCGTAGTTGTAGAGGCCGTCCCACGTGGCGAACCACATCAGGCCGCGGTGGTCCTGCATGATATTCTGGATGATATACTCCTCCAGGCCGTCTTCCGATGAATATTTCGTGAACTTATGGGCAGGCAGCGATGCGGCATCGGCCAAAATCGAGAGCCCCGCCGTGAGAGCCGCTGCAAGTGACAGAATCTGTTTTTTCATGCTATCTCGTGTATGCAAACCGTGCAAAGATACATAATTTTTTTGCACGCTGTACCATCGGCCAAAAAAAAATGCCCGATTTGTTGGCCAATCCTCCGAAAATCATTATCTTTGCGCCCGATAAATAAGGGGTGCGTCCCCGCGTTTGTCGTCGATTAACCCATTCAACCCAATATCAACTATGAAAAAGTTTTCTGCCTTTCTGACAAGCCTGCTGATGGCCTGCTCCATCTGTACCGTGACCTCATGTACCAGTGACGACGAGGAGGAACTCATCGATGAAGTCACTGTCGAACAATTTAGGAAGGATATCGTCGGCCGATGGCTCCTCGACAGCACGCAGGAGTACTGGCGCTTCGACGCGCAGGGCAACGGCAACGTGGCCTATGGCGAAAACTGGGACGAGGCCGAGGATGTCCACGAGGGCGAGGGCAACGAGTTCAAGTGGAGCATCGACAAGAACGGCCTCATGGTCATCTACAAGATCGGGAACGACTACAACGACCCTGAGCCCGACGCGCCCTACACCATCAAGAGCATCACGTCGTCCCGGATGACCTGGGTGACCTCTGGTGGAACGCAACAGACACTCACGCGAAAGTGACAGGATGAAAGCCCCTCTGTAATTTGTCTTTTTTCGGCCAATGCACCATCTGCGGCCAGTGGGAGACAGGTTGCCGATGGGCTTTCGAGGTTTAAACCATCGCCGTCCGCCGGCTGTCCCAATCCATTGAATGCCGGCAGTGCGGCATTGTGCAGAGTCTAATGTCCCTCCTCCTTGTGCCATTGGCCAAGAAGATAAAAACAAGTGATATGAAAAAACCGGTAAAAGTAGCACTCATCAGTCTCGGCTCGCTCATCGCGGTGCTGGCCATTGCGATTTTCGTGGTTTGTACGTTCGTCTTCTCCAAGGAGCGGCTCACGAACCTCGTGAAGGGCTACACGGCCGAGTATGTTTCCTGTCAGGCCGACATCGAGTCGGTCGAACTTACCTTCTTCAGCAGTTTCCCGAATGTGGCCTTCTGCGTCAACGACCTCGCCATCATCAATCCGATGGAGGGCGCCCAGAGCGACACCCTGCTGGGCGTACACCGCCTCTTCGCCGAACTTGACGTGATGGCCTTCCTCCACGACGGCAGCATCAACATCAGCGGCTTCACGCTCAAGGATGCCCAGGCCAACATCTACATCAATGCCGATACGGTGCCGAACTACGACGTCTTCCGCACGGAGCCATCGGCCGAAGAGCAGACCGACACCGCTGGCGGCGACTTCTCGCTCGACAAGCTGTCGCTCCACAACATCGACATCCAGAACCTGTCGGCCACCTTCCTCGATCATGCCCATCAGATGGAGGCGCGCTGCCGCAACGTGCAGCTCTCGCTCGACACCGAGGCCAACCTGCAGGACCTCATCGGCGGCGGTGACGTGGACCTTGAGATCGGCGAGCTCTTCTACAGCGATTCCTTGAATTATGGCCAATTGACCGGCCTGCGCCTCAAGGATACGCACCTCTTCTATGACGGCAAGGATGCGTCGGTCAAGATGCCCGAACTGAGCGTCGCGACCCAGGAGTACCTGCTGGCCGGCGAGACTGCGCTATTGGCCAAGATATGGAACATGGGCATCGATGACCTCCAGGTCGAGTGGCGAGACAGCCTGCCTTCGCTTGTGGGTGTGACGCGGCTCGACTCGTCGATGGTCACGCTGGGTAAGGAGAACATGATGTACATTTCGACCGATGCCGTTTCCTTCGACATGCCGCTCACCAGCACACGCGAGCGCTGGACATCGGCCATAAACACACAGATCAAGTCGCTCTGCTTCTCGACCGATGCAGACGGGGCATTGGCCGACCACCTCGACCTCTCGCTCAAGATGGACGCCTCGACCAACACGGCCTTTAACGATTTCACTGTGGCCAATATCGAGACCACCGTGGGCACGCAGCGGCTGATGGGCCAGGCGCACGTCGATATGACCGACACCACGCGGCTCAAGGCCGATGTCGATGTCTCGCTGGGCGCTACCTCGATTGCCGACATTCTGGCGCTCGTCCCCAAGGCCTATCTCTCCGCGCTCGACGGCATGTCACTCGCGGCCGATCTCGCCTCAACGCACGTTGTGGCCAATCTGGAGGTGGCCGATGCATTGGACCTGAAGAACGTTTCGGTCAGTTCGCAGATGAGCCGTTTCCGCTATGCCGACAATACGAACCTCTCGTGCGACATCGACCGGCTCGACGCCACCGTGAGCTATCCCGCCGGAACGCGCGGCAAGCAATTCTCGATTGACGGCAAGATGGACAACCTCGCCGTCGCGATGGTCGATGACACGACCAATATCCACGTCACCATCCCTGATGGCCAGGCCAAGATACTCATGCGCGACGACATCCTGAACGGGGCCGACCCGCGCCTCGACGTCCAGTTCAACCTCGCCGACATTGCCGTCTCGATGGACGACAGCCTGAAGGTGGAAATCCTCTCGCCGGTGGGCTCGGCCGACGTCGATATGGCATCGGTCAAGAACTGTATCAAGATTGCGGCCAATGCCAATATGTCGGGCATGAAGCTGGAGTCCGGAGCCGCCTTCAAGGGCACGACGCAGGCCATTGCGCTGAAACTGGACTGCCTCTACGACGACCGCAAACCCGACGTGCTCGACATGGTGCAGCCTGTGGCCAAACTGACGATGAGCGAGGCCAATTTCGCCGTCGATGGACTGCCTTATCCCGTCATCATCCCGCAGATTGTGGTCGATTTCGACAAGGATAACGCCAAGTTGCACACCTGCCAGCTCAACCTGGGCAACAGCCGCATGACGTTGCAGGGAACCATCGGCCAAATCAACGACTGGATGAAGAGCCAGGCCCTGCTCCTGGGCGACATCCGGCTGAAGGGCTCGCTGGTCGATGTCGGCCAGCTGATGGACCTGACGAGCGGCATCGGCTGTGAAGAGGAGGAGACGGTTTCGGCCAATGCTCCAGCCGACAACAACAACGGCGGCGCAAGCCCATCGGCCACAGAAGGCTCCAGCTCGATTCCCGACGCAGCGACATTGGCCGAAGCCGACCCGTTTATGGTGCCGAAGGATGTGAAGTTCGTTGTCACGACCGACATCGAGACCATCCAGATGAATGAGAACAGCTTCAACAACGTGCGCGGCGCACTCACCATCGACGACGGCGTGCTCGTGCTCGAAGAGATGGGTTTCACGTCGAAGGCCGCCAAGATGCAGCTCACGGCGCTCTACAAATCGCCGCGCCGCAACAACCTCTTTGTCGGCTGGAATTTCCACCTGCTCGACATCGACATCGCCGAGATGATCAGGCTCGTGCCCGAAATCGACACCATCATGCCGATGATTTCAAGCTTCGCCGGCAAGGCAGAGTTCCATCTCGCGGGCGAGACATCGCTCTTTGCTGACTATTCGCCCAAGATGTCCACGCTCAAGGCTGTGGCAGCCATCGAGGGCAAGGATCTGACCGTGCTCGACAGCGAGACGTTCGGCACCATCAAGAAATACCTGTTCAAGGAGAGCACGACCAACAAGATTGACACCATGTCGGTCGAATTGGCCGTCGCCCGCAAGAAGATGACACTCTACCCGATGCTGGTGGGCTGGGACAAGTACGAGGCCGTGATTTCCGGTACGCACACGATTGTCGATGCCATGCCGTTCAACTACCATATCTCCATCACCAAGTGCCCGCTCGTGGGCGGCCATCTCGGCCTGGACATCAACGGCAATCTGGACGATGTGGACAACATCTCGTTCAAGTTGGGCAGCTGCAAGTATGCCAATCTCTATCGGCCGGAAAAGCGTAACATCACCCAGTCGCAGACATTGGAGCTGAAGACGCTCATCAACAACTCGCTGAAGCGTACGGTCAAACCGCAGGCACAAATAATAATTCTTAATTTGACAAATGAAACGTGATTCATTAGTTTTTGGTTTGATCGCCGACGAGCGCGCACGCCAGATGAAGGGAATTGAACTCATTGCATCCGAGAACATCGTGAGCGATCAGGTGCTTGAGGCCATGGGTTCGGTTTTGACCAACAAGTACGCCGAGGGCTATCCGGGCAAGCGCTATTATGGCGGTTGTGAGGTGGTCGATAAGGTCGAGCAGTTGGCCATTGACCGCTTGAAGGAGATTTTCGGTGCTTGCTGGGCCAATGTTCAGCCTCACTCGGGCGCCCAGGCCAACGAGGCCGTGCTCGCAGCCGTGCTCAATCCGGGCGACACCTTCATGGGCCTCAATCTTGCTCATGGCGGTCACTTGTCACATGGTTCGTCGGTCAA
>CACZAY010000012.1:24764-28576 GCA_902779265.1 uncultured Bacteroidales bacterium | reverse complement strand
CCTGTCTGCCGATGGCTGCGTGTCATCCCCGTTGTGGGCTATTGTGATGTGAGCGAAGGCACGACCGATGGTTCAAACTACAGCATCAGCGGTGGTGAAATCCACAACAGCTATGTGGCCGATTGGCGTGAAAGTGGTTTTGATTTTGGCGGCCTCATGGTGCTGCATTTCCGTGCCGTCAATATCTATCTGGGCGGCACTGTCAGTTCGGCCTATGGCGGCATCGGTCTGGAGTTCTAAAAGAACTGTTTCTTTGGGCAAGTAGAAAATCGCGTAGCGAAGTATAAAACACTTTCGCTACGCGATTATTTTGGGTTTGTTGTCTCACTGGCTCACGATTGTAGTGTCGGCCGATGCAATCCAGAGCGAATCGTTGACGTAGAGTTTGGCCTCGGCGCCGATGGCGATTTCCGCCTCCTCGCTGTTGATGGTGTCGCGGCCGGGGTAGAGGTTCCACGTGCCCTTGACGAGCTTGACTTCGGCGCCGGCGGTGTGGATGGCATCGCCGTGCAGGGAAGTGAGATTGGCCGTAAGCGCATAGTTGCAGACCATGCCGCCTCGGGCGTAGAGCGCATGAGTGTGGATCGAGTCGCCCCAATCGGCATCCCAGCGCGTCGGGGCTGCATTGCGCACGGTGAGCGTGCCCTTGCCGTCAAAGTAGAGTTGGCCGCTCACGTAGAGGCATCCGTCGGCCTCAAGAATCTCGCCGTCGCGGTATTGCGTCTGGTAGTGCGTGTCCGACAGCACATTCTTGCTGCCCGTGGCCACGACGACGTAGCAGATGTGGTCGTCGGCCTGAACCTCGATGGCGGGGCCCGACGTGCTGTGCAGCGAGAGTCCGTTGAGGTAGAGGGCAAAGTCGCGATCGATGTCGATGCGCAGTTGTCCGCTACGCGGATTCAGGCTGTCGCCGCGTGCGTCGCCATAGACGAGGAGGGCCAGGCTGTCGTCGTCGGAGGTGATGGTGAGTCGCGCGCCGTCGGCATCGGCCACAACGGCATCGGCCCACGGTCCCCAGATGCGCACGTTGTCCTCGCGGTACTCCACATAGACGGGGTGGACGAACTGCGAGACGAGCGAGTTGGTGGGCGCGAAGTTCTGGCCGATGGTGTGGGTGTCGTACTCGGAACAGCCGATGGTCGTCGCGAGCAGTGCCAAAAGGCCGATGAAGGCGCTGTGCGGCTTATTCATTGAGAGACTTGACGGCTTTGGCAGCATCCTCGGCGGCATCCTTTACGGCGTCGCTGACCTCGCTGGCGGCCTCTTTGATGCTTTCACCGGCGCGCTGGGCCTTGGCCTGGAGGCTGAGTCCGGCGTGCTTGACGCGGAGGCGGTTGATGGTGAGCTTCTCCGAGTTGGTGAACTCGAATTTCGAGAGTTCTGTCTCGAGGGCCTTGCATTTCTTCTCGTACTTGTCCCAATCCTTGGTCGAGAAGTCGCTGCACTTGGATTCGGTCTGGACATAGAGTTGTTCGAAATCGGCCAAAACTTCCTCTTTGGTCCGTTGTGAGCAGGCGGCGAATGCGGCTACGGCGAGCAGCACGGCTGCTAATCTGAAGATTTGTTTCATAATGAGTTTATTGATTATAGGTTAGGTTGTCGTTTTGTTTTTGGCCAATGGCGTTGCGTGGCGCATCAGTCGTTGAAGGAATCCTTCACGTCGTTGAATCCGTTCTTGATTTCCTTGCCGACCTTCTTGGCGGCCTTGCCTGTCGCTTTTCCGGCCTTTTTGGCAGCTTTGCCCGTAGCCTTGGCAGCTTTTTTGGTCTCCTTGGCCACTTTCTTCGATGCCTTCTTGGTCGATTTGCCGATTTCCTTGGCGGCCTCTTTCGTGGCTTTTCCGGCTTCCTTGGCCGATGCCTTTACTTCGTTGTCTGGGACATTGGCCGCAATGACAATATTTTGGCCGATGGGGCTCATCGTCAGGGCGATGGCTGCACAGATGGAAAGGATAGTGTTTCTCATAAGCAGGAAAATTGAAGATTACGGACGGCCAATGTCTCCCATCGGCCATCCGTAAATGATTGTTGCTGATTAGCCGATGAGGCACTTGCCGGTCATCTCCTTAGGCTGCTCTATGCCCATGATCTTGAGGATGGTTGGAGCAACGTCGCACAGCTGACCTGCCTCGACCTTGACGCCCTTGTTCTCCGAGATATAGACACATGGAACAGGGTTCAGTGAGTGTGCGGTGTTAGGCGTGCCGTCTGGGTTGATGGCGTAGTCGGCATTACCGTGGTCGGCAATGATGAGCACCTCATAACCGTTGGCCTTGGCAGCCTCACAAACGTCGTGGCAGCATACGTCGATGGTCTCGACGGCCTTCTGGATAGCTGGGTAGATGCCCGTGTGGCCTACCATGTCACCATTGGCGAAGTTGCAGGCGATGAAGTCGTACTGCTGGGTCTTGATGGCGTCAACGAGCTTGTCCTTGACGATGAGGGCCGACATCTCTGGCTGGAGGTCATAGGTAGCGACCTTTGGCGATGGAACCAGGATACGGTCCTCGCCTTCGTACTCTGCCTCACGGCCACCGTTGAAGAAGAAGGTGACGTGTGCATACTTCTCGGTTTCGGCGATGCGAAGCTGCTTCTTGCCGGCGTTGCTGACAATCTCGCCGAGGGTCTTCTCTACGTTCTCCTTCGGGAAGAGGATGTGCAGACCCTGGAACTTGGCATCGTATGGGGTCATGCAGCAGAAGTAGAGAGGCAAGGTCTTCATGCCCTGCTCTGGCATATCTTCCTGAGTGAGGACCGAAGTGATCTCCTTGGCGCGGTCGTTGCGGTAGTTGAAGAAGATGACGGTATCGTTTGGCTTGATGGTGCCGATTACCTCACCGTTGTCATCCACGCGGACGATAGGTTTGATGAACTCATCGGTCACACCTGCTTCGTACGAGGCCTTGATACCCTCGCCCATGCACTTGAACTTGTCGCCGATGCCGTTGACCAACTGGTCGTAGGCCACCTTGATACGGTCCCAACGCTTGTCACGGTCCATGGCGTAGAAACGGCCGGTGATAGAGACAACCTTGCCGCAACCTACCTCCTTGGTGTGCTCGCAGACGGTCTTGACGAAGCCGAGACCTGACTTCGGGTCGGTGTCACGACCATCCATGAAGCAGTGGATGAAGGTGCGGCCCTCCAATCCGTATGCCTTGGCGATATCGATGAGTTTGAGCAAGTGATCGAGTGAAGAGTGTACGCCACCGGTAGAGGTGAGACCCATGAAGTGGATGTTGCCGCCCTTCTTGGCATTCTCGAAGGCAGCCTTTACCTCTGGGTTCTGCATGATGCTGTTGTCGGCACATGCCATATTGATTTTTACGAGGTCCTGATAGACGACGCGACCGCCGCCGATGTTCATGTGACCTACCTCCGAGTTACCCATCTGACCCTCCGGCAGACCTACATTGAGGCCGTCCGTGCGGAGCTGGCTGTGAGGATAGTTGGCAATGAGTGAGTCCCAATAAGGTGTTGGAGTACTTGCGATTGCATCCGATTTTGAACCGTCGCCGATTCCCCATCCGTCGAGGATGAGCAGAAGAGCTTTCTTAGACATAACTTTTATAATTTTTTTGGTTTTTAGGTCTTGATGTCACACAAAGGCTGTTAGGTCTCGCGAGATAATGTCATTGGCCAATGTCCCAATCCCGTCATTCCGCCGGATTTTTATGGCCGATGAGCCTGATTCGTTCAAATAATCAATTCCTTAAAGTCTAACCACCTTATTTATAACGCGGCGCAAATTTACTCCTTTTCGGCCAATCGCGCAAATTTCCCCGACGAAAAACGGGACATTGGCCACAACCC
>CACZAY010000012.1:0-24714 GCA_902779265.1 uncultured Bacteroidales bacterium | reverse complement strand
CATTGGCAAAAAGTTGAAATGTGCAATCTATTGTCGAAAAACCGGTCGGCCGCCGCGCGTATGTGTGCCAAAACCGTTATCTTTGCCGCGAAAACTTTTCAGGGCAGGGTGTAATTCCCGATCGGCGGTACAGTCCGCAAGGCCGTTTGGCCACGAACCGGTGCAACTCCGGTACCGACAGTGATAGTCTGGATGGAAGAACGGTTTAATTATGATCGATAGAAAAGATATAGACTTTCTGCGTCAGGCGATGACGCTGGCTCAGCGTGGCGAAGGGCGTGTCAACCCCAATCCGCTGGTCGGCGCTGTCATTGTGCGCAGTGGTGAGGTTGTGGCCAATGGCTATCACGCCCGCTATGGTGACCTCCATGCCGAACGCAACGCCTTCCGCGACGCCGATTCGCGTAGCGTTGACTGCGCCGGAGCCACGATGTACGTCACCCTCGAACCCTGTTGCCACCACGGCCATCAGCCGCCATGCACCGAGGCCATCATCGAGCACCGCATCGGTCGCGTAGTGGTCGGCTTGCTCGACCCGAATCCGCTTGTGGCAGGCAAAGGCATCGGCCAACTCCGTGAGGCTGGCATTGCGGTCGATGTGCTCGATGCCGAATCTGCATTGGCCGACGAACTGCGCCGGCAGAACCGCGTCTTCCTGCACTACATCACGACGCGTCGGCCGTGGGTGGTGATGAAATATGCCATGACGCTCGACGGCAAGATCTGCACCTCGGCGGGCGACAGCCGGTGGATTACGGGCGATGCGGCACGGCTCCGCGTCCATCAGCTGCGCAAGTGTCTGACGGGCATCGTGTGCGGCATCGGAACGGTGTTGGCCGATGACCCTGCGCTCACTACGCGACTTCCGGACGAGCCGTCGGCGCGCAATCCCATCCGCATCGTGCTCGACCATCAGCTTCGTCTGCCGCTCGACAGCCAACTGGTGCGCACGGCCCGCGAGGTTCCCGTCATCGCCGTGCACGACAAGGATGCCTCTCAGTCACGCATCGACGCTCTTCACAAGGCGGGTGTGCAGACGTGGTGCTGCTCCTCGTTGGACGATCTCCTGCAACGCATGGGCGCAGATCATATTGATAGTGTCCTGGTCGAAGGCGGCGGCACGGTCAACGACTCTTTCCTCCAAGCCAGATTGGTCAATGAGGTCTATGCCTTCGTCGCTCCAAAACTGGTGGGTGGCAAGGAGGCTAAAACTCCCGTCGAGGGACAAGGCATTGAGAATCTACGAGATGCTGTTCAATTCTCTCATTTAGAAGTTGAGCATTTCGGACAAGATGTGCTTCTGCATGGAGTAGTTTCAACTCAGGAATCTTAGAATTAAAGAATTAAAAATAAAAGTCTTCCGTCGGGGAACATCCTCCCCCTCGGGGGAGTTAGAGAGGGGTCTTATGTTCACCGGAATAATCGAAGAAATAGGTCATGTCAAGTCGCTGCATCGTGGCGCCAAGAGTTTCACCCTCGAAGTGGAAGCCGACGTCGTGATGCAAGGCACCCAGGTGGGCGACAGTATAGCTACCAACGGCGTTTGCCTCACGGTGACGAGTCTTACGGGGCATGGTTTTACGGCCGATGTGATGCCCGAGACCGTCCAGCGCACTGCCCTGGGTGAACTCAAAGCGGGTAGCCCTGTCAATCTGGAGCGTGCTTTGTCGCTCCAAACCCGTCTGGGCGGACATATCGTGTCGGGACATATTGACGGAACGGGCCGTATCTCCGACCGCCGTCAGGATGACACCGCCCTGTGGCTCACCGTCGAGTGCGACTCCCGCCTGCTCCGCTACGTGATTGAGAAAGGCAGCATCACCATCCAGGGCGTATCGCTCACCGTGGCCAGGGTCGATGAAAGGTCGTTCGCCGTATCGCTCATCCCACATACGCAGTCGGCCACCACGCTTCACGCCGCCCGCATCGGCGACTTGGTCAATCTGGAGAACGACATCATCGCCAAATATGTGGAAAAACTGTTGGGCAAAGCGCCATCAGAAGAAGGGCTGTTGGAGAAGCTGAGGCAACTCTAAAAAAGACCCCCTCCCTTCCTCCCCGAGGGGAGGGGATTGAAAGTTACAAATTGTGATCGTAATATTATTTTATTAATTAAAATAGCCCCTTTCTGCCTAATCTCCTCACATGGAGGTACTCGCAGCAGAGGATAATCTCCTCCCCTCGGGGAGGCCGGGAGGGGGTCTTTCTTATAAGAATATGAATAACCAATTTAATACAATCGAAGAGGCCATTGCCGCCATCAAGGCGGGCAAATGTGTATTGGTGCTCGACGACCCGGATCGCGAGAACGAGGGCGACCTCATTTGCGCTGCCGAGTTTGCCACCACCGAAAACGTCAACCTCATGGCCTCGGAGGCTAAAGGCTTGATTTGCATGCCTATGAGCCGTCAGATCTGCGAGCAACTCAACTTGCCGCAGATGTGTGCCAACAATGGTGATAACCACCTCACCGCCTTCACCATCAGTATCGACCATATCTCAACGACCACAGGTATCTCGGCTGTCGAACGTGGTATCACGGCCCGCGCCACAGTGGCCGATGGCGTGAAACCCACCGACTTCCGCCGTCCGGGTCACATGTTCCCTCTCCAGGCGCGCGATGGCGGTGTCCTGGTGCGCACGGGTCACACCGAGGCCACCGTCGATCTCTGCCGTCTGGCGGGTCTCAAGGAGTGCGGTCTCTGCTGCGAAATCATGCGCGAGGACGGTACCATGATGCGTACCGCCGAACTCCTGGAGTTTGCCAAGAAGCATGATTTGGTCAAGATTACCATCGCCGACCTTGTCGCCTATCGTCGTCACACCGAGAAACTTGTCAAGCAGGTTTCTGTCGCCGAATTGCCTACCAAGTATGGTACTTTCCGTGCCTACGGATATGTCAACGAGGTGACGGGCGAACACCATGTCGCTTTGGTCAAGGGCGATGTCACCACCCCCGAACCGGTCCTCTGTCGTGTGCACTCGGAGTGCTTGACGGGCGATGCCTTTGGCAGTCTCCGTTGCGACTGTGGCGAACAGTTGGCCGAAGCCCTGCGCCGCATCGAAAAACGTGGTCGCGGCGTCCTGCTCTACCTCCGTCAGGAGGGCCGCGGCATCGGTCTCATCAATAAACTGCGCGCTTATGCCCTTCAGGATCAAGGCATGGACACCGTCGAAGCCAACCTCGCTCTCGGCTTTGCTGCCGACCTCCGCGAGTACGGCACGGGTGCCTCTATCCTGGCCGACTTGGGCATCCACGACCTCATCCTGATGACCAACAACCCCGCTAAGATCAACGGCTTGGATGGTTTCGGCATCCGCATCGTTGACCGCGAACCTATCGAGATGACCTGCAACGAGAAGGACGAGTTCTACATGTACACCAAGTACGCCAAGATGGGCCACTTGCTGCATGTGAAGGATATAAACCGGCCGACCCCCCTCTAACTCCCCCGAGGGGGAGGAGTCTGCCCGTCCAGAAACTAAGTCAGAACAGTGAGACATTGAAATATAGTTATTAATTTACCCCTTTACGGAAAAATCACCCTCCCTCGGGAGGGTCGGGGAGGGGTCGCTTATTTACTTTTTTATGAAAAAGATTGAAGGAAACTTGACCGCCCAAGGTCAAAAGATTGGTATTGTAGCTTCGCGCTTCAATGACTTTATTGTCGATCGCCTCATCGGGGGTGCAGAAGATTGTTTCGTGCGTCATGGTGGCAACACCGACGACCTCACTTTGGTCTATGTGCCAGGTGCATTCGAGATTCCCCTCGTAGCACAGCAGATGGCCGAGTCGGGCAAGTATGATGCCGTCGTTTGTCTCGGTGCCGTCATCCGTGGCGCCACTCCTCACTTCGACATGGTGGCCAATGAATCGGCCAAGGGCATCGCTACGGCCAGCCTCAAGTCGGGTCGTCCTGTCACCAACGGTATCCTCACCACCGACAGCATCGAGCAGGCCATCGAGCGTGCCGGCACCAAGGCTGGTAACAAGGGCGCCGATGCCATGATTTCGGCCATCGAGATGGTCAATGTGATGAAGGGACTGTAAAAAAATCTCAAGAATTTGAGAAAATTTATAGGAGTTGACCGTAGTTATTGGGAGTTAACGGACGGATGTCTGTCCTTCTCATCTGTTCGGATAAGATTGGGCGATATATAAGTATCGTCTGTTAACTTCCTGAGCGAAGCGATAACTCCTATTAACTACAAAAAAGCATTATGCAAAAAACAATTCTTGCAGCATCGGCCGCAATGCTCCTCTTGTGCGGTTGCGGAAAACCATCGGCCACAGAAACGACCGACTGGCGCGCTGACCTTGAAGCGTTCAAGCAGTTCAACGACGAGATCATGCAGCAGTACCGCCTGCCCGGTGCGAATCGTGACAGCCTGGAGCAGGTCTTCGTCGCGCACGCAAAGGCATTGGCCGAAAAACATGTGGGCGACACGCTCGGACTCATGTTCGTCAGCCAGATGGCCGGTGATATGAGTCTTGCCGAACTGGACAGCGTGATGAACCTGTGCGAGCTCTACAGGAACGATGCCGGCCTGAAGGAATTGCGCAACGCCAAGGCGAATGAAGCTGCCACATCGGCCGGCGCGCAGTATGTTGACGTCGTCGGCGTGGATGCCAAGAGCGGCAAGGAGCTGAAGTTGTCCGATTTCGTTGGCAATGGCAAACCCACAGTCGTCGATTTCTGGGCTTCGTGGTGCGGCCCCTGCCGTCGTGAAATCTCGAATTCGCTCTCGGCCTATGCCGCAAAATACAAGGGTAAGGTGAACTTTGTGGGCATCGCCGTGTGGGAGGAGAACATCGAGGCCACGCAGAAGGCTATGAGCGAACTGCCCATCACCTGGCCGATCATCTACGCCGGCAGCCGCGAGAATTCGCCCGCCGAGGCATACGGCATCATGGGCATCCCGCAGATTATGCTCATCGGGGCCGATGGCACAATCGTCGCACGTGACCTGCGCGGCGAGGCTATCGAATTGGCCATCAAGCAAGTAGTCGAAAAATAATCAACTATGTCAATCCGATTGGGTGGCACCGTGGTGCACGGTCAGCAGCTGGGCCGACGCTTGGGTTTCCCGACTGCCAACCTTGACGTCGGTGAGATTCTGCCGCCGTTGCCTGCCTCGGGCGTCTATGCCGCGTGGGCTACGTTGGCCGACGGACGCACCTTCCGCGCCATGGTCAATGTGGGCTACAGGCCGACGGTCGATGCTACGCGGAAAAACCTCTCGATTGAGGCACATCTGGACGGCTTTGCGGGCGATATTTACGGCCAACGCCTCTCGCTCGACCTCGTCTGCTGGCTGCGCGACGAACGCCGTATGGCCTCGCTGGAGCAGCTGAAAGTCCAATTGGCCGACGACCTCGCTGCCGTGCGCCGGATGCTGGCCGAATAAGCCGATGATTGATACCATTCGTTTCGCGCCGTCTTTCCATGTGGGAAGGCGGCGCGAAATGTGGTTTGGTAAGTTTTTGGCCAATGGCGCATTCCAATTCATCCGATTCCATTCCACCCAAACGGGTCAAAATTGCCGCTTTATGACACTTTTGTGCGTTTTTTGTGTTGAAACTTGCAGTTTTTAATGAAAAATGGTTATCTTTGCGGCGAATCGTGAAGACACGAATCCCTAAACGTACAGACGTCACAATGAAAAATCTATTGACAACGGCTCTCGTGGCCCTTTTTTCGCTTGCTGCCATGCAGGCACAGACCCGCGTCACCATCTTCGGCGACAGTTATTCAACCTTTGAGGGATGGCTCACGCCGGCGACCAACGAGACGTGGTACTGGAGCGAATCGTCTCCCCAGCGCAACAAGCAGAACGACG
This sequence comes from uncultured Bacteroidales bacterium, assembly GCA_902779265.1. Taxonomy (GTDB): domain Bacteria; phylum Bacteroidota; class Bacteroidia; order Bacteroidales; family UBA3663; genus Liminaster. Next base: position 18,873 of record CACZAY010000012.1, on the reverse strand, counting down.
TCACCCAGGTCGAGCAGACATGGTGGTGGCAGGTCATCGACCGCATGGGCTGGCAATTGGAGCGGAACAACAGCTATTCGGGCAGTACGGTGAGCTATTTCGGCTACCGCAGCGAGAACTACAAGGAGCGTTCGTTCAACACGCGCGTCGAGAACCTGGGCGAACCCGACGTCATCCTCTCGTGCTGCATCACCAATGACTCGTGGACGGGCTCGAAGTTGGGCGACTACAAGTATGCCAACTGGACCGAAAGCGACATGTGGTATTTCCGCCCGGCGATGGCACGTCTCTGTGCGACATTGCGGCTCAACTATCCGAAGGCGCGCACTATCTTCATCCTCAACAGCGAGCTGAAGCCCGAGTTCAACGAGTCGATGCGCATCATCTGCCGCCACTACGACATGCCGCTCATCGAGTTGCACGACATCGACAAGCAGAAGGGACACCCCTCCGTGGCCGGCCATAAGGCATTTGCCGACCAGGTGGTGGACTATCTGACGAAAAACAAGTAAATCTTTTCTATATTTATGGCCAATGCCCCGTCCTCGCCCGAGGATTAAACCATCGGCCACAACCAGAATCCCAATGTTCAGAGCCGGCCGTGGAAGAAAAACCATCGGCCCACAGAATTAACCCTTTTTTAATGATTGGTTTATGAAGAAGTTCATTTCACTCAGTCTGCTCCTGATGGGCTGCATCGCCCTCCGCGCAGAAATCAAGACCCCAGCCGTCATCGGCGAACACATGGTACTACAACGCAACACACAGGCCCACATCTGGGGATGGTCATCGCCCAACAGCCACATGACGGCCGAGACCTCGTGGAACAACAAGCTCTATAGCATGACGGCCGATGCCGAGGGCCGATGGGACTTCGCCATCGAGACGGGCGATGCCACATTCACGCCGCAGACCATCACGATATGCGAATACAAGCCCAGTGAATACCGCGCCGGCCGCTCCAGCATCCGCTACCAGAGCGAACTCCAGCTCTTCGACCGCATCACGATAGGCGACGTGCTGGTGGGAGAGGTGTGGCTCGCTGCCGGCCAGAGCAATATGGAGATGCCGCTCAAGGGCTTTGCCGATGCGCCGGTCCTGGGCGGTACGGCCGATGCCACAAGCGCCCTGCGCGACAATCCGGGCGTACGCATGATGACGGTCGAGAAGGGCCAGAAGATGGAGCCGCAGAACGACTGCCGCGGCGAGTGGACGGACGCACGCTTCCCGAACCCGATGAACTGGAGCGCCACGGCCTATTACTTTGCATCGGCCCTGAGCCAGTCACTGCAGATTCCCGTGGGCATCGTGACTGTGGCCTATGGCGGTTCGAAGGTCGAGAGCTGGATGAGCCGTGACCTGCTGAAGAACTATTCGGACGTTGATCTCAAGCCCGAACATATCATGGACATCAAGCCGGACTACCTGCGCCCCATGATGATGTACAATGCGATGTTCTGTCCCGTCAAGGACTACACCTATAAGGGCATCATCTGGTATCAGGGCGAGAGCAACGTCGGAAAAGGTCCATCGGCCAAGGAATATGCCAAGCGTCTCGCTGCGATGGTCAAGGCGTGGCGTGCGGAGATCGGCCTGGGCGACATCCCGTTCCTGCAGGTCGAGATTGCTCCGTTCGTCTATGGCGGCGACCAGGCGGGCTATGCGGCCTACTTGCGTGAACAGCAGTGCAAGGCATCGGCCATGATCCCGAACAGCCACATCATTTCGACCAATGACCTTGTCGAGGACTTCGAGAAGGAGAACATCCACCCGCGCGAGAAGAAGAAGATTGGCCAACGTCTCTATTGGACCGCCCTGAACCGCGTCTATGGTTTCCCGCAGGTGTGCTGTGCCGGTCCGCGCTACAAGGCATTGGACGTCAAGGCCGACAGCTGTTTCGTCACGTTCTACGACCTTCAGATGGGCAAGAACCGCCAGTATGACGTCGTGGGATTTGAGATTGCGGGTCCGGACCACGTCTTCTATCCCGCCGAGTTCACGCAGCTGCGCTGGAACGAGAGTCAGGTCGTCGTCGTGACGTCGAAGGTGAAGAATCCCGTCGCCGTGCGCTACTGTTTCCACGATTTCGTCATCGGCAACCTGACGGGCGGCAATGACCTGCCGGCCTATCCGTTCCGTTCGGACAGCTACGATTGGTAAAGATGATTTCGCACGGATGAAGTTCCAGTATGGGCTGGCGTCGTCCGTGCGAAATTTGTTTCCCTGCATTTCATGAACCGAATCTTATCCATCCTATCCTTAGCCGCCGGTGCGGGCATGGCCGTGAGTTGTGTGGCCAATGTCCATCGTGACGGCAACCAAGTGACAGTCCGAGTGCAATCGGGCGACGCCAAGCTGGTGCGCCTCGAAGTGATGGGTCCGAAAATCATCCGCGTGAGTGCTACGGCCGATGCGGAGTTCGCCGACAAGCCATCGCTCATCGTCGTGCCACAGCAGCCGCTCAACGAGGCCATCAACGTGAGGCGCAACGGCGACACCGTGACGGTCGAGACATCGGCCATCCGCGCCAACGTGCTCAAGAGCGACGGCCGCGTGTGGTTCACCGACCTGGAGGGCAACACGCTGCTGGCCGAACAGGCCACCGGCGGCAAACGCTTCACGCCCTACGAGTGCGACCAGACCGTGTGGGAGCATGAGGGCGACATCGCCACCGACGACAACAGCGTGGGCTTCAACAACAAGCCCGTCACGAAACACTACACCGGCTGGACGACGCAGGTCGTGTTCGACAGCCCGGCCGACGAGGCTTTCTATGGCCTTGGCCAACATCAGGCCGACGAGTGGAACTTCAAGGGCCGGAACGAAGAGCTGTTCCAATACAACACCAAGGTCTCGATCCCGTTCGTCGTGTCGAGCCGCAACTATGGCGTGCTCTACGACAGCTATTCGATGATGCGCTTCGGCAATCCGCGCGACTACAGCCAGCTGCCCGCGCTCTTCAAGCTCTACGACAAGGAGGGCAACGCGGGGGCACTCACGGGCACCTACACTGCGCCAGGCCAGACGACGCTCGTGCGCCGCGAGGATTCCATCTACTTCGAGAACCTCGCATCGGCCAAGAACCTGCCCCGATTCCCATTGGACAAGGCCACAGTGACCTACGAGGGCGAGATTGAGCCATCGGCCACAGGCGAATACCGCTTCTGCCACTACTACAGCGGCTACCAGAAGATTTTCATTGACGGCCAATGCGTCTATTCGCCCGACGTGCTCGGCGTGGACGACAAGATCTGGCGCACGGCTTGGAACCCGAACGCACGCAAGTTTGCGGTCAATCTGGAGGCCGGCCGACGCTACAAGTTCCGCCTCGAATGGCAGCCCGACGGCGGCGAGGCATACTGCGGACTGCGCGCCCTGGCTCCCGTGGCCGATGCCGAACAGCAGCAGCTCTCGTTGTGGAGCGAGATGTCGCAGCAGATGGACTACTACGCGATTTTCGGCGACAATGCCGACGAGGTCATCAAGGGTTATCGCCAGCTCACCGGCAAGGCGCAGATCATGCCGCAATGGCTCTTGGGCTACTGGCAGAGCCGCGAACGCTACAAGACGCAGGACGAGATCCTCGACGCGCTACGCGGATTCCGCAGCCGCCACATCCCGATTGACAACATCGTGATGGACTGGAACTATTGGACACCCGACCAGTGGGGCGCATTCGAGTTCGACCCGACCCGTTTCGCCGACCCGAAGGACATGATCGACAGCATCCACGCCATGAACGCCAAAATCATGATTTCATGCTGGCCGAAATACTACCTCGGCACCGAACATTTCCGCGAACTGAACGAGATGGGCGCCATCTACCAGCAGAGCATCAAGGACTCGCTCATCGACTGGCTGGGCTACAAATATGCCTTCTACGATGCCTACAATCCCGAAGCGCGCCGCGTCTTCTGGAACCAGTTGTGGGAGCATCTGGGCACCATCGGCATGGACGCCTGGTGGATGGACGCATCGGAGCCAAACATCCGCGACTGCACCGACATCCCGTACCGCAAACTGCTGTGCGGCCCGACCTACCTCGGCTCGTCGGACGAATATTTCAACGCCTACAGCATCGTCAATGCCGAGGCAATCTACGACGGCCAACGCGAGCAGAATGACCAGCGCGTCTTCCTCCTGACCCGCAATGGCTTTGCCGGCCAGCAGCGCTACAGCACCGCAACGTGGAGCGGCGACATCGGCACACGCTGGGAGGACATGAAGACGCAGATCACGGCCGGACAGAACTTCTCCATCTCGGGCGTGCCCTACTGGAGCCAGGACATCGGCGGATTCTCGGTCGAAAAGCGCTACGAACGCGCCCAACGCCTGTTTGACAAGACCGGACAGGAGAACGACGACCTCAAGGAGTGGCGCGAGCTGAACGTGCGCTGGCACGAGTGGGGCGTCTTTGCGCCGATCTACCGCACGCACGGCCAATTCCCCTTCCGCGAGCCGTGGAACATCGCACCCGAACAGCATCCGGCCTACAAGGCCATCCGCGCCCAGATTGACCTGCGCTACCGTCTGATGCCCTACATCTACTCATTGGCCGCAATGGTGCACTTCGACGACTACACCATCATGCGTCCGCTGGTGATGGATTTTGCGGCCGATGCCTCGGTGCGCAACATCGGCTACCAGTTCATGTTCGGCCCAGCGCTGATGGTCAATCCCGTCTATCAGTACAAGGCACGCGAGCGCGAGGTCTATTTCCCGAAGGGCAACCTCTGGTACGACTTCTTCACGGGCGATGTGGCATCGCAAGGCGGCGAGTCGAAGGTCTGCGCTGCGCCCTACGACCGCATCCCGCTCTACGTGCGCGGCGGCTCGATCATCCCCATCGGCCAAAAACAGGAATATGTCGGCCAATGCCCCCAGGACACGCTCCGCATCTTCGTCTATGAGGGTCGGGACGGCGAGTTCACGCTCTACGAGGACGAAGGCACGAACTACAACTACGAGCGTGGCGCATCGGCCAAAATCAAGCTCACCTACGATGACGCATCGCGCACCTTCACCATCGGCCAGCGCGACGGCTCATTCGATGGAATGCTGCTCGAACGGACATTCATCATCATTCCTATCAATACAAACCATCCTCAAGGCTACGACCCCGAGGCAGCCGGCATCGAGGTGCACTACAGCGGCGAGGAACAAACTATCCGTTTTTAAGACATGAAAAAAACAAACATTACTGCTGCACTCCTGCTGTTGGCTGCGCTTCCGCTGTCGGCACAGAATTCCACCCAGCTCCGCATTGATGGCCGACTAGGCGACGGACGGATTTCCGATGGAAACGTAGAGCAGGCCATGAAGAATGTGATCGGCCAATTGACCAATATGGTCGGTTCGCAACTGACCGGAGCATTGGCATCGGCCACAACACCGTATGACATCGAGCCGATGATTGACTCGCTGCTCGGCCAGATGACGCTTGAAGAGAAGGTGCGTCTGAGCTATGCGCAGGCCAAGTTCTGTAGCCCGGGCGTGCCGCGACTGGGTGTGCCCGAACTGTGGACGAGCGACGGTCCACACGGCGTAAGGATGGAAATCAACTGGAACGACTGGGGTCACGCCAACTGGACGAACGACGCGATTACGGCCTTCCCCGCACTGACCTGTCTGGCCGCTACGTGGAATCCTGACCTGGCGACGCTTTATGGCCGATGCATCGGCGAAGAGGCCCGCTACCGTCGCAAGAACGTCCTGCTCGGCCCGGGCGTCAACCTCTACCGCACGCCGCTCAACGGCCGCAACTTCGAGTATATGGGCGAAGATCCGGCATTGGCATCGGCCATGGCCATCAACTACATCCAGGGCCTGCAGAGCAACGGCGTGGCCTGCTGCGTGAAGCACTACGCTCTGAACGAACAGGAGGAATTCCGTGGCCACGTCAACGTCTTGGTGTCCGACCGCGCACTACGCGAACTTTACCTGCGTCCCTTCGAGGCAGCCGTCAAGCAGGGCGGCGCGTGGAGCCTCATGGGCAGCTACAACCAATATAAGGACCAGCACGCCAGCCACAACGAGACGTTGCTCAAGCAGATTCTGAAGGAGGAATGGGGCTTCGACGGCGCTGTCATCTCCGACTGGGGCGCAACCCACAACACCGACGAGGCGGCCCTCTACGGCCTCGACCTCGAGATGGGCACCTACACCAACGGTCTGACGAGCGAGGGACGTGGCTTCGGCTACGACGACTACTACCTCGGCACGGCCTATCTGGAGAAGGCGCGCAAGGGCGAAATCCCGATGGAGGTCGTCAACGACAAGGCACGCCGTATGCTGCGCCTCATCCTGCGCACCAGCCTGCCGAACCTCTCGTCTGGCATAACGGGCAACTTCGGCTGCATCAACACACCGGAGCACATCGACGCCGCACGCACCATCGCACAGGAGGGCATCGTGCTCTTGAAGAATGAGGTTGCGGCCAATGGTTCACAGCTGCTGCCATTGGACATGACAAAATACAAGAACGTGCTCGTGGTGGGCGACAATGCCACACGCAAGCTCACCGAGGGCGGCGGTTCGTCGGAACTGAAGGCCAAGGACGAGGTCTCGCCCCTGCGCGCCCTTCAGGAGCGTTTCGGCGGCCAATGCAACATCACCTACGCACAGGGCTACACCTGCGGCGGCTCGCACTACGGTCGCATCGACGTCATCACGCCGGCCGAGCTGAAACGCCTGCGCGACGAGGCTGTCCAGAAGGCGCGCGAGGCCGATCTGGTCATCTACATCGGCGGTCTGAACAAGAACCATTTCCAGGACTGCGAGGGCGGCGACCGTCTGTCGTACAACCTCGACTTCGAGCAGGATGAGCTGATCGGGGCATTGGCCGATGTCAATCCGAACCTCGTCGCCGTCATCGTGAGCGGCAACGCCTACGCCATGCCGTGGCTCGCCAAGGTGTCCAACCTCGTCCAGTCGTGGTATCTGGGCAGCCAGGCAGGTCCGGCCTTGGCCGATGTGCTTACGGGCGATGTCAATCCGTCGGGCAAGACACCGTTCACCTTCGCCCGCGAACTGGAGGACTATCCTGCCCACAAGCTGGGTCGCGTAGGCTATCCCGGTGTTCCGGCCGATTCGCTTCCGGCGCCGTTCAAGCTGGCTCAGGGCGAGAATCCGAAGTCGGCCGACCTCCTGAAAGGCGGCTATTTCGAGGCACAGCAGAGGCTCATCGGCCAAAACACCAACCTCGCACAACGCAACGCATCGACCGACACGAAGACCCACAACGGACGTGGCGACGAGGCCGAGGTCTATGCCGAAGACGTGCTGCTGGGCTACCGCTGGTTTGACGCGAAGGGCCAGAACGGCACATCGGCCATGAAGAAAAGCCGCGTAGTGTTCCCCTTCGGCTACGGCCTGAGCTACACGACGTTCCAATACGGCCAGCCACAGATTGACGGACGCACCGTCAGCGTCAGCGTGCGCAACACGGGCAAGGTGGCCGGCAAGGAGGTCGTGCAGTTCTACGTGGGCGACGACAAGGCAACCGTCGTCCGTCCGGTCAAGGAGCTGAAGCACTTCGAGAAGGTCGCATTGGCCCCGGGCGAAGAGAAGACCGTGACCTACACGATTGCCGATGGGGACCTCCAGTTCTACGATGAGGTTTCTGGCCAATGGAAATCGGAGCCCGGCACGTTCACCATCCACGTAGCGGCATCGTCGGCCGACGTGAAGGGCTCGGTGAAGTACACGTTGAAATAAGCCGCAACGAAGTTAAAAACTTGAAACGCGATGGAAGAAAAAGTACCCGACAAGCAGACGATTGAAATAGCACCCGACAAGCAGACGATTGAATCCAGCCGCCAGCACTACTCCGATGACGGTCTGTGGGACAAGCTGAAAAGTGTTGCCCAAAAAGCCGGCATCAAGGTTGTCTGGCTGGTGTTGGTGCTCTACTACACAGCGACCGCCAGCACCACGCCGATGTCGAAAAAAAGCATCATCTACGGCACGTTGGGCTATTTCATCCTGCCCATCGACCTGATTCCCGATGTGGTGCCCGTGGTCGGCTACAGCGACGACCTGACGGCTCTCGTCGCCTGCGTGACGGCCGTCGCCTCGTGCATCACGCCCGAAGTCAAGCAGCAGGCCGAACGCAAACTGCATGACTGGTTCGGCGACTACGACCGCAACGACATCGACGGTCTTGTCAAGTGAATATCCACATTGGCCAATGTCTCAATTCGGGGCATTGGCCAATGTCTTTTTTTGATAAGAATGCGGAAGGATTACACTTTTTAGTCGGAGTTTTTGTAGTTTGAATACACTTTTCAGTCGGAGTTTTTGTCATTCAAGTACACTTTTCAGTCGGAGTTTTTGGATTTGAAGACACTTTTATCAAGATAACGAGTATAACGACAGAAATATCTATCCTATTTGAAATGAATGTTTTTCCATTAATTTTTCAATAGTGTAGATGTTCGTTTATTTATGCAATGCAAAGATGCCATTTTGAAAATAAATGGTAGGTTCAAAACGAAACCTTGTTTTCAAATAATGGAACGTAAAGGAAAAACAGTATATTTGCAACCAACTTATTTTGGATAAGAGTCGCACGATATAATTATTGTGCATTACATACAAAAAGCGTCAGCCAGATGCTTGTTTTTGATTGTTGAAACTTAGGAACTTTCAAAATGTGTATCAAAAACAGTGCAGAAGACGATGCTACGGGTGTGTTATATATTCGCTCCCCCGTGGTGTGCCGTGGGCATTTATTTGCCCTCTGCACACTTTTCTGGGAGTGCATTATATGCATACTGCGTGAGTGTCTTCTTTGCGCGTTCATACACATTGGTTTCCTAAGGCCACAACAATGGACGAATGCAAAGGTTCAGATACCCACGTTTTTTGTTTTGTAACCAACCGATTTTCAATACAAAAGTCCGGATTGGGGTATTGGTCGGACACGCAGATTTTTTAACGTGTCTTTCATTTCAAATTTTTTTATAGGTTTACAAAACTTTTTTAAGTGGCCTTTGGAACTACCATCCGAAGGTAATACTTCCATATATGACAATGAAATCAACGCAAAAATTAAAGAACTTAACCACCGTCGCAAAAATGTAGAACAAACTATAATTCAAACAGATACTCCAATAGATTGGTTCTGTTTGACAATGTCTGAAAAAAATAATGACGGAATCATTATTGCATCATATACCCCCAAAAAGTTTGATTGTATTCCGACTATAAAGGACTTACGATGTGAGCGTTTGCGAAAAGAGGCAGTTGAACAGAAACAACTAGAAAATGAGGTTCAACAGCACATTAACATTGCTGAAAATTTTATTGGGCAAAGGGATGCAGAAAGCGCAACTTCGGAACTCACAAAAATCTTAGGAAAATTAAACCGTGTAAAAGACAAGTCAATCAGAGAAAACTATCATCGTGTTCAAGCCCAATTAAACAAACTAATATCTGAACTTGATAAAGAAAGACTGGCCAAAGAAGCAGAAGAGAGACGGCATAGAGAGGAAGCAGAACGGGCAAAAAAACAGGCCGAAGAACTCGCAAGAAAAGAATGGGAAAGAAAGGAAAAAGAGGAAAGAAAAAGACGTGAGGCCGAAGCCAGAAGGCTAGCCGAAGAAGCAAGAAAAAAAGAGGATGCCGAACAAGCAGAACGCCAGAGGTTAGAATCTTTGTCTTCTGAACTGAAAGAGAACTGGCAAGACTTCAAGAGGGTGCTTGATGAAAACAGAGTAAGTTATCTGTATCACTTTACAGACAATCGTAACATTCAATCTATCAAAAGGCATGGTGGTTTGTTGTCTTGGTATTATTGTCGTACTCACAACATCCCGATACCATATCAAGGAGGTGATGATGTTTCAATGGAACTTGACAAGAAATATGGTCTTCAAGATTATGTAAGATTGAGTTTCTGTAATGAACATCCAATGAAATATCGTCTTGAACAGTCGGGATGCGCAATAAAAGTGCTAAGAATCAAGGTTGATGTCGCACTATTGAAAGATACACAATTCTCAGACATGAACGCCGCAGACAAGCGCCATACACATGGAAAGCAATTGGAGAATCTTCAAATGGTGGATTTTGATGCAACAAAGATGGATTATCTGAGAAACGATGACCCCAAATTCAAGCTCCATCAAGCAGAAGTCATGGTTAAGACATTCATTCCATTAAAATACATAGAAAATATATGATATACGTCGTAAACAAAAAACGAAAGCTGGAAAAAGTAAAAGAGGAATATCCGAATGCAGCAATTTTGGATATTACATCTACGTCAAATTTGAGATATGCTCAAATTTTAAGTCCGTTCTATCCTCACAAGAACATCCCAATCCCATTCACCGATGGGCTGACTGCGACTTGTGTAGAAGCCGTATGGCAAGGACTAAAGGTTTTTGAAAATGCTGATGTCGATTTTGCGACATTCAGAAATGATACGATGCGAGATTTGAAACGTACAGTCCGTAAATATGGTATACCTAAAGGACACCGAAAAGGGGCATACGGCAAAGAGTTGTTGAACTACTTCGAAGCGCGAATGCTGATATATCTGCCTACGTATAAATGGGTACTTGACAACGTGCCGGAGGTTCATCATGTTGTAGAACGCATTAAAGAGCAGAGCAAGATTCAAGACATTGTTTTCTTGGATTATAATACAAACATTGACTTTAGGGATGTATCAAAACCATTATCTCACGCAGGGTTAGTCAAACTCTACATTGAGGGAAAATATCCCGAAGGTATAGAAGGATATTCACCAATGTCTCGTGAAGAATTGGAAAAGAAACATATTCGAGACAAAGAGCAAAAGAAAAAGACAAGGAAAAAGGCTAAAGAAAAGAAATTGGCAGAAGAACCGAGCTTATTTGATAATCAAAAATAAATCACAAAGTATGGAAGATATAAACGAAAATGTTGAATTGATTGTCGCTATTGCTATTGTTATCATTCTACAGGTTGTAAGTTTCTTCAAGACGAGGATGAAGATTCTAGAACTAGGGAGTTTGTTTGATGAGGTTGAGAAGTTGTCCCTCAAAGAAACAACTCTAACCCCAAGTGTTCTACGCTCAAAATCTTCGTTGCATAAGTTCTTGGAAAAGATTCCAAATCGACACGTAAAGTCAGAAAATGATGAAGATGAAGGGATTGACTACACTGATCTGTCTCTACTTGCTATGTCTGGCGATAGTCGTGGAAACGGCCGGTTTAGGATTATTGTGGATAGGACAAACGAATATCTATGTAAAAACACAGGCACAAGTGCAGATTTGTGGATATTGGAAGATATATGTGACAACCAAATCAATGTATTGGAGGATGAGATTCACAACAGTTTGAACGTTCCACTATACTTAGGATTGGCAGGAACTTTTATCGGAATCATAACGGGATTATGGGGCATCGACTTTAACCATATGTTTGGTAATTCGAACAATATGGCAGAATTGCAACAATTGCTGCATGGTGTCGTTGTCGCCATGTGCGCGAGTTTGCTTGGTTTGGGATTTACTGTTTATAACAGTGCGGTCAAATATAAGAATGCTGTATCCAAAACTAGTGAGGGGAAAGAAGAGTATATGGATTTCCTTCGACGAGAATTAATGCCACAATTGTCTAACAGTATGGCCTCCAGTCTTAACTCCTTACGCGGTGTCCTTGGTCATTTTGTGGATAAATTCGGCAAAAATCTTGATGCTTATGCAAGTTCTGCAGAATTGCTCAATGATAATCTGGAGAAGCAGCACTTAGTCTTGGCCGAAATAAACGAACTCGGAATGAGCAAAATGGCCAATAAAATTACTGAATCATTCAAGCAATTGAAAGATTCATCCGAAAGTCTATCTGTATTCCAGACATACCAGAAAAATTTGAACACAACCATATCGAATATGACTAGTGCTGTTTCACAGATTCAGACATTAGTCTCTAAATTTGACGAATTCTCGGCGGGACTTGCATTGCTTGTCAGCAGCCAAAATAAAACAAATGAACTGCAACAAGAATTCAAAGAGGCCATAACAACGCATTTCCCTATCGGATCGGATGCCAGGGAAGCATGGCAAAAAGAATATGACTGGCTTTTTAAAGAAGGGAAGCAGGTTTCAGACGGATTACAAATACAGTTAAAAGAATCAACGGAATACGTCAAAAATTTTGTGAACAGCAATAATGAGTTTTTCTCGTCATTCGATAATTTGAGAGACCTTTTGACAACGATGTCTGATTACACGCGGATTCAAGCCGAGTGTTACAAGGATTTGAAATCTGAAATTTCTAATTTGAGAACAGATTATATTGGTTCACAAAAAGAGACAATTGATCTTCATCAAACTATGTTGAAGGCCGTCAAAGAAATGACAAATTCCATCAAAGAAAAGCAGATGTAACTATGGCAAGAAGAAGACACAAAGATTCATTTTGGCTTAGCTATTCTGACTTGATGACGAGTTTGTTCTTCATCATGTTAGTCTTATTTGTTGTCGGTATCGCTAAAGTACAAGTAACTAACACAAAATTGAAAGGAATCTGGGCAAAAACAGGACAACTAGGTACCGAAAACAAGCAGTTGAAGGATTCAATAGCAATGATTCGTCATGCAAAAGATAGCATTCTTGTAGAGAAAACAAGGTTAGAGGGTATTTTGAATCTTGAAGCATATTTTAAAGAACTTAGTAATTCTACTGTTCTCCAGTTCATTCCTGAACGAAAGATGTTTGTTGCCAAAGATTTCGAGGGGAAAGAAATCTTTAATCCTAATTCGGATGCAATCAAGCCAGAGTTTTATAATTTGGTCGATAGAGTAGGCACTTCTTTGCAAGAGGTCGTTAAGAATCTCCACAAAAAAAATCCAAATTTGAGATTTCAACTTGTTATTGAAGGATATGCAGCCATTCCTTGGAAAGAGCTACAAACCCATTCTTACAATCCCGACAATGAATGGATATACAAATTGAGTTATAACCGCGCATTAGCTCTCTACAATAGATGGCGTTCGAGAGGCATAAATCTACGACCATACAATACAGAAATTATTATTGCAGGTAGTGGTTTCAATGGCATCAATAGAGATAAAATCGTAGAAGAAAATAACAAACGATTTGTCATACAGATTATTCCCAAAATATCAAAACCCTAGCGGAAGAGTGAGCCAAAGAAAAAACTGGTTCACTTTTTTGTTCCAAATTACACTTTTTAGTCGGACTTTTTGTAGTTTGAACACACTTTTTCCCCACATTCTCCGTTATAATAGATATATTTCACGTGAAGTTTTTATTCGAAAAACACGTAACATATACAAACACAACAACTTAACCGAAAACAGTATTCTATGAAGAGAAGCACTTTGTGCCTTTTGGCATCCGTCGTGTGCGCGGCATCGGCCGTTGCGCAAGACAAGAATGTGAGTAAAATGGCATTGGCCAATGAGACAGACATGGCAACCTTCCGCACGTGGGCGCTGACACCGCCGATGGGCTGGAACTCGTGGGACTGCTACTACAGCAGCGTCACCGAGAAGGAGGTCGTGCAGAACGCCCGCTATCTGGTTGACAACGACCTCGTGCGACACGGATGGGAGTACGTCGTGGTCGATATCCGCTGGTACTGCAACCACCCGTCGCTCGGCGCAGGCAACTACAACCAGAAGGGCACGCAGGACTACGTGCTCGATGAATATGGCCGATACCTGCCGTCGCCCACCCGTTTCCCGTCATGTATGAAGGATGGCGTGAACCAGGGCTTCAAGGCATTGGCCGACAGCATCCACGCCATGGGACTGAAGTTCGGCATCCACATCATGCGCGGCGTGCCTAAGTCGGTCGTCGGCAGCAGCTACAAGCTGAAGGGCAGCGAATCGACTGCATGGAGCGAGGTCTATAACGGCACGACATCGCCCTGCACGTGGCTCAAGGACAACCTGTTGGTCAAGAACAACGAGGCCGGACAGCTCTACTACAACTCCATCATGGACCTCTATGCCGAGTGGGGTGTCGATTTCCTGAAGATTGACGACCTGTCGCGCCCGTTCTACACCGACGAGATTCACATGATACGCAAGGCCATCGACCAGACCGGCCGCCCCATCGTCCTCTCACTCTCGCCCGGCAAGACGCAATACCAGTATGCCGACGAGTGTCTGGCCAATGCCAACATGTGGCGCATGATGGACGACCTGTGGGACAACTGGAGCGCCGTGGATGCCGTCTTCAACGAGGCACACGCCTGGGAGAATGTCACCCGCGCGGGCAACTATGCCGACTGCGACATGCTGCCGCTGGGTCAGATTGCGATGACTGTGGCCGATGCAGGTTACGCCAGTGCCGATGCCGGCCGATGGACCAACCTGACGCAGAACGAACAGCTCACGATGATGTCGCTGTGGGGCATCTGCCACTCGCCGCTCTTCTTCGGTGGTGAAATGACGCGCAACGATGCCTTCACCCTTTCGCTGCTCAACAACGAGGAGTATCACCAGATGCACAAGTACGGCCAGGATGCCCACGAGGTCATCAACGACGAGGATAACGGCCACGTCGTCTGGACATCGACCATAGGCGACACGCGCTACCTGGCTCTCTTCCAACGTGACAACACGCGCTGGATTGTCGGCCAGAAAGCTCTCTATAAGAGCGAGGTTGTGGCCTATACGACCGATGGCCATGCGGTCAACGTCGATGTCGAGTGGCCCGAGGGCTCGAAGACGCTTGTGCTCGTGATTGACGATGGCGGCGACAACTACAACTACGACCACGGCGACTGGATCAACCCGACGCTCGTCTTGCGCGACGGCCGCGAGGTGGCACTGACAGGTACCTACAAGAAGCGCCAGTACACCAAGTCGTACTTCAACCGCGTCTATGAGAACAAGAACGTCGATAACGGCGGACAGATGAAGGTCATGGGCACCGCCTACGAGCGTGGATTCTCGGCCGATGCCAATGCCGCCATCTTCTTCACCATCCCCGACTCGCTCGACGTGGTGCGCTTCAAGGCTTTGGCTGCGGCCGATGATAGCGGCATCGGCCAGACCAACTCGACGACGAGCATCCGCTTCATGGTGTTCGACCAGAATCCATTGGCCGACGAACAGGACGACTACGCGGCCCGTTCGGGTCTGATTTCGCGTTCGGGCACCCGTTCGAAGGAGCTTGTGGCCGACATCACCGGCGCACAGCAGCTGAAGATCGTGGTGAGCAACTACGGCGACGGCTTTGCCTACGACCGCGCCAACCTCATCAACCCCGTGCTCGTCGATGCTGAGGGTCACGAGACTTTGCTCACGACATTGGCCAAGACCTCATACACCAGCGAGTGGGGCACGATGCACGTCAATCAGAACGTCGAGGGCGGCACGCTCCGGGTCGAGGGCCAATCGTACACGACCGGCCTGGGCCTGAACGCGCAGTGTACGCTCCTCTACGACCTGCCCGAGGGCCACACGTGGACGACATTCCGCGCCCTGTGCGGCTACGACTCGTCGTGCGACACGGACAACACCTCGTCGTCGGGCACCACGATGGAGTTCCTGATCTATGCCATCGGCCAAGGAAACGCCTTCGAGCTCGACCTGACGCAGTTCGGCTATGCGGCCGATGAGGCTGTTCCGGTCCACGACATCTGGGGATTGAAGGACCTCGGCACGGTGACGGGCACGTTGCAGGCTACCGTCCCGAGCCACGGCGTGAAGCTGTTCCGTCTGGGCGAAAAGGCCGTGACGAACGCCATCGGCGGGATTGAGGCCAATGCGCCGAGTGCAGCAACGCCATCGGCCAACACCCAATCCTACGACCTGCAGGGACGCGCCGTGCGTGAGCCGCTCCACGGGCTGTATGTCCGTAGCGGGAGGAAGGTTCTCTATTGAAAGGAATTGACATCATAATTTTTGGCTGCCCGGCGCTGTCTGGGCGGCCTTTTTTCATCTTTTTTTGATTTTTGGCCAATGGCGTTGTCACAAATCGCGGCGCACGACGTTATTAGAGTGTAAACAACCTGAAAAAAATGTCCGAAACAACAGAATTCAGCCAGATGGTCAAAACGCACAGCCGCAAAGTCTTCGCGGTGGCGTACCGCCTGTTGCAGCGTGCAGACGAGGCCGAGGATGTTGTGCAGGACATCTGCATCAAGTTGTGGCAGATGCGCCAGAGCCTGCCCGCGGGCGACGCGCTGGAGCCCTACATCCTGGTCATGACGCGCAACCTGTGTATCGACCGCATCCGTGCGCGCCACGACGACGTGGAGTTCAGTGACATTGGCCAATGTCCCGAATCGGCCCAACTTGCCGAGGACGACCTCGTGGAGAGCCGCGACCGCCTGCGCAGCACCTTGGCACTGATGCGCCAGCTGCCCGATGACCAGTCACGCGTCCTGCGGCTCAAGGCCCTTGACGAGATGGAGAACGGACAGATCGCGCGCCTCATGGCGACGAGCGAGGACAACGTTCGGCAGCTGCTGTCACGGGCGCGACGGAAATTAAAGGAACTTGCAATCAAACAGGGAATAATATGAAAAATCTTCACACGATTGACCCCGAGGAAAAAGCCCTCGACCGTCTTTTGGCCGATGCAAAGGCCGAGTGGGACGAGGCATGGCTGAATGAGGCCGGGAGCCACGTGCCCGAGGGCATGGAGCAGCGTCTGGCGGCCACCGTCGCGCGTCTGGAAGGGACATCGGCCACAACCATCATCAGGATGCAGCCACGGCGCTTCACGTGGGCGAAGGTGGCGGCTGTGGTGGCGCTGGTCATCGGCCTTGGAGTGGGTGTCCGGATGGCATTGGCCAATGAAGAGGACCCGTTTGCCGATACCTGCCAGTCGCCTGCCGAGGCGCAGCAGTATCTCCACGCGGCCCTGTCGCTGATGGGGGAGAAGGGTTCGCTCGCCCGACAGCGTGCCGACGAATCGCTGCGCCAGATGGCCGTCATCGACCCGGCGTGGTTCAATGGGATGAACAAATAGTAAATGCTAAATATTAAATAATAAATATTATGAAGAGATTGTCACGCATCCTGCTGGTTCTGTGCATGTTGTGGATGGCAACGGCATCGGCCATAGCCCAAAACAGAATCTTTGAGAAATACAAGAAGATGGCCGACGTGGAGTATATCTGTATCGGGCGCGCCATGCTGAAGATGATGTCATTGGCCGACATGGGGGTCAATGTCTCGGGCTCCACCAACGCCATCCACCGCGTGCTCATCATCCATTCGGAAGAAAACGAGCCGGCTGCCCGTATGGTCAAGGATTTCGAGCAGCTGCGGGACGACGAGGCGTACGAAATGCTCCTCTACGTCAAGAGTGACGACGAGTGCGTAACCACACTCCTCAGCGCGCAGGGCAAGGAGAAGGAGCTGATCATGTATATCGACAGCGAGGACGAGAAGACGTTCATCGTCATCACGGGCAACCTGACCGATGAGGTAATCGAAAGTATTCTGTCAAAATAAATAACTTACAATCCAATGAAAACTTTATGTACAATTCTTGTGCTCGCGGCCATGTGGACGATGGGCAGTGCAGCAATGGCCGCTTCTGGCGGGTCTGGAGCATCGGCCGATCACACAATCGTCTATAACCGGCTCGTCTCGAAGTCTTACTATCAAGATGGCAATGGCAATCTGCGCCACGAGTGGAATCTTACTTTCCCCCATATTGAGTCGGTTCCGTCCAGCGACGGGCATTCCCATTGGAAACACTCCTCCATCTTCGGTCCGGACAACATCTATATCGGTTTCGCGGGGTTGGTGGCCGATGGATTTGACATAAAGCCCGGCGGATGCTGGGAGTGGGGCTTCTCGCTGATGCGGTTCGCGACCTGGAGCCCGTCCAACCGTTTCGGCATCAAGTCGAGCCTCTACCTTACGCGTACCAGCTATCGCATCAAGGGCGACGATGCCTTTCACATCGACGACATGGGACGGACCGTCTGTGACGACGCGCTGAAACAAGGCGCATCTCCGTTGAACTATCGTCGCCAGCGGCTCATCCACTGGAGTTGGCGTGTGCCGGTCGAGATGTATGTCAGGATGCGTGGCGGGGTGCGCTACAGTGTCGGCATCGAGGGCGAACTGCGTCATCATGTCCGTTCGCGCGCCCGCGTCGGCCATAAAAAGAAGTATTACATCGACCGCAACAACCTCGATGTCAATCCGTTCGGCTGGAACCTGCTGGCCGGTTTCGGGACGGACGGTTACACGGTCTTCGGCCGCTATAATCTGACCGATTTCTTTGGCGACAAGTCGCTGGTCGATGCGCAGCCCTTCACGGTGGGCATCAATTTCCAGCTGTAAGACACAACGCGAGCCACCCGGATTCGGGTGGCCCGCGTCATTTCCATTGGCCATAAAGGGCACTTAATCCTTCTTGTCCGTGTAGTCCAGCACGGCCTTGCTCATGTCGAAGTCGGGGCCGAACATCGGGCGGTTGGGGTCGAAGACGCGCGGACGGCGGCCTGTCGGCTCATCGTCATCCTTGCGCTTCTTGTCGAACGGCTTTTTGTCGAATGGCTTGCGGTCGCCCTTCTTCTCCTTGTCGAACGGCTTCTTTTCGAACGGCTTCTTTTCGAACGGTTTCTTGGCCGATGCCTTGCGGTCGCGGTCGAACGGCTTCTTGTGGTCGGTGCTACGCGACTTTTCGTCGGCAGAAGCATTGGCCACGACATTGCCCTCCTTGGTCACGCGGTAGGAGCGCTCGGTGCCGCTGTCGCTGGTGCGGCGAGGCTTGCGGTCCGGTTTGCCATCCTTGGCGAATGGTTTGCGGTCGCCCTTCTTATCCTTGTCGAAAGGCTTTTTGTCGAACGATGACCAAGTGTAGTTGCCGCGTCCACGAATCTGCATTAATTCGGGCGCGTCTTTCAATCCCACATTCTCTATGCCCTCTATGC
>CACZAY010000011.1 GCA_902779265.1 uncultured Bacteroidales bacterium | reverse complement strand
ATAAATGCCGATGGAAGACATCACGTGGCTCTCCTCCTTCATGCCGAGCGGCGTGTAAATCTCGCGGGCGGTCTTGGTCGAAAAACCGGCCTCCATCAGACGGATAGTGAGCTCGCGACGGTTGCGCAAGGGGACTATCGTCGAGTTCTGGGATGGGCCCGAAACGAAAATCTCGTGCAAGGCACGGCCTTGGCCATCCACCGGCACCTTGAGGGAGAATTGGCCCTCATCGTTGGTCATAGCCGAATACGGCGCGTCAACGACCTGCAAACGAGCACCTGCGATGGGATTTCCCGTAGCATCATCAACCACGACACCCGTGACGACTGCGATGGTCTCATTGCTTTTCTGCTCCTGCGCGGGACGAACCCCGGTGTTGGTCTCTTGCGCCAATGCGGGTGCGACCAACAATGCAGAAGTCATCAAAAGTACTATATAACGCTTTTTCATAGTTTGAGTTTACTTTACAGGTTTTAATCGTCTTCGTCGATGACGGGGATGAAGTGAATATAGTCGAGGAAGATTGAGCCCTTGCAATAGTTCAAGTTGGACGTACCGCGGGCGTTGTCCGTACCGAACGGATTGCTGGTGACGAACACTGTTGCCTCACCGTTGTAGAGGCACATGAAGATATCACGCGGAACGCGACGCGGAGCCACAGTACCCATCAATACTCCTAAATTATTTTTCGGGACCCAATCCACATACGAACTTACGCCCACGATGCCCGATGTATATTTCGTGTCGGTACTTGTGCCGCCATCGGGATCCTCGTTGATAACACCATTGGCATGATCCATCGCCGTCTGGCACCACACGAGCGGAGTCTCATAGGTCGGGTCATCCAACGCGAAACCGGCATTGACACCCATACGATACCAGTTGATCGGGCCCTTCGAGCCGACCTCATCGGTAGCATTCGATGCAATGGTTGCCTCGGGGTCGTAGTCCGTCAGACAACGATACCAGCCGAAGTCGCCGTATGAATCATACGGATAGGGATGCTTGACAAAGTCGGCCTTGGCCAAGTCTCCATTGTATTCCAACGGATAGTCGCCGGGCTGCGAAAGATACATCTTCTGGATGTGGCGCATCACACCGCCGATAGGCCAGTTCGGATTCTCGGCATACTTGGCGTAGTTTACATCGAGCGTGTCGGGATTGCAGTAGTTCGAGCCCTGAGAACCTGGCACGACGTGACGCCACTTGATGTTGTAGTTGCAAGAATAGAGGTTCACCTTGTAGCCCAGAACGGAACCACCGAAGGAGTTGCAGTACTGCGACGTATTATAGACATAACGCAGCTGTGTCGAGACGACCTCGGTGCTGTCCGTACCATCAGCGCACTTGGCGTGTTGGCCTAAAGAATCGAGCACATAACGACGATACATACGCAGCGAGTCGATGCCGTATGTCTTGACGTAGCGGCTGCCGCTGAAGCGAGGGTCAACCAGCGTGGCGACATACGACTCGTTCGTGTAGTAATAATCCTCGGCCTCGATATAGACGTCCTTGATCTTGTTGTTCTTCAACTTGATTTTCAATCCATTGGCCAACTCAATACGACCATTGGACGCATTCAGCGTATCGGTGATTGTGGCGTTGTCCAATGTCAATTCGATGCCCGTACGCGAGACATAGACGCTCGTGACGGTTTCGGGATTGTTGGCCGATGCCTTTGCCACCGCGCCCTCGTACGAACAGGTGAGGTCACGGACCAGTTCCACGCAGGTCTTGTATTCCGTGGCGACCGTGTCAATCTTGTTGAAGAAACCGAATTTCGTATCCTTGGTCGGATCGAGCAGCTGCTCCATCTCGTTTTCTGCGATCTTACTCTTCAGCACATCCGGCAGGTTGTCATACGAGTCAATGCTGACGTGCTGGCGCATATAACGTGAATAGCGACTACGCAGGGCATCCCACGTGTCATTGTCCACCAGCATCAGTACGGAGAGCGAGTCGTTGTCATTCAGCGGAACATCGGCAAAGAGCGGATTATAATAGGCCATCACCGTGTCATAGATGGGCTGGTTCGTGTTCGGGTCGATGCCCACCTGCACGGAACGATCGACATCCATCACACTGTCGCCCAGCGAGGTGATGAAGGCCGCCATCTTGTTCTCGGCGCTCAACGTTTCGAGCAGCTCGTAGATATTCTTCTGGGTGGCTCTGGCCGATGTTCCAGAAAAACGCAGATAGCCGTTGCGGCACACGATTTCGGTATCGCTCAGCTTGAGATCAGCCAACGAGGTCAGACGATTGTTGATCATCGAGATATAGGTCATGCTGTCAAGCGTCGCCTTGTTGTAGCCCAGGAACGAGATGTGCGCTCCGGGAATCTCGTTGATATCCGAGCCCTCGAAGGCCGCAATCTGCGCATTGTCGGGTGCGAATACGGTGTATGTACCCGACGAACTGAGCACCTTGTCATATCCGTTCTGCTTCAGGACCTGCGCGAACTTCGAGAGCTCGGAACGGGTACTGATGACCTCCCAAAGGGTCTGGGATGCGGTACCAGACACGTCCTCATACCCTTCGTCCTGGCACGAGACCAGACCGACGGAGAGAGCGACCATGCTGACCAGCATCAGAAACTTATTTTTGAAACAATTCATAAGTTTGAACTATACGGGGACGAGCCCCATTGTTGTTAATATTCTCTTTCGAAACTCATGGTTTGGGACATTGGCCAATGCCCTTATTGCGCATCCGAAGAGTGGTTCGGGCACCATGTCTGCGTGCAGGAACCGATCATGTCTTCGGTAATGGTTCCCTCTTCCATCGCGGCGACAACCGGACAGCGGAACGGCCAGATGTGCGTACGGTAGGCCGAGTTGAAGCCTGTCACATCGTAATAGACCGACTTGTCGTAGTAGGCACTGCCGGTCGACTCGTCCCAACATACCTTATAGATACGCGCGTCTTCGCCATTGGCCATAACACGAGGCAGAACCTGATCGTTATCGACCGGAATGAAGTAGATCATGTCGAAATACTGGCCCAATGCCTGCGAGGCGTCGAGCGGAGTCCAGCGCATGATGTGGACACCATCGTGCTTGACACTCACCGTACCCAGCAGGTGGCAGGCGACGTAGGTCTGGTCCGGACGATAGGCCTGTGGGTTCTGCTCACCCTTGGCGGCGTTCTTTTCGTCGTCCTCGTTGCTGCCCGACTTGATGCCGTAGTTGGCCAAGCAGACAGAAGCGAAGCTCTGGTCCTCCTCGCCGTCCTGAATGAAGGTCATCTTCATGTAGCCATTTGAGCCTTCGTTGCCGGCACGGCGCAGACGCACCCAAATCTTGTAGGTACCCTCAACCAACGTCGGGGTCTTGATATCAACCTGCTTGCAGACAGTCGTACCCAGACGGAACTGGAGGAAGTCGCCATAGACCCACTCGATTGGCTTGTCGCCGAACGGATCTACGCCTGTGTAGGTGCTGGTCTCGTAGTTGCAATAATAGTTGAAGTTCGGTGAATTGCTGCCGTACCATGAATAGACGGAATTCAGTTCCGTGTCAAACCAATAGACACGTGTACCATTGGCACTCACAACCGTCGAATCGACAATCCACTCGGGATGATCGGCGTTCAGGCCGGCCGATGAAGAGGTCGTCGTGAATACGGCCGAGCAACCAGTCTTGCGGAAGTTGGGCAGTTCGCGGATTTCGGCCACATCGCACATATCCCAGTTGATACGGCTGGCGGCACGTTCGATAATCTGCAACTCGCCCGAGGTGCTCTGAATCACACCGTCACTACATGAGTAATCGACGAAATAGCCATCGGTAATCAGGTCGATACCCTCGTCGTTGAAGGCCTCGAATCGGTTCAAGTGGATGTCCGAATAAGACGAGGCCGAGACGGCGATGGCTTTGCCCAATGGCGAAAGCGTCGTGATACTGCTTGCGCCAAACAGGTCGCTGATGTAGTAGCGACCGCGCAGGAAATGGTAACCCACCCAGTTGACCAGGAGGCTCTCCTCATCGTAATCCCTGATGTTGCTCTTCTGCAAGAACTCCAGCAAGGCATCGACCGAAGTGATTTCATCCTTCTGCATCAGTTCATCCGGCTGTGCGACAAATGTCTTGTATGGCTGCAACCCGTACAGGGAATCCAGCGTAGCCTTGGATGCGGCGGAAATCTTCTCGTTGAGCACGGTGGTCAACAAATTGGCCATAATGCCATAGCCATGTTCCTGCAACGTGTCGGAAATGGCATCAAGCAGACTGAAACGTGGACGCGACAGGACGCCATCGACCACGTGGATGATGCCGTTTCCGTTGTGCACGTCGCTGTTGGTTATGTGCGATGTACGGTTCAACGTATAGACATCGGCCGACTTGTCCCAACGAGTCACGAGATAGTCCTGCGACATGTTGGCCGTATTCAGACGGGTGTTCGACTGCATATCATAGGTGTGAAGCGTATCGCCCAAGATGTGGTACTTCACAATTTCGACAGCCTGCTCCTCGGTCAACTGGCTCACCGATGAAACATTCAGACGTTGCAGATACGATTCAACTGCAGCGTTGTTGGGCACGAACATCGTGTAGGTGCCATAGGCATGAATCATGCCTCGCAGATCGGCGCGGTCAACGACCTCGAGGAAGAGCGAAAGATCCTCCTGCGTCGCCATATACTCATCCATCTGCAACTCTTTGCTGGCTGTCCACTTTGAGCCCTCCATATAGTCGTCACAAGCGACAAAAGCCGCGGCCGACAGACCCAGGAAGACACTCGCGGTGTATTTGTATATTGACTTTTTCATATCTTATTTCGATTTTATGGTCAATGCTTATTCTTCGCCCCAGAAGGATTTCTGCTTCAGCGGGCCGTTGTACGTCTTGTTGAGCGACACATCTTGATACGGATAAGGCATATAACGGAAGTCGGGCTTGGTCAATTGGCCCATGATATAAGCTACCTTGTCGGTGCTCGTACAGCTTCCGGCGATGCTGAGCAGGTAGCTGATGTTACCACCCGTGCAGTTGCCCTTACCCTCGGAATTACGCTCGGCATTACGCAGGAGGTCAAACCAGCGACGGCCCTCGTAAGCCAGCTCGCGTGCCTCCTCGTCCAGGATCAGCTTCTCAAGTGCCGAGCCCGAGATGTCGCCCGTATTCAGCGTAATCGGAAGGTCCTTGCGCAGCTCCTCCCAATAGGCATCCTGCATATAGTCACCCGAACCCAGCTGGAGGTCGGTCGTCTCGACAGCGCAGGCACGATCACGCACCTTGAAGACAGCACGATAGGCCTCAAGCAGCATCTCCTGGTCGTTGTTGTTGGCCAATGCGATTTGCGTCAGGACCTCGGCCTTCATCAGATAGATTTCAGCCAGGCGATATACGAGCACGTTCTTCTTGAAGTCCTTTTCGGCCGCAGAGCCTGTCGTATAGCTTGTCGCCACATATTTGGTGATATACAGACTGCCGTCCATGACGGTGCCGCACATCGAAAGTCGGACGTCATGATAGCCATAGCCCAATGCCATCTCCTTCTCAGTCGGAGGGAACAGCGAGTTACGCAGGTAGTCCATATTCGGGACATAATATGTATGGCCAACGACGCCGTCGTACATGCCAGACGAATTGTAGCTGTCCTCCTGCAGTTCCATGATGCTCTCGTTACTGTTACCATCCACATAGACCGAGTTGAACCACACATCCGGCATGGCATCAAGGACATAGAATGACGAATCGGCCTTGGTAGTCAGTTCCTTCATGTCGAGATTGGCCTCGACCGAAGTGCTCTTCTTGTACGGCACAAGCGAGTACTGGCCCGACTCGATGATGGAGTTACAGAGCGCGAGGCTCTTCTTGTAGGCGTCCTGCGAAACAGCCAGGTCGGTGGCATACGAACCCTTCATGCGATACATGTCGGCCAATAGCGCCTTCAACATATACATGGTCACCTGGCCCTTGTTCAGCGCCTTGTCGCTGCTGACAGCCGAATAGCTGTACGGCAGGATACCATCGGCCTGAACAGCCTCCAGATCTCCGATAAGCGCGTCGAGGATTTCCATCTGAGGTGTTGCCCCCACCAGACGTTCCTTCGTGTCATCATAGTAGGCCGTCGTGATGTACGGCACATCCTTCCAGATACGGATCAGGTAGAAATACATCAGGTCGCGGATGACACGAGCCTGGGCATGATAGATGCTGTCCTGTGTCACGGAGTATGACGGGTCATTCTCCAACGCGAGCTCGGAACGGTCCAGCAAGAGATTGCACTGGTTGATGACAGCATAGTAGTTTATCCAGTTTGCCAATCCATTGGTCGAAGTGATGTTTCCCTCCCGCACACGCAGATAATTGGCCAAAGTAACACCGCCAGGAGCTACCATATCGGCGCGCATTTCAGCGTGCTGGAAGATGGTGGGCGATATACTCATCCACTTGCAATAAATGCCGGTCATGGCCGATGCCACATCAGCCTCGCTCTTCCAATAGTTCTCGGCCGTGACCGAATTTTCCGGCTGCAGGTCGAGCCAGTCATCGCAGGAGGTGAGACTTGCAGCACCCATCAGGGCCAATGCAAACGTCAATATCTTATTCATTCGTTTCATAATCATTAGAATTTAACCGATAGGCCAAGAATAAAGTCTTTTGAACGCGGAGTGTTGGCCTCATCATAGCCAGGCTTGGTGGCACTTGCGACCGAGACCTCTGGATCTGCACCCGTGTAGTCCGTCCAGCAGAAGAGGTTGGACATCTGGAAATAGATGCTTGCCTGCGAAAGCGGCGTGTGGGAAAGCATCTCCTTCGGGAAATCATACTTGAGTGTGGCGGTCTTGAATCGCAGGAACGAACCATCCTCAATATAGCGGCTTGAGGCCAATGAATTGTAGCCACGCTGATAGACGGCACGTGGCAGCAGGTTGGTCGGAGCCGTACCATTGGCCACCTCCTCGACCGTATATTCGTGCGTCCAGCGGCGCAGGGTCGAGATAGCCTGGTTGCTGAACGAGTTCATTGACTCGGCCCTGGCACGTGCGATGTTGACGACGTCGTTGCCATAGCGGAAGTTGAAGAAGGTGTTGAGCGACCACTGGCGCCACTTGACATTGAAGCCGAAGCCGCCCGTCAAGAGCGGGTTACCGTTGCCCAGATAGACAACATCCTGCTCGTTGATGTTACCGTCGTGGTTGACGTCCTTGTATTTTGCATCGCCTGCCACGAACTGATAATCGGTCGTAGGATAGTTGAAGCGCATATAGACGGGCACGCGGTTGCCATTGGTGTCGAACGTGTAGATCTTGTTGCCGTTGGCATCGCGAGCGACGGTCTCGTCACTATTCATATAGACGCCCTCGTAGATATAGCCGTAGTAGGAGCCCAATGGCTGACCGGCCAACTGGAGCGTCGGGTAAGACTCCTTGGAAAGGGCATTGCTGGCCCATGTACCGCTGTACTCCAAGTCATCCTTCAACTTGTTTTCGTTACGGGCCAAATTGCCGGACACCTTGACGAACCAATCCTTGTTGCGGTAGGCAACGACATCGACGTCCCATTCCCAACCCTGGTTCTTCATGCCCGCTGAGTTGATGAAGCTGGCCGATGAATAGCCTGTCGAAGTCGGGATGGCACGGTTCTTCTCAATCAACTGGTCGGAATTCTTGTAATACCACTCGAAATGGGTATTGAACCGGTCATTGAAGAAGCCCAAATCGGTACCGACAGTCAACGAGCGTGTACGCTCCCACTTCAACCGCGACAACTGCATACCAGACTGGTATGTACCACTTTTGCCATTGTAGGTGTTGGCGAATGTCTCGTATGTAGCCTGGGATGCATAGTTCGTAAGGGCGCGGCTGGAGCCGGACTCACCATAAGAGGCGCGGATTGACCATTCGGACATCTGGATTTTTTCAGCGATGTCGGCCAATAGTGGTTCGCCGGACAAACGCCATCGGCCAGAATAAGAGGGATAGTATGCCCAACGGTTGCCGTCACCGAACTTGGACGAACCCTCATAGTTTCCTGCCAATCCCAAGATGTAGCGGTCCAGATAGCTGTACTGGATCTGGAAGATGGTACCCATGTTGCGGACTTCGGAAGTCGAACTGCCGAACAATGAGTTATTCGTGATTGGAGTACCGCCATTTGACGGGTCATCGAGATAGATGGAGGCCAGATTGGTGGCTGCATCAACGAAATTCTTGTTTCGGGAATCCTCGGTACGCAAGACGAGAGCCACCTGCAAGGAGTGGTCTTCACCCAAGTCTGGCGTAAAGATAAGTTTGTTGTTGGTCGTAAAGGCAAACGACTCGGTATCTTTGTCCATGCCGACATTGATGGTGTTCTCCGTCCATGGACGGCCCGTTGCCGACTGGGGCACGAAAGCATTGTGCTTGACATTGTTCACATCGAACGATATCTCAAGCGAATAGCGCAGCCAGTTGACTGGCAGATACTGCAACTGGATGTTTGGCATGACACGGTTGCCCTTCTGCCGGTAGTAACCCTCATTGGCCATAGCCACCGGATTATACGGGCTATTGTACGTGTTGCGCCAATAGTCTGAATCCAGCATCTTGGCTGGTGTGAAGTAGTTGTCGGTCAGGTTGCCGAGCTCGTCATACTCATAGACAGACATGTTAGGCGGACGATTGTAGGCCTGGCTCAAGACGTTGACCGATGACTTGAGTGCGGTGACGTAGTTTCGGTCAGTGTTCGAATAGGTGTATGACATCGAGGCCGAGAACTTCAACTTGGATGAAATGTTGTAGTCGAGGTTGATACGGCTGGAGAATCGGTCATAACCCTCACCGATGGTTGTACCCTCGGAATTGTAGTAGTTGAACGAGACACGGTACTGGGCCTTCTGCGAACCGCCGGAGATGGAAATCGAGTGGTCCTGCGAGTAGCCTCGCTGGGTTGACTCATCGTACCAATCGGTGTTCTGGCCATAGTTGTAATAGTTGTAGAGGTTGTAGGCGTCATTGGCCAACTGAGGGTAGCGACGTGGATCGAACGTGATGCCCGCATTATACATCTCCTCCATAATGAGAGAGGTATATTGATCACCGCTAAGCATCGGCATCGGCTTTCCACGCTTGCTCATCGTGCCCTTGAAGGAATAGGCGATGGTCGGCTTGCTCACCGAACCGCGCTTGGTGGTAATCATGAGCACGCCATTGGCCGCCTTCGAACCATAGATAGCGGTAGCGGCGGCATCCTTCAGCACGGTGATTTCCTTGATGTCATCGGGCGAAATGTTGAGCATGGTGGCGTAGTCGTTCTCATCGGCCGTAGAGAAGTCGAAATCGTCTTCAATCTTGGTCTCGTAGGGGAAACCATCGACGATGACCAATGGCTCGGACGAACCGTTGATGGAGGTCGTACCACGCACACGGATGGACATACCTGCACCCGGCGCACCTGACGTGGCAACAATATCGACACCGGCCACACGGCCCTGAAGGGCGTCAGTTGCATCGGCCACAGCCAAATCCTCAAGTTCAGACATATCGATTCTTTTGGCCGATGTCGTTACGTCGCGCTCCGAAATGCGCAACATACCCGACTGCTGACGGCGTGCGGTGGTAATCTCGACGTCCTTCAGCGCGACCGACTCTTCGACCAACGTCACCTCATAGACGTTCTGCGACGGGGTGAGCTGGATTTCCATCTTCTTATAACCTGTGAACGAGATGACGAGCATATCACCCGCACGCATGACCTCCTGGAACGAGAACTCGCCGTTGAAGTCGGTCTGCGTACCCGTGATGGTACGGCCATCCTTGTTCTGCCAAATGACGTTGGCGCCAGCCATCGGCTCGTTGAACGTGCCGTCCATGACAGTTCCTCGCACCAGCATCTTCTGCGCCAAGGCCAACCCTGGCAAGAGGGTCAGCAACAGAAGCAACAGGATTTTACTAATTTGTTTCATATAGTGTAAATTCTTTATTTTAGTGAGAGGCAATCTTGTAAATAATGAAGCCGTTCAACGAATGGATGATTCCATCGTATGCCATGATGTTGCTCTGGCCAGCCTCACGCACCACCGTATTGTCGAACTTGTCCGGCAGGATGTCGCATGAATTATAGACATCAACCACCTGGAACGCGCCCGAGGTGTAGGGACGGCCGAAATACTGCAGTTTGTTACCGTCGCCGGTCTTGGCCACATAACCGGACATCATCGCGCCCGTAATCAGGCCAGCCCATGGTTTCTGGGGCTTCCCGTCAATGTAGCGGTCCACATCGGTAATCTTGTCGATGGTCGTGACGAGATACTGCTTGGGCGCCTGACGGTTGGAGGCCGACAGGCCATCCCATGCCTCCGAAGTTTCATAGATGGCGCTCAAGCCATCGTCCGGGAAGCAGCCCGACTTGGTGATATAGGCACTCAGAATGCAGATGACCGAATCGACCCAGTTGGCGTCTTCACTCTCCTTCGGCTTAGCCGGCAGCTTGTCCGGATCGCGCAACAGGGTGATATCGTTTGTCTTGGCATAATCGATGGCTGCCTGCAAGGCCTCATCAGTCGGGACGAAGACAGTCCACTTGCCCGAGCCCGTAGCAATCAAGTCGCAGTTACCACGCTCGGCCTTATTGGCTTCATAATAGTCGAAATACTTCTTGAACAAGGTGTGTCGGGGAGTGGCCGATGCAGAATCCGCACGCAAATAGGCAATCAGATAATTCAACGTGTTCATGGTCGAATTATAGATGGTATAGCCGTCACCAAAGGTGTTGCCCTCATTGGAATATCGGCCATAATCGAGCGGCCAGGTGTGTTCCGTTGCCAGATAGACATTACCGTTCACGTAGTCGGCCGAATTGTCCTTGATGACCGAAGTGTAGCAGTTGGCCGTCGGCTCATAGGTCTGTAAGGTGGCCGATGGATAGACACCGGAACCGGTCCAAAGCGTACGTTCCTGCGGGTCATTCATGAGCGTCCATTGTGTCTGGATCTGGATTTCCGGCTGGCCGTTTATGGTGCGTCCGCTCGTGCGGTAGCGCATCACGCCACCATAATAGTTATTGGTATAGGCCCAGCCGCCATACGCGCCGTTCAATGGATCGACCTCAAGGTCAAGCGCATCGACCGCCTCACGCTCAATATAACCATTGCGGATGATGGACGAATATGAGCCGTTGACCGATTCCTCATTGCCCAGTTCGCCCGTCGCATAGGCAGAAAGCAGCGTGCTGTAGTGGATGTTGTCCCACCACTGCGCATTGGCATCACCCCAAAGGATGAGGCTCAGGTTCACGTCGTCCATGCCCGCGAGTTTCGACTTCAAGAGGTTGGGGTAAATCGTAGAGGCGTAATTACGTGTGATGAAATCCTGCTCATTCGAATAGGCCGGATCCAAAAGGAGACGCGCGGCTACGCCCTCGAAGGCGGCCGTCTTGGGTACGAAATTGGTAATCTGCCACATACCATTGGATGCAATACCCGCAGCAACCACGCCATTGTCATACGAGAGGGCGTTGTCATAGCCGTTGATATGCTCGGACGAACCGATGGCGTTTACGGCCGATGACTCAAACTGCGACGGCCAGATCATACCATCGGCCTGCATAGACGCCCACAATGAGACAGGCACAACCGATGGCAGTTTGCCGAATGCCGCATTGAACTCCTCCTGGGTGGAGTTTTCGTCCAATGAGACTCCCACATAGCGGAACAGACGGTTGTTGATATAATTGAGCAGGACGTCCTTCTGCGGCACGTAGAATGTCATGCCGCCGTTGTTTTCCGTATAGAACAGGTCCGAGCCGTTCAACGGCAACGCCATTGTGTTATATTTTTCACAGTTGAGCAGGAACGGACTGGCCGTCGTATAGGCACGCACATAGAAATTGGTGAAGTCCAGATCGGGATAGATCTTGGAAAAATAATTCTTGGCCACCTTGCTCTGCTGGAAGGCCTGGAAAAGATACGTACCATTGCCCTCCTTGAAATAGAGGAGCTTGCGCAACAGAGACCAGGCGCCCGATTTGGCCTCATCCGGCTCATCGACAGCCGAACCGTCACCATAGGTACGGATCAGGGCGTCCATGTTCTCCAGCGGCATGACCACCTTGTTGACCAAGTGGATGACGCCGTTCTGGCAGAAGAGATCGCCCGGATTATTCGCACCGCTGCCGGCATCGATGATGCCAGCACTGACGTAGTTTCCGTAGGGCGAGAACTCCGAACCTACGACCTTGGCCCAGTCGCTTGACGAAATGGAGTTGTTGTTGTTGAATCGGGTCGTGAAGATGGGCATATAGCGGTAGTTGCACCAGCTCAACGAGT
This sequence comes from uncultured Bacteroidales bacterium, assembly GCA_902779265.1. Lineage (GTDB taxonomy): Bacteria > Bacteroidota > Bacteroidia > Bacteroidales > UBA3663 > Liminaster. The sequence continues at coordinate 12,481 of CACZAY010000011.1, read as the reverse complement.
TGTCCTTCAACGAGAAGTTGCTGGCTGTGTACGCAAAATCGTAGACCTGGCACTTCTCGCCGTCTATCACCTCCTCACGCAGCACGTCGTAGGAGGGTGTCTGGTGCTTGAAGGCCTCGTTCACGCTGTAGGTGTTGAATCCTTGAAGGACATTGGCCAATGTATCACACGGATACGAGTTGTACATCATCCATGACGAAACCATGCGGGCGGCGACATCTTCCGGGATGTCGTCCACGCTGCGGTAGCCGTAAGGATTGTTGGCAAAGAAGGCGCTGAAAGCCTCATCGGTTGGGACGATGAAGGTGTATTGGCCAGAACCCTCGACCTGCTTGGAGAACAGGGTCTTGCCGACGAGCTGCAAGTAGGTATTGCAGTCGCCACGCGATTTCAGCACATCTTCCGACGATGACGTTACCCAACCTGGCTGGTCAAAATAGCCGCCGAACTCTTCCTGGCAGCCGGTGAGACACAGCAACGAGGCTGCCGCTACCGACAGGTCAAGAAAAAGTGCATTGATGGAATGCCGATTCCTTTTATGTTTCATGATTATAAATAAGTTGTTATACTTCGTCGTGAAAGTTGCAAAAAAGTCATGGTATAATGAGCCCACAATAAGGTGTATTTAGACTTTTGCGGCGCAAAGATAAACATTTTTTAATAATTCCGTACAAAAATTATGTTTTTTTGACCGATTTTAGCGTTTTCGGCCGCCAATCATAATTTTTTACAAATTTTATCGCGTGCAATCCATGACAAAAAGGGTTTCGGCCAATGAGAAGTACGGACCATCGGCCGCACGGAACATTCCGCACTATTTTCACAATAAGGAGGCGGGGAACATTGGCCATAATGGCACAAAAAAAGACGCCACCCGATGGGGCAGCGTCGTTGTATCGGTCATTCGATGACGGCTTATTTCTTCACGTAGCGCTCATTGAGCTGCTTGAGGACATCGGCCGTAATGTCATATTTCGGATTGTCGAGCAGGAGGTTATCGTTCATCGTGTTGGTGAAGATGAGCTCGAAATGCATCGTCTCGTTATAGACCTTCATGAAGTTGCGGATGGTGTCGTTCAGACGGGCATTCATCTGGGCCTGCTGCTGGGCGAGGTCGTTCTGAAGGTTATAGTTGAGCTGGTCAAGTTCCTCCTTCTTCTTCTGGAGACGGTTGGCCTCGCTCTGAGCGCGGTCTTCACTCAGGAAGGCGTTGGTCTGAAGCTTGCGCTGGAACTCGGCGACCTCCTTTTCGAGAGCCTGGGCCTTACCGTTCAGACTGGCGCGGGCCTCTTCGGTCTTCGAGAGGAGCTCCTCGTTGAGGTCCTTGGCGAACTGATAGTTGATCAGCAGGGAATCGATGTTTACGTAAGCGATAGGCAGACGGAGCGAGTCATTCATGGCCATAGGAGCCACGGCCGAAGCCTGCGACGCATTGTTGCAGGAGGTCAATCCTCCAGCGACTGCTCCTGCCAACAGAAGGGCGGAAGCAAAAAGAGTAAATTTCTTCATTGATGTTATTGTTGTGTTATTTCCTGTGTTCGGGTCTCTGGGCATCATCATATAGCCCCTTGCGGTGACGCTCCTGCCAGTCCTGGGTCTGGACGCAATGGATTCCGCGTTCGCGCATGGCCCGGTTCTGGCTCACGTGCGTCTGCGGGAATCGGCCTTCCTTCTTAATCAGCATTGTGATTGCCAAAAAAACGAAAGAAATCAGAACTATTCCGACGGAAATGATGATTGTTTGCCACATTTTTTGTATCTTTGCACCGCCGAACCGGATCCTCACCAAGTCCGTTTCGCCGAAATGCGGCGCAAAGGTACAACAATTTTTGTTGTTCTCCAACTGCCGAGGCCGAGTTTAAGGGATTTTAAGAACTTTTTGTCAAACATTTAACGTTTTTTATAATTTCAAGAAACAATGGAAATCAAAAATCTGACTCCACAGAATGTTTGGAGCATCTTCGACGGCATGACGCGCGTGCCACGTCCGTCTAAAAAGGAAGAGAAGATTCGACAGTGGTTGGTTGACTGGGCTTCGGCCAATGGCGTTGAGTGCCACCTCGACAGGACGGGCAACGTCCTGATGCGTGTGCCCGCCACTCCCGGATTCGAGAGCCGTCCCACCGTCGTCATGCAGGCCCACATGGACATGGTCTGCGAGAAGAATTCCAATATCGAACACGATTTTGAAAAAGACCCGCTCGATGTCTATATCGACGGTGATTGGGTGACGGCCAATGGCACTACGCTGGGCGCGGACGACGGCATCGGCGTGGCATTGGCATTGGCCATAATGACCGATAAAGAGGCCAAGCACGGCCCGCTGGAGGCGCTCATCACCTACGACGAGGAGACCGGTCTGACCGGCGCGAACAACCTGGAAGAGAACTTCATGACAGGCAAGATCCTGGTCAACCTCGACTCGGAGACCGAAGGTCAGATCTTCATCGGCTGCGCTGGCGGCAAGGACACCTGCGCCACATTCCGCTATGCTCCCATTCCGGCCCCCGACCGCTTCTACGCCCGCATCAAGGTCTCTGGTCTGATGGGCGGTCACTCGGGCGGAGACATACACCTGGGACACGCCAACGCCAACAAGGTACTGGTGCGGTTCCTGCGCAGCCAGCCAGACATCGTCCTGGCCAGCATCAAGGGCGGCAACCTGCGCAACGCCATCGCCCGCGAGGCCGAAGCTGTCATCGGCCTGCCCGAAAGCCGTAAGCACCAGCTGGTGGCCGACTTGAACCACTTCATTGCCACAATCGAGGGCGAAGTGGGCGATATCGAGAAGGGCTTCAAGATGGAAATCGAGAGCGTCGAGCGTCCCGAGCATATCATCGAGCCAGGCGTGGCCGACAAACTGTTGGCCGCACTGCAAGCCTGTCCCCATGGCGTCCAGGGCATGAGCCGCAGTATGGAGAACCTGGTCGAGACCTCGACGAACCTGGCCTCGGTCAAGATGCCGGAACTGGGCATCATCCGTATCGAGACGAGTCAGCGCAGCAGCGTCGAAAGCGAAAAGGAGGACATTGCCCAGACCGTACGCACAGTATTCGAGCTGGCCGGAGCAGAAGTCACTCAGGGTCAAGGCTATCCAGGCTGGAAACCGAACCTCGACTCGCCCGTACTGAAAGTGTTCACGCAGGCTTATCGTGATTTGTACAATAAGGACCCTGAGGTATTGGCCATCCACGCCGGTCTCGAAACCGGTCTGTTCCTGACCAAATATCCCGACATGGACATGATTTCGGTCGGTCCGACGATGGAGGCCGTCCACTCGCCCGAGGAACGTCTGAACATCCCATCGGTTGCCAGTTTCTACGGCTATCTGAAGGAGGCGCTCAGCCGCATCTGAATTGTGTCGGCCAATGCCCATCGGCCATAAAAACCACAACTTTTTCAGGGCGAAAAACAAGTTTTCGGGACAAATATTTGCACGCGCGGAAAAAAGTGCTTATATTTGTCCCTGTTTTTATCCTTTTAAAACAATTCGCGCGAAATGAAATTCCAGGTTTTAAGCTCAGACCTTATGAGCCACTTGTCTGCCATCAGCCGCGTGCTGGTGAGCAAGAACTCGATGCCCATCCTCGAAAACTTCCTGTTTGAATTCAGCGACAACCAGCTGAAAGTAACGGCCTCGGATGGTGACACGACCATGATTACAACCATAGCAATCAGCGAGGTCGATGGTGACGGCCGATTTGTCGTCCCTGCCAAGACCCTGCTTGACCCGCTCAAGGAGATGCCGCAGCAGATGCTCTCTTTCCAGATCAACCCGGACAATCTGGAGACCTACGTATACTACGCCAACGGCAAGTACAACTTCATCGCAGGCTGCGCCGACGAATATCCCACGCTGCGCTCCATGTCGGCCGAAACGAACACCTTCACGATGCCGGCACCGGCCCTGCTCAACGGTATTGTAAGCACGATTTTCGCTGTGGCCGATGATGAGCTTCGCCCCGTCATGAACGGCATCTACATCGACGTCACGCCCGAGAGCTGCATCTTCGTGGCCAGCGACTCAAAGAAGCTGGTGCGCCTCATCAACACAAGTGTCAAGTCCGGATTCTCCGCATCGTTCATCCTGCCGAAGAAGCCGGCCAACCTTCTGAAGAGCATCATTTCCAAGGACATGGCCGATGCAGAAATCCAGTTCGACAACAAGAGCGCCCGCGTCCACATTGGCGACTATACGGTCATCTGCAGCCTCATCGAAGGCAAATATCCACGTTACGAGGCCGTCATTCCGAAGAACAACACCAACTGCATGATCATCGACCGTCAGGAGTGCATCAACACCCTGCGACGCATCTCGGTCTTCGCCAGCCAGGCCACCAATCAGGTCAAGTTCGAACTTGACAAGGACCAGCTGACCATCAGTGCGGCCGATGTCGATTACTCCATCAGCGGTGTGGAAAAGATTACGTGCAGCTACGACAGCGTACCAATGCAGATTGGCTTCCGCGCCAACTTCCTGATTGAAATTCTCAACACGATGCCATCGAGCGAAGTGGAGTTCCGTATGGGCGAGGCTTTCCGCGCCGCACTCATCGTGCCGGTGACGAACAACGAGAATGAAGACCTGCTCATGCTGATCATGCCAATGCAGTTGGCCGACTTCGGAAACTAAGCCATGCAGTTGAATCTAAAGCGCCCCATTGTATTCTTCGACATCGAGGCGACAGGCTTGAATTTCATCACCGACCGTATCGTACAGATCAGCTATATCAAGGTGATGCCCAATGGCGAAGAGCAGGAACACAACTATCTCGTGAACCCCGAATGCCACATTCCGGCCGAGACATCGGCCATACACCACATCACGGACGAGATGGTGGCCGACAAGCCGACATTCAAGGCATTGGCCAAGACCATCGCCCGGGACTGGCAAGGATGCGACATCGCGGGATTCAACTCGAACCGCTTCGATATCCCGATTTTGGCCGAGGAGATGTTCCGCGCAGGCGTAGAGTTCGACATCGACAAGCGCAACATCATCGACGTGATGCACATCTATCACAAGAAGGAGCCTCGCAACCTCGCCGCCGCCTATAAATTCTATTGCGGCAAGGACCTGGAGGACGCTCACAGCGCCGATGCCGACACACGCGCGACCTATGAGGTCCTGAAGGCTCAGTTAGACCACTACGATGATCTGGAGAACGACGTCGCGTGGCTGCAGGACTTCAGCCGCATCGGCAATATGGCAGACATTGCAGGCAACTTCGTCTTCAACGACAGACATGAGCCCTGCTTCAACTTCGGCAAATACAAGGGCCGGACGGTCGTCGAGGTCTTCGAGCGCGACCCGTCATATTACAGTTGGATTATGGACGGCCAATTTGCCAGAACGACCAAGCAGTTCGTCACAAAAATCAAACTTCAGATGATGCGAAAACAATGAGCAATCCATTAGCGAGGATGTGGATATCGGCCTTGATATTCACATCCTTTGTTACGATAAAGGCACAGGAACTCGACGCGACGGTAACCATCAACGCCCAGCAGATTGAGGCCTCCTATCGTGACCGCTTCGCCACGCTCCAGAAGGACCTGCAGGAGTTCATCAATGGACAACAGTGGACATCGGCACAATTCGCCCACCAGGAGCGTGTCCAATGCACATTGGCCATAACCATCAACGAAATGCCATCGGCCGACAACTACAAGGCCTCACTCACCATCCAGGCACGCCGGCCTGTCTATTACTCATCCTACCAGACGACAACGCTGAACTGGAAGGACGACAATCTGGCATTCACCTACACCGAGGGGCAGACGTTCACCTTCAACGAATTCAACCTCGACAACGAACTGATTGCCGTCACGGCCTATTACATATATCTGATACTCGGCGCGGATTTCGACAGTTTCTCGCCCAAGGGCGGCGAACCCTACCTGCGCAAGTGCGAGAGCATCGTCAGCCAGATGCAGAGTTCTGACTCGAAGGGATGGAAGGCATTTGACGACAAGAAGAACCGCCACGCCATCATTACCGCACTGCTCGACGAGGCACAGACCGATTTCCGCACACTCTGGTACAATTACCACCGGCAAGGGCTCGACGCGATGTACCAGTCAATGGACAAAGGACGTGCCCAGGTCACACAGGCGATTCCACTATTGGCCAATGTCCGAAAAGCAAACGCCCAGACTCCTTTGCTCAGCATGTTCATCTCGGCCAAGCTGGAGGAGCTCGTAAATATCTACAGCGAGGCGCCGATGGCGGAAAAACAATCCATCTACAAAACTCTCCAAGACCTTTTCCCGACATATACAGGGAAATTGGCCAAAATCAAGGAAGAATACAAGGAATAAACCATGCTGCAAACACTCAACATACAGAATTACGCACTCATCGAGCGGCTTGAATTCCGTCCCACGCAGGGGCTGACCGTCATCACAGGCGAGACCGGCGCGGGCAAGAGCATCATCATGGGCGCGCTGGGGCTGATTCTCGGCCAACGCGCCGATGCCAAGACCGTGCGCACTGGAGCCACGAAATGCGTCATCGAGGCGACATTCGACATCGACGGCTACCAGCTTGAGCCGTTCTTCTTGGCCAATGACCTTGAATACGACGCCCACAGCACCATCATCCGCCGCGAGATAATGGCCACGGGCAAGAGCCGCGCCTTCGTGAACGACGTCCCCGTGCAGCTCACGCTGTTGAAGAGCCTCGGCGACCGTCTGATTGACATCCATTCGCAGCACCAGAACCTGCTCATCGGCCAAGGCACGTTCCAACAGGAAGTGATAGATACATTGGCCAACAACACGAACGAACGCACCGCCTACACCACCGCCTACCACGACCTGCTCGCCCTGCGTCGGCAGCTCAGGCAACTACAGGAAACCGCAGCCCAGGGCGCACAGGAGGCCGACTACACCCGCTTCCAGTTCACGCAACTCGACGAGGCGCAGCTCCGCTCGGGCGAACTCGAAGAACTCGAACAGGAGCAGGAACTCCTGAGTCACGCCGAGGAAATCAAGGGCAGTCTCACGCAGATTTCCGACCAGCTTGACGGCGAGGAAAGCAGCATCGTCCAAACACTGAAGAAACTGAGCGACGAGGCACGCTCCCTGGGGCGCATCTACCCACAGGTCAGCGAGATTGCCGAGCGGCTTGAAAGCGACTATATCGACCTCAAGGATATGGCCAATGACGTTTCCGCGCAGGCCGACGAGGTTTCCTTCGACCCCGAGCGCTTCGACTACGTCGAGGGACGGCTCAGCCAGCTGTATTCGCTTTTGAAGAAATTCGGCCGCAACACGGTGGACGAACTGATTGCCCTGCGCGACGAACTGGACGAACGGCTCCAGCACATCGACAACAGCGACGAAGAGATCGCCGCCCTACAAAGTCAGGTGGAGCAGCAAACGGCATTGGCCAAAAAGCTCGCCGACACACTCTCCGCTACACGCAAAAAATCAGCACGCTCGTTTGAAAGCGCACTGATTGAAAAAGTTGCCTATCTTGGGATGCCCAATGTCCGTTTCGAGGTCCAAATATCGCAGTTGCGCGACTTTTCCGAAACAGGACTGGACGAAATCGTCTTTATGTTCTCGGCCAATAAGAATCAGGCACTCAAACCCGCCGGCGAAGTGGCCTCTGGCGGTGAAATCTCGCGTCTGATGCTCTCCATCAAGGCTTTGATTGCCAATGCCAAGACTCTGCCCACCATCATCTTCGATGAGATTGACACCGGTGTCTCGGGCGACATTGCCGACCGCATGGGCGAGGTCATGAAACAGATGTCCCAACACCTTCAGGTCATCACCATTACCCACCTGCCACAAGTTGCTGGCAAGGGCACGGCACACTTCAAGGTCGTCAAGGAGGACAGCCAGACCGACACCACCACCCATATCTACGAACTATCGAGCGACGAGCGTATCCGCGAGATTGCACGGATGCTGAGCGGCGCACAGATTACCGAACAGGCCATCGCCAACGCAAAAACCCTATTGGCATAGTATCCGGCTTCCCCAATTCTCACAGTAGGCAGAACAAATGATTGAACGTTCTGCGAGAAGACAAGTTTAAACGAAGAGAGAATCGGGCTCTGTAATCCTTTGTCTTACATACGACAACGATAATGATTTGTTTCAAACGAAAGCATTCCCCTATGAAAAAAAGAGGTATCATCTGATAATGCTTCGCCCCTACGCCACGAAACCTACCAGAGTTCATTAACAGAGTTTTTATTTTCAGCCTGCAGAACGTGGTTATAATCCGCGCAATGTTAACTTGTTTTCAACCCGGAACCATGACCTATTTTCTTATGCTTCTTTGCAAGAGCATTATCAATATCATCTATCCATTTATCTTGTTTCTTCGTGAGTTCTTCAAGAGTCTTTTCGTCTTCTCGGTTTCTTCTGTCGATGTCCTTCTGAGACTGTACTCCTTGTGTCTGAGTTGTTCGTACACAGCTGTCTCCTCTCCTGATTCTGGACAATGCGTCAACAAGTAATCCTCCATCTGTTCCCTGCAGCCCTTGTCCATGAGCTGCTGCATCTCTGTTATTTCTGCTTTCATATTGCTTTAAGTTTAAGTGTCCTGCAAACGTTTCAAGATTCTGTTGTATTGTTGTTAAACACTGAGATTAGTAGTTATAATTGGCGTTATGTTATCTTGTTTTCAATATAAACAAGGCTACCATAAGGGAGAACTCAAGTATTGGGTAAAGGTACGAAAGAATGTGCAGCCATTCTTCAAAGACATCGAGCAGATGGAAACAATGGACACAGATGATGCGATGTTCATGGTTTTTGAAAAATAACATTATAAGGGGTGGGAAAAATGAACCCACCTCTTATTCTATATTCCACCTTGCTTCTGAATCATCATCAAAAGCATCACGTTCATAACTGTCTGTTTCAAAATACCCCATTGATTCATAACCCGTATAATTGATATAATCATCTGCGTTCTTAAAGGCAGGATCCTCTCCATAGGATTCTGTACCTTCAAACTCAGAACTACCATCTTTATATATTTTATATATAGCACCAAAGTATGGGTCATGAAGAGCATTTACACGTAATATCCCATTTATGAAATGAGCTGAGTAATTATTTTCTAAAGAGAAGCGTGATAATTCACTATTTTTATCCTTCCACAATTGGTCAAACACTAATCGCTTATTGCCGTATTTATCCATGAAATACATAAGTTTATTATCCACACTAATCTCTTCCACGCCAACCCAATCTTCACCAAAAGTGCCAGGATATATCTTAAATGTTAATAGTCCCAATATGGAGTCTGATTTTGTAGCTTCTAAATAGTGCATCCAAGAATTACTGTCCTGTATTCTTTCAAATATGGGGTTTACCACAATGGAACCGTCCTTATAAAGAATACCTTGCTTTCCTTCTTTGGTAAAGACCGCAAAATCACCATTCCAATAATCAATATTGAACCCTTTAAGTGTTGTTACTAAAGCCCCATACTCATCACTATCTCCTAAATATAGAAAATTGCCAAAAGGGTCAATATAATTACAGTGAAAATTATGGTAACGTTGTTCATTTAAAGGCTCTTCTTTAAGTTTCTTAGTAAAAGAAACTACTTGAATAATACCATATTTATCAATATTTATATACTTGTACTTAAATGGTAAAATCATGTAACCATCATCGCTGAATAGCCCGCACAAACTAGTACCATTAGTTTCTATGTAAGCATGAAACAAACCCAAACTATCTTCTTCACATTCTTTTACTTTTTGTTTTATACCCATTGAGGAATCAGTATAATACCATGTATTTCTACAAAAAATAATTCTCCTGTTCGGATATATTGGAAACTGTAGAACTTTAAGCATAGGTGTTTTACAGATAGGACAGTTGTAATCCCAAGGAGACATCAAATCTCCACAACAAGCACAGGAATACTTGCCTGAGAAATCTCTTCGGCCAACTACAGTAAAACCACAAGAACACCTATATTTTGGATGTGCCTCAAATTCCTCACTCTCCTCTTCATGTTTGCATTTGGGACACACATATTTGTATATACTTATCATTTGCTGTAAATGTTAAATTACCACTTTTATATCTTCCCAAGGTTCACTTCTTTTATAGTTCTTATCGTATAAGTACCACCTATGGTTATCCTTGCGTTTCCCGACAAACAGCTCTTCCTTTCTTTCTTTCAGCTCTTCGGCAGATAACTCCCCAAGATAACTGGAAAATCTGATAGATACAGTCTTGCCAGTGTAATCACTGACTTCTAAAGTACGGAAGACCTTTTTAGTAGTATTATTTGTATGGGACTCCTTGTGAATGTTCGGACCAAAGAATTTTACAAAAGTGCAGAATTGCCAGGCTTCTGAAAAATCATCTGGTTTATAGACCTTTTTGTGATTATGAAAGTGCCTCACAAAATACAGTAATAGTAATGGAACAACAACACCAAAACCAAGACACGATATAACAATATGAGATACTGTCAAGAAGTAGGTGCAGCATAAGAAGCTTACAACAAAAAAGTATGCAATAAAGATTAAAAGGTAGGTGGAGTATTTTTTCATATCTTTTGATGGTATTAACAACGACATAAAATAAGCATAGACTTTCTTTTGTTGATTATCAATTAAAAAGGAAAATCGTCAAAGGTGTCCGCTATTACACTGCCATCGCCATAGACATCACCATCCTTCGATATTTTTATTTTTCTATTCTGTTTGGTATGTTTGTTATACCAGACTATCATTGGTACAATGGTGTTCCAATATACCTTCAATGGAATAATGCTGATATACATTTTCAGTTTAACGAGGGCAAACTTTACGGAGTTTCCATACAACTCCTTTTCTTTTTGTGTCATACTATCATTCTTTTTTATTGTCGGTTAAAGATGCAGCTGATATTGTTACAGGAACGCCTATGCTGAGAAAATCTCGTAGAAACTTCTTCTGGTTATCCTTTGTGTATAGTCCAAGCATTTGTTTCAACTGTATGTGCACAGGTTCTTTGTTTATAATCAGTGTTATATTAACTTGTTTTCAATGCATCCAGAATCTTATCTAATTCAGCTTCTACATCTTCTGGGATGGGTAGTAGTAATCCATCTTCCAGTACTATCTTTGAATCTTCCATATCTTACTTAAATAGTTTCTTGAAAAAGCCTTTTATACTATGCTTTTCAGCTTCTTCTTTACACTTCCTATAGTATTCATTTGCACATCTTTCACAAAAGCACCGTTCTATAGGTGTATGGTATTCTGATATTCTACGCACTGTAGAGCCACCTACCAAACTTCTAGAAATAACTTGTGAATTTCTATGCGTATTGTAGCCAATTACTATGTATTGGGCATCCTTAAATAATAACGGTCTTCTACATTGGCTACAAATAACAGGCATATTATTTATTCTATCAGATACCGTATTTATAGCGTTAGTACATAATTCCTTAAAATAATCGCTAGCATCATATCGGGAGCGTTGGTACTCTAATTCATCTATTATTTCAGCATCTGATAGCCAACTTTCATTAACAAACCAATTTATAAAAGTTTCTGCATCACCTAATATGTGGTAATGCTCATCAGGTCCAATTAAATAAAGTCTATCTTTCATAAGAAACACAGTTTAGGGTTACTTCGTTTGGAATTTAATATCTTCTAAATGTGCCAGAAGCACATTACCTATTATCTGGTTTACATAAACCATATCCTTAGCGTACATCCGTACATCTTTCTTACTGGCTACATACCTATCTTCTTTGTAACTATAGTAACTACCCATATCTACTTCTTTCTGGGATTTAGATGGGTGTATGAAGCCAGAATACTTCTTATACAGTTCACCTACAGTAGTACCAAATCTGGCATCCATTTTTTCCCTAAGATTTGATGGTACTATATAGCTACCATTAACCTTCACTTTCCCCAGATTCTTACCACCATCAAATAGCATATGAAGTATCTGGAATGGGTGTAGTGTTTCCGCATAGATAGCAGTTAGGTTTTCGTTTATAATTAGTGTTATGTTAACTTGTTTTCAACCTGTAGGCTGTAAACAATTGGCACAAATATACTTATAACGACAATAATTCACAAAAAAATAAGAAATTATTTTTAAAATCGGCTTATTTTTCCAATTATTTTACGGAATTTGCCCCCGAAAGGAGAAAAAAGCCATGTCGAAACAAACTCAAATCATCGGAATCATTGTAGATATGGTTTCAATAAGCGTAGGACATTGGCCATAAACATCACTCCAAACAAGACACCTGCGCGTCACGAAATCCTTAATGACAAATGACAGATGACAACACTACGCGGGAAATATCTTGCCAAAAGAGGCGAAAAAAGTAATAACTATTAACTAATAACTAAAAGAGAGGCTCGAATCGGTTGATTCAAGCCTCTCTCGTAAGGTGGCCGCTTCCTACTCTCCCGCGTTGGCAGTACCATCGGCGTTGCAAGGTTTAACTTCTCTGTTCGGAATGGTAAGAGGTGGAGCC
>CACZAY010000010.1 GCA_902779265.1 uncultured Bacteroidales bacterium | reverse complement strand
ATGAGGAGGGACGGTTTGACTTCATCTTCGCAGACCCGCCCTACGCACGGGCCGAATTAGCCGAAATTCCTGCGCTTGTACTTGAAAACCACCTACTTGCAGAGGATGGCATCTTCGTGCTCGAACATGGAAAGGAGCAGAATTTTGCCGGTACTCCGGGCTTCCTGGAGCTGCGCAGATATGGCGCGGTACATTTCTCTTTTTTCGCGCGCACGTAAACAGAGAGGAAAGCCATTGGCCAAAAACATGAAAAAGAACACCAAACGAACAAACATTGCTTGTATGAAAAAGTTTGCATTGATGCTGGTCACAGCCGTTGCGCTCCTGACCAGCTGCTCGAAGGGGGCATCGGACGCGCTCATGCCGGAAGCTACGGGTGCGGCCTATGACCTCTACATCGTCATGGACGAGAGTCTGAAGCCGGTCTATGGACAGGATGCTGACGGCCAACAGGTCCAGTTGAACCAGACGCCGCTGTATGACTCGCTCTACGCCATCTTCCAGTATCCGATGGAGTGCGTCTTCCCCGAAAACGAATACTTCTACGTCTGCACCGTGCTGCCCGAACATTTCCAGCGCGGGATAAGGACATTGGCCAATGTCGTTCTCATCAACCTCGATGCGCAGAACGCAGCCGAGCCCGTCGTGACCATGGAACGCGACAAGTATGCGCGCGGACAGGTCATCGTCAAGATGTACGCACGCGACCAGCAGAGCCTCGCCGAATATATCTCGACGTTGCAGGAGGGCCTGCGCAACCTCTTCGTCAAGGCAGAAATCAACCGCGCCGTCCACAAGCTGGAGCGCGACAATGCCCTGAAACAGGGAGACCGCCTGATGAAGCTGCAGAACGTCTCACTGCTCATCCCCTATGCCATCAAGAAGAACGGACGCGGTGAGGCCGACTCGACATTCTTCTGGGTCACAGACGATTACATGGACAAGCAGAGCCACATCGTGGTCTATAGCGTGCCCTACACCGATGCGAACATCTTCTCGCTCGAAGGCGCTGTCGCCGTGCGCGACTCGGTGATGAAGGCCAATATCCGCGGCGGACAGGACGGCAGCTACATGACGACCAACAAGCGCGTCGTCATGCCTGAATACAAGGCGCTGAACGTAGGCGGCAAGTATGTGGGCGAGCTGCGCGGCATGTGGCGCATGGAAAACGGGCTGATGGCCGGACCATTCGTCTGCCACATGCGGCTGGACGAAATGAACAAGCGCGTCGTCTTTGCCGAAGGCTTCGTCTATGCACCAGGCGAGGGCAAGCGCCGCATGTTGCGCAATCTGGAGGCCGCACTCTACACGCTGAAGCTGCCATCGGACAACATGATGAGCGAGATTGAAATCACATTGGAATAAAAAAGTTACAAGATGAAAATGACACGAGTGGGCATCACCCACGGAGATATAAACGGAATCAGTCTGGAGCTGATAGCCAAGGCCCTTGCCGCGCCGGAACTGATGGAATTCTGTACGCCCATCGTCTTCAGCGACGAGCACTGTTTCCTGGAGTCGGCCAAGTCCATTGAAATTGAGCAGAACATCCCGTTCGAGGTAATCGCATCGGCCAAGGAAATCATCGACGGACGCGTCAACCTGGTGAGTGTGTGCTCGGACAACCCGAAAATCGAGTGGGGACAGCAGACCGAAACCGCGCTTAAGGCCGAGGCCGACTCGCTCAACGCCGCCATCGAGGCCTACAAGGAGGGCATCATCGACGTGCTCGTATGCGCACCCGGCCAACTTGACAACAACGTTGATTCGCACCCGCTGAGCGACTTCATCCAGCGCGCCGTCCAGACCGACGGCAAGGTATTCGACTGGATTATGGCCGATGGGCTCCGCACGCTCAAGCTGCCGCCGCTGGAATTCACGACCGAGCTGGGTGAAGGCATGGCCAAGGAGGCTTTTGCGGCCGATGTCAAGGCCATCAACCAGCACCTGCGCGAAGACTTCGGCTTCATCAAACCGCGCATTGCCGTGGTTTCGGGCCGCGAGACATTGGCCAACGACCTGAGCGACCTGCGTGACAACGGCGTGATTGTCTTCGGTCCGTTTGTGGCCAATGAATTTATCGACGCAGGCCAGCAGGCACACTACGACGCCGTGCTGTTCCTCGACGAAGAGGAGGCGCGCCACCGGCTCATCGCATCGCTCAACCCGGAGACCACCATCGGCTACGTGTCGGGGATGCCCATCGTGCTGACCTATCCGCTCACGGGCGTCAACTACAGCGAGGCAGGAAAGTCATTGGCCAATGAGACACCGCTGCGCAACGCCATCTACGCCAGCATCGACATCGCACGCAACCGCCGCCGCTACCACGAGGCCACACGGCATCCGCTGGAGAAACAGTGGGTGGCCAAGGGCCGTGACGACTTCAAGCTCGACCTCACCAAGGAGGACGCCTGACGCGTCCGTCCGGGGTGCGGGCGAAGGACATTGGCCAAAACCCCGAAAAGCCCCTATTACGCATTCCGTTAATACCCTTTCAATCAAGAATATATGCCAAGTTTCATCATCGAAGGAGGCCACAGTCTGAAAGGCGAAATCACCCCGAAAGGTGCAAAGAATGAGGCACTTGAGGTGATCTGCGCCACGCTGCTCACACGCGAGAAGGTCACCATCGGCAACGTGCCCGAAATCCTGGACGTCATCAACCTGATCAAGCTCCTGGAGCGCATCGGCGTCGAGGTCGAGCATCCGGAGCACGGCACCTTCACCTTCCGCGCGGAAAACCTGAACGAAGAGTATATGCTGAGCGCCGATTTCCAGCAGCGCTCCACCGCTCTGCGCGGCTCCATCATGATGCTCGGCCCGCTGCTCACACGCATCGGCCACGCCCAGCTGCCCCAGCCCGGCGGCGACAAGATCGGGCGGCGGCGACTGGACACGCACCTCATCGGCCTGCAGACGCTGGGCGCATCGTTCACCTACGACGGCGACCGCCACATCTACCGGGCCGAGGCGCCGGACGGCGGGTTGCAGGGCCGCTACATGCTGCTGGACGAGGCATCGGTCACCGGCACGGCCAATCTTGTGATGGCTGCGGCATTGGCCAATGGCACAACGACTATCTACAACGCGGCATGCGAGCCGTACATCCAGCAGTTGTGCCGCCTCCTGGTCAAGATGGGCGCGCAGATTGACGGCATCGGCTCCAACCTGCTGCACATCCACGGCGTGAGCGAGCTGCACGGTGCGGAACACAGACTCCTGCCCGACATGATCGAGGTGGGCAGTTTCATCGGCATGGCGGCCATGACGGCGAGCGACATCACCATCCGCAACGTCTCGATTCCCGACTTGGGCATCATCCCCGACGCCTTCCGCCGCCTCGGTGTCCACATCGAGCAACGGGGCGACGACCTGCACATCCCCGCCCAGCAGCACTACACCATCGAGAGCTTCATCGACGGCTCGATCATGACGATAGCCGATGCTCCTTGGCCAGGACTCACGCCCGACCTTCTGAGCGTCCTGCTCGTCACGGCGACGCAGGCCAAGGGCGCTGTCCTGATTCACCAGAAGATGTTCGAGAGCCGACTCTTCTTCGTCGATAAGCTCATCACGATGGGCGCGCAGATCATCCTGTGCGACCCGCACCGCGCGACGGTCATCGGCCTCGACAACCGATACAAGCTGAAGGGTTCGCGCATGGCGTCGCCCGACATCCGCGCCGGCATCGCCCTGCTCATCGCCGCCATGAGTGCCGACGGTACGAGCCGCATCGACAACATCGGCCAGATAGACCGCGGATATGAAGACATCGACGGCCGACTGAACGCCCTCGGCGCAAAAATCACACGTATAGATGATTAAGACAGAACAACTTATAGAAATCGGCACCATTGCCAAGGTCCACGGTCTGAAGGGCGAGATGAGCGTGATGGTAGCCAATGCCGTGTTCGACGAAGTGAAGCGGTGCCCCTACATCGTCTGCGAGATGGAGGGCATCTACGTACCGTTCTTCATCGAAAGCTACCGCTGGAAGGGCAACGCATCCATCCTCCTGAAGCTGGAGGACGTCGATACGATGGACAAGGCCAATGCCTTCTGCGGACAGAAGATCTACTTCGACCGCCGCTGTTTCTCGGCCAAGGAGGCCAAGGCCTACGACACGCAGGCCGAGGAGGAACTGGGGCTCATCGGCTACAGCGTCGAGGACGTCACGCTCGGGCCATTGGGCACAATCACCGACATCAATGACATGACGGCCAATGTCCTGTTCATCATCGACCACGACGGTACGGAACTGATGGTTCCCGCGGCCGAAGACCTGATACGCACCATCGACGACGAACGGCGCACAATCGTGATGGATTTGCCAGCCGGACTTGTGAATATGGACGAGGCCGAGAGCGAAGACGACCCATTCACGAAAATTTAATGCGCACGATTTGGATTTCTCATCGGAAATCACTATCTTCGCGCCGCGAAATCGGTCGATGCAAGGGCATTGGCCAATGAAACAAAAGACGAAGACAACTTGCTGTATGACGTCAGCCCGGTCTGCTTGACACACTCGGTGGCCGGTTCCATGACGGGAGATCCGGAGGCGGAAAGCCCCGAATCCCTGGAGGTGGATAGCGACGTGCGTATGGCAATTGTTGCATTTAAAGGGAAAGAAACAAAACTAAAAACAATAAAATCAAAAGAACTATGGCAAAAGTAGAAAAAGAACTGTCCGTGGCCGAAAAATTGGCCAACCTGTACAAACTTCAGGTGCTCGTATCCGAGATTGACCGCATCCGCAACCTGCGCGGCGAACTGCCGGCCGAGGTTTCAGACATGGAGGCTGCCATCGCATCGCTCAACACCCGCGTGGAGGGCTACTACAACAGCATCAAGGAGGCCGAAAACAAGATCCAGAACATGCAGGCCAAGATCGAGGAGGCCAAGAACCTCATCGCCCAATATTCCGAGCAGCAGAACGACGTACAGAACAACAAGCAGTACGAATTCCTGACCAAGGAAATTGAATATCAGGACCTGGAAATCACCCTGTGCAACAAGCGAATCCGCGAGAGCAGCGAGACCATCGAGGATCTCAAGGCCCGCATCGCCGACACCACCCAGGAAATCGACGAGCGCAAGAACGACCTCGACGTCAAGCGCGGCGAGCTGGACGAAATCATCGCCGAGACCCGCAGCGAGGAGGAAACCCTGCGCGACAAGGCCAAGAAGCTGGAGGGCACCATCGATGCCAAGCTGCTCAGCAACTTCAAGCGCATCCACAAGAAGGCCCACAACGGATTGGCCATCGTCCCCATCGAGCGTGAGGCCTGCGGCGGCTGCTGCAACAAGATTACGCCCCAGCGCCAGATCGACGTCAAGATGCGCAAGAAAATCATCGTCTGCGAGTACTGCGGCCGCATCCTGATTGACGAGGATTTGGCCAATGAGAACGAAATCCGTCGTCGTCGCAAGGGCCTGCTGGCCAGCGTGTGAGAATAAGAGCAGGGGAAAAAAGGTGGCGAGTAAAGCCCCCTACCCTGCCATTCCATTCTCCGCCAACGACTTAACGTCAACATCACAATTCCGAGGTTTGTGCCCAATGGCGCGGCCTCGGAATCTTATCCTAACTCAAATCCAGAAGAAACCGTGCCTCAGCCATCAAACCACCGACGCTCTCAGAACGCGGCCGTCTCGCCCGTCGCCCTGCAGGGGAAACTGCAGCCGCAGGATATCGAGATGGAACGCGCCGTCCTGGGTGCGCTCATGCTTGAGAAGGACGCCTACTCGCAGGTGAGCGAAATCCTCAAGCCGGAGACATTCTACGAAAACAAGCATCAACTGATCTACACCGCGATTCAGGAACTCGCATTGGCCCAGAACCCAATCGACCTGACGACCGTCACGTGGCAGCTGCAACATGACGGCACGCTGGAGCAGATCGGAGGTCCGCTCTACATCTCGCAGCTGACGCAGAAGGTGAGCTCGGCCGCACACATCGAGTTTCACGCCAAGGTCATCGCCCACAAGGCATTGGCCAGAAGGCTCATCACCTATGCGGGAATGATTGAGGCCGAGGCGTTTGACGAAACAACCGACATCGAGGAGCTGATGCAGAAGGCCGAGGCCGACCTCTTCCAACTCTCGCAGACCAACATCAAGAAGGACACCCAGCAGATTGACCCCATCATCGACGAGGCGCTCAAGAAGATTGAAGAAGCGTCAAACCGAGCCGAGGGTCTTTCGGGCCTGCCGACAGGCTTCACAGAACTTGACAAGATGACTTCCGGCTGGCAGAACACCGACCTCATCATCATCGCGGCCCGTCCGGCCATGGGCAAGACGGCGTTCGCGCTCTCGATGGTGAAGAATATGGCAGTCACCTACAAGATTCCAGTCGGTATGTTCAGCCTCGAAATGAGCAACCTGCAGCTGGTGAACCGTCTGTTGCAGAACACCTGCGAAATCACGGGCGACAAGGTCAAGAGCGGCCGACTGGAGCAGCACGAGTGGAACCAAATCATGACGCGCATCAAGGAATTGCAGGGCGCGCCGATTTATGTGGACGACACACCCTCGCTCTCGGTCTTCGAGCTGCGTACCAAGGCACGCCGCCTGGTCAAGGAGCATGGCGTGAAAATCCTGATGATTGACTACCTCCAGCTGATGAACGCCTCGGGAATGCAGTTCGGCAGCCGCGAACAGGAGGTGTCCAACATCTCACGTTCGCTCAAGGGATTGGCCAAGGAGCTGAACATCCCGATCATCGCCCTCTCGCAGCTGAACCGTGGTGTCGAGGGACGTCAAGGCAGTTCGCAGTCGCGTCCGCAGCTGTCAGACCTGCGTGAATCGGGAGCCATCGAGCAGGATGCCGATATGGTCTGCTTCATCCACCGTCCGGAGTATTACAAGATCTATGAAGACGAGAAGGGCAACGACCTGCGCGGATTGGCCGAAATCATCATCGCCAAACACCGTAACGGCGCCGTGGGCGACATCCGACTCAAGTTCATTGGCCAATATGTCCGCTTCCAGAACCTGGACGAGGCCTCCAGCATCACATCGACGATGACGGAATATCCGCAGCAGAACCTCGGTTCGCGCATGAACGACCCCATCGGCGGTGACAGCACAGATCAGTTCCTCGCGCAGCAGAGCGAAGAACCCCCATTCTAAAACCAAAATCGAAATGCGAAAACTATCCATATTGGTCGGTCTGGCCCTGATTGCATCGACCCTCAGCCTGCACTCGCAGGACAACGTTGAGGCGCCGAACTACGAACTGATACGCAGCCAGATAACCGACAGCACAAGCCCAAACTACTACCCCCGGCTGATGGAGCGGTTCATGCAGTGTGACACGACACTGGAGCTGGAGAACTACCGCGCGCTCTACTACGGCTTCCCGCTGCGCGAGGACTTCATCCCCTATCAGGAGGAGAGCGACGCCCTGCTCAACATACGCCGCAGGGTGCTCCAGGCCAACTGCCCGCCCGACAGCTGCGCCGAGATCATCGAAGTGGCGAAAAAGGCATTGGCCAACAACCCTTTCGACCTCACCGCGCTCACCATCATCCCGCTGTGTTATGAGATTATGGCCGATGACGAGCACTTCCGCCAGTGGGACATCAAGCGGCAGGGCATCATCGACGCAATCTTCTCGTCGGGTGACGGCGAATCGCCCGAAACGGCCTACCACGTCATCAACGTCGAGCACGAATACGAGCTGCTCAACAGCCGCCACCTCGAACTCAGCCAGGTCAAGGTCGAAAACATGCAGACCGACTTCATGCAGGTGCGCGAAAACGCGGACAGCATCGCCGGAATCTATTTCAACTTCAGCGCATGCAGCCAGATCTACAAGGAGAAATACAAGTAGTTAAGAAATAAGAATTAAGAAACAGAGACGTCACATCGCTGTGGCGTCTCTACTTTTTTCTACTGATTGATTTATTTTGTGGCCAATGCCGCTTTCCCGCCCTTACCGCGCATCCACTTGTTGTAGCGCGCGATGATGTCCGACGGCGACCGGCTCAGCCAGCTGTAGCCCATGCGTCGCTCACGGCACAGGTCACTCACATCGTCCCGCTTCACGCCATCGCGGTCGCAGTAGTAGGGCTGCTCCGTCTCCAGGTCGTAGAACCGCGCCCACAACAAAGGCGCATTCAAACTCTCGACCAGCCGGTAGTCACGCTCGCCATCGGCCGTACGGTAGAACGACAGCTTGCGGTCGTGGATAGGATGCGCCTCCAGCCAATGCACCGCCGCCGTCACCGACTCCACGACACGCGCCGACGGATTCGGCAGGTCCATCAGGAGGTCCAGGATGGAACACGTCTCACCGCAGCCCGTAAACGAAGGCAGTTCATACGAACGCGCGTGTTGTGGGGCCAATGTCAACGGGTCGTGCTGCTGGCACCACACCGTCAGCATCCCCGCCTTGCGGATCTGGCAGTCCAGGATGCACTGCACACCACGGTCGAACGCCATCCGGCAACGTCCGCGCAACTCATCGGAGGGACGCAACGCGCTGTACGGCGCACGCTCATCGGCCACAGACCAAAGCAGGCGCATGACATTGACCATCGCATCGTCGTTGAACGTGATGAAATCCGCATACGGCTCCACCCCATCGTAGCCCGACGGACGCGAAGGCCAGAACTGCGGCCAGCCGCCATTGTCATACTGCATGGCGAGCAGATATCCGATGCCGCGCAGGGCACTCTCGCGATAGGCCTCGACACCCGTGCGCCGATAGACCTTGGCCAAGAACATGATTTCGCTCGTCGTCGCACCGTTGTCGATATTGCTACCGACGCCCGTCGTCGCGATTGCCTCGCGCAGCTCCAGACGCGACTGCCACTCCTCGGCACTCAGCTCGCACAGCTCCCAGCGATGGTTTTTCGACCAGCCGCCACTGGGGAACTGGTAGGCCAGAACCGTATCGGCCACCATACAGAGACGCTCCGTCGGGATGTGACGGAAATGTTCGGCCTTGGCCAATGTCTTGAACCGCGGCAACCCGGACACGTGAGGCGGACGGGCCACAACAAATGTGACGGAAAATACGAATAAGATAAAGGTTAATGCACTTCGTTTCATAAAATGAATCATCTGAATTTGGGCGCGACAAAGATAGCCATTTTCATCGACCTGACAAAATTTTGCCCCCTTTTTTTGGCAGGACCTGCACCGACACCCCCGAAAACGCAGATTTTCACGGAAAAAGACACCCGTCAGGACCGCAAAATCCCGACGGGTGTCTCTATTTTTATATTTATGGCCAATGGACCTTACGGCTCACGGACGGCACTGCCCGAAGAAACGGTAGTTGTAGCAGTCTGGGCTGACAAAACACGAATGACTACGGAAAACCGTGCGGAGGCATTGGCCAATGTGACCAAATTCCGTGTGCAATGGGGAAGCACGCTTTCATTTTGCTATATTTATCTATAAAAACCGACATTTTTACAGCGATTTTCAATTTTTTCTTTCTTTTTTCAAAAATTTTTCTTAAAATCTTTTGGCTGTAAAAAGAAAAACGCGTATCTTCGCGCCGTCAAAACGAAAGTAAAACAGAAGAGAAGGTTACATTTCGTCATTGAAATTTAGATTTTGATTGCAAAAATTCTTAATTTATAGGTTTATGTTCAAGAAGCAAGGTTTGTATGATCCGGCGTATGAGCACGATGCCTGCGGTGTAGGTCTGTTGGCCAACATCAACGGCAGCAAGACGCACGAGATTGTGGAGCGTGGTCTTCAGGTACTGGAGAACATGGAGCATCGCGGTGCCGAGGGCGCAGACGAGCGTACTGGCGACGGTGCCGGCATCATGGTCCAGATTCCCCACGAGTTTATTTTGTTGCAAGGTATCCCGGTGCCCGAAAAGGGTCACTACGGCGTGGCTATGGTCTTCCTGCCCAAGGCAGAGAAGGACCAGTATGACTGTCTCGACATCTTCAAGCAGGAGATCAGCAAGGCGGGGCTGAACCTCATCGCCGTGCGCGATGTGCCGGTGAACAGTGAGGTATTGGGCACATTGGCCGCAGCCGCCGAACCGGACATCAAACAGCTTTTCATCAAGAGCGAACACTACATGACGCAGGAGGCATTGGACAAGACCCTCTATCTCGTGCGCCGACGCGTGGAGCTGCGTGTGGCCCAGAGCGACATGGCGACGAGGGAGGACTTCTATGTCTGCTCGCTCTCGACGCGCGTCGTGGTCTATAAGGGTATGCTGATTTCACGCCAGCTGCGCCAATATTATCCAGACCTGCTGTCACCATGGTTCACGTCGGGCCTGGCACTGGTCCACTCGCGATTCTCGACCAACACGTCGCCGCGATGGCCATTGGCCCAACCCTTCCGCTACCTGGGTCACAACGGCGAGATCAACACGATACGCGGCAACCGGAGCTGGATGCACGCCCGCGAGACGGTGTTGAATCCGGGCGAGCTGGGCGGCATGAAGGAGATCACGCCGCTGATTCAGGAGGGAATGTCGGACTCGGCGTCGTTCGACAACGTGCTGGAATTCTTTGTCGAGAGCGGCATGTCGATTCCGCACGCATTGGCCATGATGGTGCCCGAATCGTTCAACGACAAGAACCCGATTCCGCAGGACCTGAAGGACTTCTACGAGTACCACAGCATCATGATGGAGGCGTGGGACGGTCCGGCTGCGCTGCTGTTCAGTGATGGCCGATATGCCGGCGGTATGCTGGACAGGAACGGCCTGCGTCCGTGCCGTTATGTGATTACGAAGGATGGAATGCTGCAGATGGCGTCGGAAATCGGCGTGCTGCAATATGACGCGAGCGAGATTGCCGAGAAGGGCCGCCTGCGTCCGGGCAAGATCCTGCTGGTGGACCTGGAGACGGGCAAGATTTCGCGCGATGCGGAGGTGAAGCATGAATTGGCCACAGAACACCCCTACGGCGAGTGGCTGAACAGGAACCGCATCTATCTCGACAAGCTGTCATCGGGCAGGAAGGCGCCGACGACGGTGGCCGACTATGACACGGTGAGCCACGCCTTCGGCTACAGCCAGGAGGACATCAGCCGCATCATCGTGCCGATGGCCCAAAATGCGCAGGAGCCGACCTGGTCGATGGGCAACGACACGCCATTGGCCGCCTTCTCCAACCAGCCACAACGCCTGTTCGGCTATTTCCGCCAGCAGTTTGCCCAGGTCACCAATCCGCCTATCGATCCGATACGCGAGAAACTGGTCATGAGCCTGGGCGGATACGTGGGCAGCATCGACGGCAACCTGCTGGAGTTCAACCCGGAGCTGTGTAAGATGGTGAGCCTGAGCAACCCGATCCTGACCAACAGGGAGCTGGACCTGCTGTGCAACATCGCCTACAAGGGATTCAAGGCTGTGAAGGCCGATATGTTGTTCAAGGTGGCCGATGGCGCTGCGGGTCTGGAGAAGGCTGTGGCCAATCTCTGTGCTGCGGCCGAGAAGGCCGTCGATGGCGGTGCGGACTATATCGTCCTGACCGACCGTGGCATGAACGCCGAGATGGCTCCCGTGCCGTCGCTGCTGGCCACATCGGCCGTACACTCACACCTCATCGAGCGTCACAAGCGCTGCCAGATCGGCATCATCATCGAGAGCGGCGAGCCGCGCGAGGTCATGCACTTCGCCCTGCTGATGGGATTCGGCGCATCGGCCATAAACCCCTATCTTGCCTTCGCCACCATCCAGGAGCAGATTGACCAGCACGAGCTGGCGCTGGACTTCAACACGGCATGCCAGAACTACATCACGGCCATCTCGAAGGGCCTTTTGAAGATTATGTCCAAGATGGGTATCTCGACCCTCGGCTCGTACAAGGGCGCACGCCTCTTTGAGGTAGCCGGCCTGAACCAGGACATCATGGACAAATACTTTGGCGGGGCCAACAGCAAGCTGACGGGCGTGGGCATGGAGGAGATCTGCGAGGAGATTCTCGCGCCCCACCAGAAGGCCTATGCGCCGCACGCCGACAACTCGCTGCTGCCCAACTTCGGCAACTATGCCTACCGCAAGGACGGCGAGAAGCACGCATGGAACCCCGAGACCATCTCAACGCTCCAGATTGCAACGCGCCTGGGTTCGTGGAAGAAGTACAAGGAATTTGCCGACACGGTGAACAACCGCGAACAGCCGATGTTCATCCGCGACTTCATGACGTTCAAGAAGGCCGATGTCCCGACTCCGCTCGACGAGGTCGAACCGGCCGAGAGCATCATGCACCGCTTTGCCACGGGCGCGATGTCGTTCGGCGCCATCTCGAAGGAGGCGCACGAGGCATTGGCCATAGCCATGAACACGATAGGCGGACGCAGCAACACGGGTGAGGGCGGTGAACCCTCGGAGCGTTTCTATGTGGCCGATGGTGAGCCCAACGTGCGCTCGGCCATCAAGCAGGTCGCTTCCGGCCGCTTCGGCGTGACGACCGAATATCTGGTCAATGCCGACGAAATCCAGATCAAGATTGCCCAGGGTGCCAAGCCGGGCGAGGGCGGCCAGCTGCCCGGATTCAAGGTCAATGAGGTGATTGCCAAGGCGCGCCACTCGATGCCCGGCATCACGCTCGTCTCACCCCCACCGCACCACGACATCTATTCGATCGAGGACTTGGCCGAACTCATCTTCGACCTGAAGAACGTCAACCCGAAGGCCGAAATCTCGGTCAAGCTGGTCAGCGAGTCGGGCATCGGAACCATCGCTGCGGGTGTGGCCAAGGCAAAGGCCGACCGCATCATCATCAGTGGTGCGGACGGCGGTACGGGCGCATCGCCCGCGTCATCGACCAAGCACGCCGGTATGTCGGCCGAAATCGGATTGGCCGAAGCCCAACAGACCTTGATCATCAACCGCCTGCGCGGACAGGTCAAGCTCCAGACCGACGGACAGCTGAAGACGGGCCGCGACGCGATGATGATGGCCCTGCTGGGAGCCGAGGAGTATGCCTTCGCCACCGCCGCGCTCATCGTTCTGGGCTGCGTGATGATGCGCAAGTGCCACCTGAACACCTGTCCGGTGGGCGTCGCCACACAAGACCCGAAACTGCGTGCCCGCTTCCGTGGCCGCTCGCAGTATGTCATCAACTACATGCGTTTTGTGGCCGAGGAGATGCGCGAATACCTGTCGGAGATGGGTATGCACTCGATGGACGATGTCATTGGCCGCACAGACCTCATCGTGACCCGCCACTTCAACACGAACTCGAAGACAAAGAAGATCGATATCTCGAAGCTGCTCTACATCCCCGAGGAGGCCAAAGTCACCGCCATCCACAACGTCAAGCCGCAGGTGCACCACATCGACAGCGTGCTCGACCAGACGATTCTGAAGGTGGCCAATCCGGCTATCCAGAGCAAGATGCCGATCCAGCTCTCGTACAACATCAAGAATACGGACCGCGCTGTGGGCGCGATGCTCTCGGGCGTGATTGCCAAGCAGTATAAGGCCGAGGGTCTGCCCCAGGACACCATCAGCATCAACTTCAAGGGCTCGGCCGGCCAGTCGTTCGGCGCGTTCCTGGTCAATGGCGTGCATTTCCGCCTTCAGGGTGATGCCAATGACTATCTGGGCAAGGGCCTGTCGGGCGGCAAGATCAGCGTCGTACCGGCTGCAGGAACGACCTTTGCGGCCGAGGACAACATCATCTGCGGCAACACGCTGATGTATGGCGCGACGAGCGGCGAGGTCTATATCAACGGACGTGTGGGCGAGCGATTCGCCGTGCGCAACTCGGGTGCGACAGCCGTCATCGAGGGCGCAGGCGACCACTGCTGCGAGTATATGACGGGCGGCGTGGTGGTCGTGCTGGGCACCGTGGGACGAAACTTCGGCGCAGGCATGTCGGCCGGCGTGGCCTACATCTACGACGAGGAGCACAACTTCGACTACTTCTGCAACATGGAGATGGTCGAGCTGACGCTGGTCGAAGACCTCTATGACCTGAAGGAGCTGCGCGCCCTCGTCGAACGGCACTACGCTGAAACGGCATCGGCCAAGGCCAAACGCATCCTGGACAACTGGAACGACGCGGTCAACAACTTCATCAAGGTCACGCCTATCGAATACAAGAAGGTCCTGATGGAGAAGCGCCTGCGCGAACTGGAGGCCAAGCAGCAGCACGTGACGCTGCATGAATGACGGCCAATAGTTACTAGTTAATCGTTATTAGTTAGCAGTTTTTGGTTGTTAGGTTCATTGGCCAATGCCCTTAAAAACCCCGACCGACGACTGGTGACGAGAATCCAATAACTTCAAAACAGAATTCTGAAAATGGGAAATCCTAGAGCATTTCTTACAATAGATCGTAAAGAGGCGGGCTATCGGCCGATGGAGGAGCGTGTCCGCGACTATGGCGAGGTGGAGCAGACGCTCGCCATCGAAGAACGTATGGCCCAGGCCAGCCGCTGTATGGACTGCGGCGTGCCGTTCTGCCACTGGGCCTGTCCGCTGGGCAACCGTATGCCTGAATATCAGGACCTCGTCTATAAGGGCAAGTGGAAAGAGGCCTACAAGGTGCTGAACCGCACGCACCCCTTCCCCGAGTTCACGGGACGCATCTGCCCCGCGCTGTGTGAAAAGAGCTGCGTCCAGGCGCTGGAACACCAGGCCGTCACCATCCGCGAGAACGAGTGCGCCACGACCGAGCGCGCCTACAGCGAGGGCTTCGTCCAGCCACGCATCCCGCAGGTGCGCAACGGCAAGAAGGTCGCCGTCGTTGGCAGCGGCCCGGCAGGTCTGGGTGCGGCCGACAAGCTGAACCAGATGGGCTACGACGTGACGGTGTTCGAGAAGAACGAGGCCATCGGCGGCCTGCTGCGCTTCGGCATCCCCGACTTCAAGCTCAGCAAGCACGTCATCGACCGCCGTCTGGCCATCCTGGAGGCCGAGGGCATCACGTTCAAGACGGGCGTATGTATTGGCCAAGACATTGACCCGAAGAAACTTGAGAAGGATTTCGACGCCATCGTGCTCACCATGGGGGCCGAGACGCCGCGTGACCTGAACGTCGAGAACCGCAACCTGCCGGGCGTACATTTCGCGCTCGAACTGCTCCAACAACAGAACCGCGTCAACGCCGGCCAGGAGTTCAGCAAGGAGGAGCGCATCTCGGCCAAGGGCAAGAACGTCCTCGTCATCGGCGGCGGCGACACGGGCAGCGACTGTGTGGGTACGGCCAATCGCCAGGGCGCCCTCAGCGTGACGCAGATCGAGGTCATGCCCAAGCCCTTCGAAAACGAAGACCCGACCAACCCATGGCCTGCCTATCCGCGCCTACTTCTGAAGACGACCTCGTCACACAAGGAGGGCTGCACGCGCGAGTGGAGCCTGAACACGTTGAGGTTTGTGGCCAATGCCGATGGTGCCCTCAGCGGAGCCGAGGTGGAGCGCGTCGAGTGGGTCACGCCCGAGGGCGGCGGCCGTCCGAACATGGTGCCGACGGGCGAGAAGAAGGTCATCCCATGCGAGCTCGTGCTATTGGCCATGGGCTTCACCCAACCCAACGCAAAGTTCGTCGATGCCTTCAAGCTCGACAAGGACCAGCGCGGCAACATCGCAACATCGGCCCTGGGACAGACCAGCAACCCGAAAATCTTCGCTGCGGGCGACTGCCGCACGGGAGCCTCGCTCGTGGTGCGCGCCATCGCTTCGGGTCGTTGTGCGGCCGATGGAGTGAATGAGTACATTAAAGGAATTGAAAGAAAGTAAAAAAGGAGTAAAAGAGGAGTATTGGGTATTGAATAATGAATAATGGGTAAAAATTCTATCGCGGGACAAGACCGCGAACGTCCCTTTTTACTACCCTTTTACTCCTCTTTATAACTTTTAGATTATGCAGACGAAATACATTTTTGTGACAGGCGGCGTGGTCTCTTCGCTGGGCAAGGGAATCATATCGGCCAGCATCGGAAAACTGTTGCAGGCGCGCGGACACAAGATTACCATCCAGAAGTTCGACCCCTATATCAACATCGACCCAGGCACACTCAACCCGTATGAGCACGGCGAGTGTTACGTCACGGTCGATGGCATGGAGACCGACCTCGACCTGGGCCACTACGAGCGCTTCACCGGCATCCGCACGACGCGCGAGAACTCGGTCACGACGGGACGCATCTACCAGGCCGTCATCGACAAGGAACGTCGCGGCGACTATCTGGGCAAGACTATCCAGGTCGTGCCCCACATCACGGACGAGATCAAGCGGCGCATCCAGGCACTTGCCGCCCGCGAGCATTTCGACTTCGTCATCACCGAAATCGGCGGCACGATAGGCGACATCGAGAGCGCTCCGTTCATGGAGGCCATCCGACAGCTGCGCTGGGAGATGGGCAAGAATGCCATCAACGTCCATCTGACCTATGTGCCCTACCTGCGCGCGGCGGGCGAGTTGAAGACCAAGCCCACGCAACACTCCGTCAAGGAGCTGCAGAGCATGGGCATCCAGCCCGACATCCTCATCCTTCGCACGGAGCTGCACCTGGAGCAGAGCATCCTGAACAAGGTCGCCTCGTTCTGTAACGTCGAGCCGGAGTGTGTCGTCCAGAGCGAAGACCTGCCGAGCATCTACGAGGTGCCGCTCAACATGCAGCGGCAGGGGCTGGACGCCTCCATCCTGCGCAAGCTGGGCGAAGAGGTCGGCCCGACGCCCGAGATGCGTCCGTGGCGCACGTTCCTCCAGCTGCAACGCGACTCGACCGAGGAGGTCCACATCGGCCTCGTGGGGAAATACGACCTGCAGGATGCCTACAAGAGCATACGCGAGAGCTTGGCATTGGCCGCCATCTACAACCACCGGAAGGCGCGGCTCCACTTCATCAACAGCGAGGAAATCACGCCCGACAACGTGGAGGAGCTGCTCAAGGGACTGGCCGGCGTGGTCATCTGTCCGGGTTTTGGCCAACGGGGCATCGAGGGCAAGATCAACGCCATCCGCTACACCCGCACGCACGACATCCCGACGTTCGGCATCTGCCTGGGTATGCAGATGATTGTCATCGAGTTCGCGCGCAATGTCATCGGCCATAAAGATGCACACAGCGTCGAGATGATGCCCGAGACGAAACACAACGTCATCGACATCATGGAGAGCCAGAAGAGCATCACCAACATGGGCGGCACGATGCGCCTGGGGGCCTTCGGCTGTGACCTGAAGGAGGGCAGCCGCGTGCGCGCCATCTACGGCACGGACCACATCGAGGAGCGCCACCGCCACCGCTACGAGTTCAACAATGCCTACAGGGCTGAATTTGAGGCCAATGGCATGATGTGCACGGGCCGGAATCCCGAGAGTGACCTCGTCGAGATAGTCGAGATTCCGACGCTGCGCTGGTTCATCGGCACACAGTTCCATCCCGAATATTCGAGCACGGTGCTCAAGCCGCATCCGCTGTTCCTCGACTTTGTGAAAACATTGATCTGACACACTGAATTTCAATTTATTGTCTTTCTCTTTCGCATTTACATTTACAGATTTGTAAACCGCAATCTATTTCTAAAGGATGGCAGGCCTGTTGTGAAACAAGCCTGCCGTTTTTGCGCCGTCGCCGAAAAAAATCGCCCCTCCACCGCACGCAATCGGAAAAAAATCCGTATATTTGCCGACGTTTCAACAAGAAAAGCACAGAATCTCATGAAAAGAATCACCCCACTGCTTATCTCCACGCTGGTCAGTGCTACGGCATCGGCCAATGTCATCACCCCCACCCAGGCCCTGCAACTGGCGGCAAGTTTTTCGGCCAATGCCCAGTCCCTCCAGCTCCAGCCTGCCACAGCCGCCGCCGAGGCGGCCCGGATGCGCCAGTTCGGGACAGCAACGACATCGGCCACAGAGAATCCCCCCTACTATATCGTGAGCCGAGGCGCCGGCCAAGGCTTCGTCATCGTGAGCGGCGACGACTGCCTGCCGCCCGTCCTGGGCGTGGTCGAGACGGGCGACTACGACGAGAGCGACATGCCCGAGGCCTTCCGCGAGTGGCTCCAGCTGCGCGCCGAACAGGTCCTCTTCGCCCAGGCCCATGGCACGAACACGCCCCGACAGGCCGCCGCCGTACCCAGCGGACGCGAGGACGTCCCTGCCCTGCTCACGACGCTGTGGCACCAATCCAGCCCCTACAACGACAAGTGTCCGACTTTGGCCAATGGCAATCACGCGGCCACCGGATGCGTCGCGACGGCCACGGCCCAAATCGTCTATTACTGGCGGCGTGACGCCAACCAGACATTGGCCCAGACCACCCCGACCTATGGCTACGGCGATGCACCCTGTACGGAGGCCTTCCAGCTCCAGGCAGGCACGCCCATCAAATATGACCTGATGCTGAACGAATATGGCGACCAGCCGGCCGAATACAAGGAGGCCGTGGCGACGCTCGTGGCAGCCTGCGGCATGACGGCGTGGCTCACCTACGGCGCCTCGACAAGCGGCCAGATTGCTGACTGTGTGAAGGTCTTCGGCTCGCAGTTCGGCATCAACGGCGGCACGTGCGTCTATAAGGACGGCAACTATAGCGAGGCGGGATGGTCACAACTGCTCTATGGCCAATTGGTCCAGGGTCGCCCCCTGCTCTACTGCGGCTACAACAACTCGGACGGCGGACACGCCGTGGTCTGCGATGGCTATCAGGCGAGCACCGGCTTCTTCCACATCAACTTCGGCTGGGGCAGCGGCTACAACGGCTACTTCTCGGTCGAAGACGGCGTGAAGGGCTGGAACTTCAACGACTCGTACCAGGGATGCGTCTATGACATCTATCCGAAGCGGCCCAACGTCAAGGTCCAGGTCTCCCAACCGCACACGGTCTATGCCAAGACCGAAAACAAGTTCCTCTATAAGGTGACGAACCGCGGCACATTGGCCATCAACGGACTCTACCTCTTCTGCAACACGACGGGCGTCTCGCCCTCATCGCTCGCGGCGGCACAGGCATCGGCCACCGACCTCTCCATCGCGACCGACGCCACCCAGAGCCTCACGCTGACGGCGCAACCCGCATCGGCCGGCAAGAACTACCTCTACCTGACTGACGGCGCGCTCCACGTCCTGGCCAAGACCGAAATCGAGGCCGAGGACAATGAGGCGAGGCTTGTGGCCAATGGCCTTCGGGTCATGACAACGTCCGAGGTCGAGGAGCACGACGGACAGCTCTACGGCGTGGGCTACAACACTCGCTCGACCGTCCAGGCCACCGTGCGCAACACCGCGGGCGTAGGCTGGAGCGGCGACCTGCGGCTCAACTACTACCGCTGGAACGACACGACCCACGCGTGGGACTTCCTGACGACCAAGAGCCTGCCGGTCGAGGTTGCGGCCAATGCAGAGGCTACAGCATCGGCCTACATCACGGGTTCGTTCTCCGTCGGCGAACATTACCGCGTCGAGCTGAGCGACTCCATCTCGCCCACCCAGCGCATCGAACTCAATCCATCGGCCACCCACAGCGCCCTCTTCACCCTGCGCAAGAGCGATATGAGCATCCTGGGCTACGAAGACCGCGTGCTGCACCTGGGCGGGCACTTCGACTACACGCTGTTCAACACCCCGTCGTTCGTCCGGAAGACGGGCGCCAGCGACGCCACGGCCTACGACCTCACGCAATGCACCGGGGTGAAGGATGTGCCATTGGCCGACAACCCGAACGCCGTCTTCTATGTAGCCGATGACGCCGAAGCCACAGGCCGGAACGTCGTGCGCAGTGGCCACTCCCAGCTCATCGAACTCACCGCAGGCCACGATTTCCGACCCACGAGCGATTTCTTGGCCGATAGCGTACGTCTCACCCTCGACCTCACGCCCGCCCGATGGCAGCTCGTCACTGTCCCCTTCCGCGTCAACGTCCCGACCGGCATGATTGCGCGCCAGTTGACGGTCCACAAGGCCAACTCCATCGTCAACTGTACGGCCGATGTCTCCACACTCGAACCCGGCCACACCTACCTCATCATGACCTCGGCACTCAGGCACCAGACGCTCACCGGCGGCCCGACCACCGTGGTGCGCGACCCGGTTCATGACGACGGCAGCGACGCCTACGGCACCTTCATCGCGACGACCGCCAGCCAGACCATCTATCAGCCCGACGTCGCCACGCCGCAGATGTTCTCGGCCAATGCCTCCGGCACAACGATTCCCGCCCTGGGTGGCTGGTTGCAGGCCACCGACTACACCAAGTCGTTCAGCGTCAACAGCTCGCTCATCTACGACGCGGCATACTTGACATTGGCCCAAAACATCGCCACGGCCCACGACATCCTCGACCAGTACGCCGCCACCGTCACCGAAGCCGCCCTCGCGGCCTATAGCGCACAGATTGCCGAGGCCGAAGCCCTCTTCTCCGACCGCAGCAATCCGCCCACATCGAACGAGATAAGGACATTGGCCAATGCCCTTATCACCTCGGGCGAAGACTACAGGAAGCAGTTGGGCGACGCCGGCAACAGCGAGATTGACTTCACGTCGAGCATCGTCAACCCCTCGTTCGAGACCCAAAACACAAACGGCTGGACCCTGGGCACCAAGGCCGGCTACAGCAACGTGGGCGGCGTCTATAACGGGACATTGGCCAATACCTACCGCGGCGTCGGGCTGGACGGCCAATGCCTCTTCCGCAGCCTCATTACCCAGGCCGACAGCACCTCGGTAGGCCTCCAACAGACCATCACGGGACTCACACCGGGCTACTACCGCCTCACCGCCATGGTCGGCACCGACGAGGGCCACACCGTCACACTCTTTGCCGGCGACAGCACCGCCACCGTAAGCGGCCACCCCTTCGGCGCCCTCTACCTCACCCAGGCCACCATCGCCAACGTCTTGGTTGTGGCCGATGCCGGTGCCGATACAGGCTCGCTCACCATCGGCATCCGCGAGGGACGCTGGTACAAGGCCGATGCCTTTACCCTCACCTACACGGGCAACCTCAAGCTCGACGATACGGCCGATGCCATCGCCCCGCTCACGACGGCAACGCCATTGGCCAACACCATCTACACCCTCGACGGACGGTGCACGCAACGCATCGGCCAACACGGACTCTATCTCATCAACGGCCGCAAGGTCATGGTCCGGCCGTAAGCGCGAACGGAGACAGACGACATGAAAGGGATGCCACAACGCCGTGGCATCCCTATTTTTGAATTAACCAGAATAGATGATCCGGAATCTCCATCCATGGAAATCAATGGAAATCATTTTTTCGGCCAATGTATTTCCCCTCGTTGTCATTCTGAACGCAACGAATAATCTCTCCATGAATAGAAATCAATTGGAAATCAATTTTTTTGCCAATGAATTTTTATTGCACACAGAGTGGAAAGGAGAAAATATTACCCTGAAAAATGTTGAATGGTTCTTGCCCCAAACCCAGACCGAAATTGAATGAAAAACGCCATTCCCCATGCGCGTAAAATTCTCGAAGCTACTATGAGCGTATTATCAGCGTATTATGGCCAATGTTTTTCCCAAATCTTCTGCTACACACTACAGTGCTACAGTTGTTTTGGAAGCCGATACGCACGCCGACCTTCTCCAGAAATCTGTCATCTGTCATCTGTCATTAAGGAATCAGAAAATTGAGTGCCGAGAAAAACAGCATTCTCATTAATGACAGTTTTGACAGATGACAGATTTTTATCGTTTCCCTGCAATTTTATCACAAGCAAAGCCTTGCTTTTTAACTGTAGCACTGTGGCTTGTAGCAGAATTTCCAGCAAAAAATGTGGAAATATTTGCATTGTTTTCAGATATTGTGTATCTTCGCGCCGACATCTTATTCAACCTGCAACCTATACATTCAAAGGCGTGATTCATGAGATATCAAACACCCCATAATCATATTTGTGACGAGTTGATGGCCGACATCAGCACCAGCCCCGACGCACAGCAGTTCAAGTATGGCGGCAAGGAACTTGACAGGTCTTTCGGTCTCGATTTGTACGATTTCCATGCCCGCCAGCAGGATGCCAAGCTGGGAAGATTCAACAGCGTTGATCCGCTGGCTGAAAAGTATTATGGCATCTCGCCGTATGCATATTGCGCAGGAGATCCTGTGAATTTGATTGACCCGACAGGAATGTATCCTTGTTGGAACGGACAATCTGGCGAAAAAACAGCATATTATGACTCTGAAACTGGCAATGCTGTATCGTGGGAACAAGTGCAAAATTGGATTCATTATGGCAATTACGAAGGCTCTCAATCACAAGATAAATCATCAAATGAATCAAGCCATACGATTACTCCATTTGGCATGGGAATCGAGTGGCTTACTGGTGTAGGAGAACGTCATAGGACATTTGTTGATGGTGACTATTTTACAGAAAAATTGAGAGAACATGAACATATTCGAAGAGTAAAAAAGGAAATTGCGAAACAGATAAAAAAAGGACATTTGAGCAGCAAAGGAAAAGGCGGATTTGAATATGGCTTAAATGGAGTTCAAGGTGTATGGAAATATATAAAGGATTATTCCACTCTTTCAACTTTTGGGTTAACTAGCAACCTCGCAGTTACCTATTTGGGATCATACAACTTGCAATGGAGTGTTATCAAAATAGAAGGAAATACCGCAATTGTTCTCTTTGATGTCAATAATGCCTCTACAATCGAATCCGGAACTCGACCTCCAATTATTGGCTATACTTCTGCGTGGAAAAATACGGTAGGTAGAAGCTTGAACAATTATTTCTCTTCGGGTGCAATGTCAAAAACAACACAACAATTTGTATGGACAGAAAAAATAGAATTAAAATGAAATTTTGGATAAAATCATTTGTCGTACTTGAAATTTCGCTAACGCTATGCTCTTGTAAAACTCATTTTGAGAAACAGGATATTGTAGGGGATTGGAAATCAGATGATAAGCATTATGTTTTGCATTTGTTTGACAACGATTCTTGTGTAATTTCTAATTTACCAAAAAATGAGTTTGAAGATTTTTGGATCGATGAAGATAATCGAAACGACACTACACATGTTGACATTCATGGCACTTGGGAAATCCTTGATCCAGAAGATATTCATGATATATTTATAAATGCCGTTCAATATGGAGCAAGTTGGTCTCTTCGTATAAATACTGGTATCTTTTTTTCTAGGAAAAAAGCATGGAAGTTATACTACACAACCATGGATGAACGAGAATATGTAGAGGAACACACATTTAGCAGGTGCGATAATTGATATTTATTCACTTTACGGTCGAAATATACGGGATGACGGACACCATTGCAGCTTATACCTACGACGACTTCGGTCACATCATTGCCAACAACCGCAGCGGTGCTGCGGCTGACATGACGTACGAATACGACAACCTGCACGGATGGTTGACGCGCATTGCATCCTCCAAAAATTTCGAGCAGAAACTGTATCGGGAAACGGAAGGGAAAAACCGTCGTTACAACGGCAGCATCTCGGCCATGACGTGGAAGACGGACAACAATACGCTCCGAAGGTACGACTATTCGTACGACGGCCTGAACCGATT
Source organism: uncultured Bacteroidales bacterium (assembly GCA_902779265.1). Taxonomy (GTDB): domain Bacteria; phylum Bacteroidota; class Bacteroidia; order Bacteroidales; family UBA3663; genus Liminaster. Next base: position 2,853 of record CACZAY010000010.1, on the reverse strand, counting down.
GACCAATGCTGATTACACTCATTTTGCGTCGAACCGTAGCGGAAACGTGTCCGAAACGGCGCGTTGGATTCTTGTGCCTGACGACGACAAAACCGTGGAAACTTACTCGGAGCGGTTCCAATACGACAAGAACAGCAACATTACATGGCTGGAACGGTTGGGGTATTGTAGCGAGATTGACGAGTATGATGCGACAGATGTCCTTGACATTGAATACAGCGGCAACCAGAAAAAATCAATGTCCGACAGCGGTTTTGAGGCCGATTATTATGGCAGCATGCAGTGCGTGGATGGAGCGGATGGTGATGTCGAATACGCCTACGACGGCAACGGCAACCTGACCCGCGATGACAACAAGGGACAAACTTACGAGTACGACCTGTTGGGGCATCCGTTGAAAGTCAATGGAGCGAAGAGTACAATAGAATACGTCTATGCAGCCGACGGCCGAAAGTTGCGTACGAAGCACAAGATTTATACATCAACAACGAAAAAAATCGTCAAGACGAGCACCACAAAGGACTACACCAACGGCTACATTTTCACCAATGGCAAACCCTCGATGTACAGTTTTGATGGTGGTTATTATTCTTTTGACAATCAAGGGAAACTGAATGGTTGTCACTATTATATCTCCGATTATCTGGGTAACAACCGCATGGTGGTCAATGCTGCAACAAATGCTACCGAACAGGTAACCCATTACTATCCATATGGTGCTCTGATGGGCAATATCAGCACGAAGCCAGATGCCCAGCCGTTCAAATATAGTGGCAAGGAGCTTGACCTTTCGGATGGACTCGACTTGTACGATTTCGAGGCACGGCAGTATGATGCTGGAGCTCCGGATTTCACAAGCATCGATCCTCATTGTGAAAGCTATTATGGCATTTCTCCGTATGCATATTGTGCGGGAGACCCAATCAATTATATTGATCCAACAGGAGAGAATATTTGGGAATTAGATCAAGATGGGCGTGTTGTTAATGTAATTGAAGATAAAAGTCAAGATGCATTTTATTCCGTAAAGAAAAATGAAGCTGGAGAATATGAAAGAGAATATTCTTTAGATGAATCTGGAAATAAAATATACAATTGTGTTTCTTTTGAGTATGGAACAATTGAATCACATCGAAGTATAACTTATAAAAATCAAAATGGAGAAGTAGACAATATTGATGTGTTTCAAGTTCGTGGAGATGGAAACGGAGAAAAACTATTTCAGTTTTCTGCAAAACTCGCAAGCGGTAGTCGTATAGAAATTGGACACATTAAATGTGGAATTGAAGGTGAATCAGGATTAAATTTCGTTGTTAATTCACATCAAAAACCTTCTTTTTATATTTCCACAGATGGCAAAAATCATATGCGATCATCAGAGCCGGCCCAATCGTATTTATGGAATGGCCAGTTGAAATATGGATATACTATTAGAGAAATGAATCATAGTCATCCTAATTCTCCCAATCCAAGTAGTGCAGACCAGTCTTTTAGAACCCAATTAAAAACTCTTTATGGGAAAAATGCCCCGAAAACAAAGATATGGGTAGTTTCTTCTGGAGAATACAAAACATTCTGAATTATGAAAATGACGTCAAAGGTTTTAATGGTGCAAATGCTTCTTCTTTTGTTTGGAATATTTCTAGCATATTCTCAAATAAGAAGAACACAGATTAGTGTGGTTAACGGGATTCATACAGAAGAAATCCACTATACACTTCCTCTGTATCAGATAACAGATAGTATTGTGGAAAAAGAATTGAACTACATTTTCAATGGTTTTTCAAGTAGAGACTCTGCATTGAGTTTTTTATTGGATGTGGAAAGAATAGATAGTTCTAAGGTGAAATATTCGTTTAATCTGATGTTTTCTCGGGCTTATGGTGAAGACGCAAATGGTTTTTTCAGAATGAGGGGACTGGATGTCATTTTCTTCGCCGACAAGATTCCAGGTTTCATGTATAAGACATCGAAATCTAAAGAGTTTACATATAGAAGAAGATTCTGTTTGGGAAAAGATGTGCATGGAAACACTTGCGAATTAGGGTTTCTCGATGAAGATGACGGTGAAACATGGGAGTTAATTTTTGAAAACAACCATTTTACTGTCGTCTCTGTTCCTTAAGTGTAATTCAAGTATTGATTTAGATACAGAGAAACGAGATTCGTCTCGTTTCCAATGTTTATTCCACTTGAAAAAGTCATTTCTTCCAAAAGCGCCACTTGAAAATCAACAATTTAGAGCCACAAAACCGGTGATTTTGAACTTTTTCAAGTGGACTCAATGTTAAATCTCTCGCAACCGCATCCCCCAAAATGCAGTTGCGAGATTTTTTGCGTATGGCATCGGCCACAACACATAATTTTGAGGCCGCACATACTAAGTTGCGCACTTCGTCCGTTATTCATTTAGAAATATGGAACGCATGAAAGACATTATTGAGCGGAACAAGGGTCTTACCTTTGAAAACGACCTGCTCGGTCATCCGATAAAGGTCTCTGGCAGCAAGAATGATATTGAATATGTCTATGCCGCCGATGGAAGGAAATTGCACACGGTTCACACAACCTACACATCAACATCGAAGAAGACTGTCAAGACAAGTACGACAAAAGACTATGCCAACGGTTACATTTTCACCAATGGCAAGCCCTCAATGTTCGCGTTCGATGGCGGTTATTATTCATTTGACACGAATGGGAAACTGAATGGCTGCCATTATTATATCCAAGATTATCAGGGCAACAACCGAATGGTAGTCAATGCCACTACCAACCGCACGGAGCAGGTGACGCACTACTATCCATACGGCGAGTTGATGGCCGACATAAGCACCAGCCCCGACGCACAAG
>CACZAY010000009.1 GCA_902779265.1 uncultured Bacteroidales bacterium | reverse complement strand
AAACGAATCCACATATATCTCCATACGCTTATTGCGCTGGTGACCCTGTGAATTTCATTGACCCAACGGGAATGATGCCAGATTCTCTGGAAGCTGCACAAATGGCCAATCATGTGTATGACGGAGAAGGTGAATTGTCTGGAGGCTGGACTTGTTATGCAAGAGTAGAGTGTGAGAATGGGCTTAAATATGGTATATATACAAGAGGTTCTGGGGATTCTCAGGAATTGGTTCTTTCTTTTGCAGGAACGGATATGACTTCTTATTCAGATTGGAAAACCGACTATGATCAAGCAACAGGTAAATATGGAGAGTGGTATATCTCGGAAAGCGGATTGCTAAAAAATAATGCAGAAGGTACCCAATATTCGATGGCTGTTAATCTCGCTCAGAAATTTAATTCTGAGTGGTGGAATTCTGGAAACGATTTTTCAGTGGTGGGTCATTCTCTTGGTGGTGGGCTTGCTACTGTAGCTTCAATGGCCACAGGTGCCGCTGCATTTACCTTCAATTCTGCAGCTGTCCATCCAGGCACAGTTCACTCCCTTGGTCTTGACAACGCCCCCACGTCTCAAATCACCAATTATGTAAATGTTGGAGAGATAGTGAATGCTTATCAAGAAAGTCATGGTTTGACATTACAAGGAAGGACCATGCTCGTAGATGTAGGAGGTTCGGATTCTTGGAATAGACATAAAATTAATCATTTTACTAGGACATGGAGGCGATAATTGTTTTCTTGATAGAAGTATTGGTTGCCTACTTATATCTCGTGAGTCCTGACAATGTTTCGGGAGGTTTCCCTTATCAGATAGAGTTTTTAGTAAGTTGTTCTGCCGCATTGTTATCAATGTTTATGTCATTTTCTTGCTATTTCTTTAAGAAGCATGTTATAATGGCAAAATTGATTAAAACAGTCGTTTTTATATCAATCTGGATACCATTTCGAATCTGGATGCTCAATTTGGGAGAATCTTTCGATTACCGAGTTTTGTTTAATATGGGAGATTTATATTGGATTTGCAATATCACTATCCCAGAAACATTAGTTCTAATATACTATATTTTCCGAATTGTGAAGGATAGAAAATAGTCCTTTTGTTCATAGACTCGGACTCATTACTCGCAACCGCATTTTGGAGGATGCGGTTGCGAGATTTACAAAAAAACATCCACAATGCACAAAATGATTGAATCACATAACCGCTTCCAGTTTGACCGAGTTTCGGACAATGTGTCTGTATTGGGGCACTCGAAAAAAATGCACAAAACCTACACATCCACAACAAAAAAGACGGTCAAAACGAGCACCACAAAGGACTATGCCAATGGTTACATTTTTAACAACGGCAAAGCTTCGATGTACTGTTTTGACGGTGGTTATTATTCTTTCGATAGTCAAGGTAAGTTGAATGGATGTCACTGCTATATTGCAGATTATCAAGGCAACAATCGCATGGTGGTAAACGCCAGCACGAACAAGGTAGAGCAGACATCCCACTACTATCCATACGGAGCATTGATGGGCAATATCAGCACCAAGCCAGAGGCTCAGGACTTCAAGTATGGAGGTAAGAAAGTGGACCGAACCGACGGCCTTGACCTCTACGATTTCAATGCTCGCCAATATGACCCAATTTTGGGTGGATTCACAAGTGTTGACCCATTGGCTGAAAAGTATCCACATTTGTCTCCATATTGTTATTGCGCGGGAGATCCAATCAGTTTCATTGACCCAACGGGAATGAAACCAGACACTTTGGCTGCGGGCTCAATGGCAGATCATGTTTATGACGGCAAAGTTGGAGATAAAGTTTGCGGATGGACTTGTGATATAATATATGATGATAGTAATTCTGGATATAGGTATGGAGTTTACTCCAAAACTACAGACGGAGTAACTGAATATGCACTAGTCTTTGCTGGAAGTAATGATGAGAAGGATGCTATTCTTGATTGGAATCAATATTGGGGTCGAATGAGTGATGATGAAATTCAATACTCTCAATATGGGATGGCATAAAGAACAAGTAAAGCATACGCTTCGAAATTTGCAGGTTACGAGATAACAGCTGTAGGACACTCATTGGGTGGGGGCTGGCGTCTATTGCTGCCATGGAAACAGGTATGGCAGGAATGACTTTTAATCCTGCAGGAATACACGACAAAACATTGAGTGCTTTAGGACTATCAAATTCTTCTTCGAATAACATAGAGAGTTTCATAACAATATTTGATCCAGTATGTCTTACTAATTTAGTGAGTTATACTGTCGAGGCTCCCGGAAGTGTCAAGTTTAATTTCCCAACTTTGGGGAATTTGTTCAAACCCTTTGGGCCTCATTCAAGTTCAAATTTTAAATAATATGAAAAAAATATTTTTTATCTTTTACATACTATTAATAATAGTTAGTATTATTTCCTTGTGCTACCCAAAATCAATTATTAGTTATGGATTGCCTCTTGGGGATATGATAGGTATAATTATGTACTTTCTCATATTACAATCATTTAAAATTGTAGTTATAGTGAATGATTGCTCTACGGCCAAAACGCTTATTCTGATTTTGGGTTTAAATTTATTTTATGTACTTCTGTTTTGTCCCGAATGGGACGATATGTCAGGTCGTCTTATGAAGCAAAATCGAAACGTTATTACTCCTTTTTTGCTGCCTGATTTAGCTATTTTACTCCGTTATTTTATATGCTTTTTTATTAAGAAAAGTAAACATACCAAAGATTGAATAACGAATAATCAACCCGTTGGCGGAATTGGGCGCTATTACAATGCTTATTCCCCAAATTGAATTTTATTGATTTAATTTTTGTGGAGGCCGATAGTAATTCTGCCAGCGGGTTATTTTATGTACCTGTAGCAAACATTTAAGACTTATATTCATGCACAATCGATTCCTTCATTTTGGGGCATTTTCCAGCATGGTGTAGCTAATTTCACTTCATTATGGCAAAGATAATCACATGGATTTCAATCCTTTTATTTACCTTCATAAGACTCGCAATTGCGACTTTTATATTTGATGAGGTAAATGGGGTTATATGGTTTGTAATTGGAATTATAAGTATTATTTATATTTTTATTTCAATAATATTTTTTTTAATTCTAAATATCCTGAAATCCTCAGCAAAGGCACGTCTGACATGGACATTAATTCTTCTGCTTATATATGTAATATTCAAATTTGTATTTTTTGGTTCCTGCATACACGTAGGGGAGTCGAGTCCACGAAACTTATGCCGGTGCATTTGCCAAGCAGGACTTTCTTTATGAACACCGTGAGCGGAAACATCACTTTCTTTTCAAGTTCCACAAATCTGTTGTAGGAGACAACCTTGGGGAACAGATGGCGCAGATGGATACAGACGTATTCCAGATAGAAATGTTTCAGACATCGATAGCCGGAACTATGGAACAGGATCAGGATGACCATGATTTCGGCATCTGACAAGGTGGATGCGCGATGATATTTGCGCTTTTTTGGTAAATCTACGGTTTTTAGGGACGATTTTGACATCATCCGTTCATAGACTTTGCAGAATTCATCTGCCATAAAGAAAATTTCAGTAACTTTGCGCTCGGAGAACATAGCGAAATTGATTTGTTTGTTTTTTTGCACTACAAATATACGAATCATTTCGCTATTCTCCAAATTTTCAAGCAATTATATTTTCATCGAACTCGCGTTAAAATAGCCAATATTAATCAAGACTTGTTGTATAGAAACCAGATTCAATGTTATGAATAAATTTGTAATTTTGTTTCTTTTATTTTGTTTTGTGGCATTTGGTTTGACCTCATGTCAGATATATGGATTAACATCTGGAGTGGAATTGTTGTCGAAGGAAGACCAACAGAAAGTCATTTCGACCAATAACCCAATAGACAGCCTAACGGCCGATGGAAATGTATATGTTGTGAGTATTCCTCAGATTAAAGATTATATTGCAAAAAGTGATACCTTGTTGGTCTATCATTGGGTCCCAGGTTGTACGGCATCACAATGTGTACTACCGAGTTTTATTGAGCGCTATTGTGTTTCACATGACTACAAGTGTCTTCTATTGTTGATTTCATTTACAAGTACCAATTGTTTTTCCATTTATGATGCGAAACAAAGTCCACTGATTATGCCGGATTTCAGCATTTATGGGACGAAATATAAGTCAAAGTATTATTCACTTTTCAATGTTGAAATGACAGGTAGAGATGATTATGACATTTGGCTATTCGCAAATGGGAAATATGTGAAATCATTAAAAGTTGAAAATTTGGTGCCATGACTCGTTGTTCGCAGTTCTGTTTTTTTCAATGGTTAATTGAAAATTTCAGGTATTAATTGCTTCCTGTCCCTTGGATTAAAAACATGGGACAGGAATGTATTTTAGTTACAATCCAAGAAAACTTCGGGCGCGGCAAGGTTCGTGATGTGGTCTGCATCTGTAGTCCTGCATGTTGTTTGATATTTTTAACTTTTCATTAACTTGTTTTAAGCGGCCGTTTGATTTTTTTCCCTTATTTTTGCGGCGACAAAATCAAATCACAATAAACATTTTGGGTTATGAAAAAGAAATTTGCAATTCTGGCTTTGGCAATGCCATTGGCCATAGCACAAGCGGAAGATGGTGCGTCTGTCATCCGGTTGCAAGGTGGCTATACCATCGGAAGTAATAAGAAAGATGCGGCGCTGAATGATGGTGCGGCCTTCAAATTGACGTGGGACGAGTATTGGGGCAAGTCAAGTCCCTGGTTCGTCGGTCTGGGTACGCAATACCAACGCACTTCATTCAACGGTCTGTCCACGACGGGCGATATTTCGGCCGATGTATATGCCTTCACATTCCGGTCGGGCTATGAATTGTTGACTGTCGGCGACAATCTGTCAATGTGGGGAGCGCTTGAGGCCGGTGCTGGCCTGATGCAGAGCCGTCATGCGTATGATGGGGCGCGTTATCGTCTCAAGAATGCGACTGCTGTCGTGGGGCTGGAGTTTGGCGTGAACTACCGGTTGACGGACAGGCTCGGTTTGTCGGCCACATGGAATGGAATGCGTTATGGTAACAACAACCTGCAGCATGGCTTCAAGCCGGCAGTGTTGCCCAAGGCATCGATCTTTTCGACATCGACGTTCGGCATCGGTGTGTCAATCACGTTTTGAATGTAGGTTGCTTCGACTGGTCGTGTGGCTCTGAACGGCATTACAACGGGTGGAGTTCATGATTTTCTTGGCCAATGTTTCAGCATCGAAAGTCTATGTAACAAATCAGCACGGTGCGGTTCGCGGGAAATGCGTACCTTTGCGGCCGAAGTTTTATGTTTAACCAAACCAATCAAAAAGACATGAAGAATGCTTCTCTTTTTCTGGCATTGGCCGCAGCCGGAAGTCTGACGACGACAATGCCATTGGCCGCACAACCCAGAATCCATCCCGACTCGCTCACCCTGCAGGCCGCCATGCGCGGTGAGGTGCAGGTGAACCTGCCGCTTTTCCAGACGAAGTTTACGGCCGATCCCTCGCCGCTCGTCGTGGGTGACACGCTCTTCCTCTACACGTCCCATGACGCTTCGCCCGAGGATATCCCGGACCTGAACGAACGCAGTTCGGCGGGATTCTTCATGTACGACTGGCTGCTGTGGAGCACGACCGACATGGTCAACTGGACGGAACACGGTGCGGTCGCCTCGCTCAAGGACATCGCGTGGCGCAGCCGCGACAACGGTGCATGGGCCATCCAGACGGTCGAGCGCAACGGCAAATATTATCTTTACGCCCCGCTGCATGGTCATGGCATCGGTGTGCTTGTGGCCGATACGCCTTACGGCCCGTTCCGCGACCCCATCGGCCAACCTCTTGTCTGGCAGCGTGAACACTGGGACGACATCGACCCGTCGGTCTTCGTCGATGATGACGGCCAGGCCTACATGTATTGGGGCAATCCGCATGTCTATTGCATCAAGCTGAACGAGGATATGATCTCGACCCAAGGGGACATCTTCGTGCTCAACCAGCAGGACGGCATCCTGCGTCCCGTCAAGGAGGAGGGTGCGAAGATCAACCTGCGTATCCCGGGCGAACAGAAGGCCAACTGGGCCGTGCAGCACTATCAGGAGGGCCCGTGGTTCTACAAGCGTGGCGGCAAGTATTATCTGGGCTACGCGACGACGTGCTGTCCCGAGGCTTTGGGCTACGCGATGAGTGATTCGCCGATGGGCCCGTGGCAGTGGAAGAACTACATCATGCGCCCCACACCGCGCGACCGCGGCAACCATCCCGGCATCTGCGACTACAAGGGCCACTCGTATGTCTTCGGCCAGGACTATGACCTGATGCACCTGGAGACGTTCGTCCATCATGAGCGCCGCAGCGTATCGGCCGCAGAAATCACCTACAATGCCGACGGCACGATAGGCGAGGTGCCCTATTGGCTCGACCAGCAGCCGCTCAAGCAGCTCGAATGGCTGAATCCGTACCGTCGTGTCGAGGCCGAGACGATGGCGTGGGGCAAGGGCTTGAAATCGGCCAAGATGGGTATCCCGAATACGGGTGTTGTGGCCGATATGCCTGAATCGACGGGCCGTCGCAACATGTATGTGACCGACATCGACGAGGGCGAGTATATCCGCCTGCGTGGTGTGGACTTTGGCACGAAGGGGGCCAAGTCGTTTGCCATCACGGCTGCCTCTTCCGGCCAATGCACCGTCACGCTCCGTCTGGACCGCAAGGATGGCCCTGTCGTCGGCACGGTCAAGCTGTCGGCTACGGGCGGCGTGGAGGATTACCGCGCCTTCTCGGCCAAGGTGAAGGAGGCCAAGGGTGTCCATGACCTCTACATCTGCTTCAGCGAGACAGCGGGCGAAAACCGTCTGGACTGGTGGCAGTTCAAGTGATGTCTTTTGAATATATGTCAAATGTCCGCAGGTCTGTGACTTGCGGACATTTTTTTGCGGTGGCGGGGAACATTGGCCATAAACATGAAAAAAGCCCAGAGCAGATTGCCCCGGGCTGTCATTGTTTTATGGGTTGTGGCCCATGTCGTTTAGAACCACTTCGTGTAGGCGAAGTCCATGCGGTGTGGCAGCTCTTCGTTCTTCGGGAAGATACGGAGGGCGTAGCGGTAGGCACCGGCATTCTTGACGTTGTAGGTCAGCTGGAAGGTGACTTGCGAGCCTTCGCGCTTGGTGACCTCCATCTCCTTGGCGCGGAAGTCGCGGTTGCTGCCGTCACCGGCCTTGGCCACAACGAGATCGACACCGAGGCTGTCGGCAATTGCACCACCATCGACCACGACGGTGCCGACGTAGCTCTCGCCGACCTTCAGGCCTTCTGACTCAACGATTTCAGGCAGGTTGACGCTTACGAGCTTGACACTATCCCAGTTGTCGGCCACCTTCTCCTTCCATGCGGCGATTTCCTTGGCCAACTTGAAGTTGTCGGCCACGAGACGCTTGGCGCGGGCGGCCTCCTTGGTGTAGAAGCGCTCGTAGTAGTCGTCGAGCTGACGCTTCATGGTGAAGTTCGGCGTAATCTTGGCCAGACAGTCCTTGATGCACTTGACCCACTCGGGGCTGTAGCCGCGGCTGTTCTTGGCGAAGTAGAGAGGTACGATTTCGGTCTCGAGCATCGTGTAGATGGTCTCGGCGTCGAGCTGATCCTGCAGGGCCTGGTTCTGGAAGGTGCGCTTGTCGGTCAATGCCCAGCCGGCGCCCTCCTTGTAGCCCTCATACCACCAGCCGTCGAGTACGGAGAGGTTCAGGACACCGTTCTGGATGGCCTTTTCGCCCGATGTGCCCGATGCTTCGAGTGGACGGGTCGGGGTGTTCATCCAGATATCTACGCCCGAGACGAGACGCTTGGCGACATCCATATCGTAGTTCTCGACGAAGACGACCTTGCCCACAAACTGTGGCATACGGCTGATTTCGACGATACGGCGGATGAGGCCTTGGCCACCACCATCGGCAGGATGTGCCTTGCCGGCGAAGATGAACTGGACAGGACGATCAGGATTGTTGACAATCTTGTCGAGGCGCTCCAGATCGGTGAAGAGCAGGTGCGCACGCTTGTAGGTGGCGAAACGGCGGGCGAAGCCGATGGTCAATGCCTCCGGATTGAGGGCGTTGACGGCCTGGATAATCTTGGCCGGATTCTCCTGCTTGCGGCGCAGGTTATTGGCCACCTCCTCCTTGATATATTCGAAGAGCTTGTTCTTCAGCACCTTGCGGATGCCCCAAATGGCCTCGTCGTCGGCGTCGTAGATCTTCTTCCACATCTCCTCGCTGGTCTGTGTAGCGTAGTAGTTCTCGCCGAACAGCTTGGCATAGAATTCCTTCCACTCGCTGGCTGCCCAAGTCGGATGGTGAACGCCATTGGTCACATATCCTACATGAAGCTCGTCCGGAGCATAGCCTTTCCAGACGGGGGCGAACATCTTGCGCGACACTGCACCGTGGAGCCAGCTTACGCCATTGGCCTCCTGACAAGTATTCAATGCGAATACCGACATCGAGAACTTGCCTTCGCCTGGCGTCTCGCGGCCGAGGTTCATCAGGTCGGCCCATTCAATGCCGAGCTTGCCTGCGAAGTGGCTCATGTACTTGTAGAAGAGACCCTCTTCGAAGTAGTCGTGTCCGGCCGGAACTGGCGTGTGACAGGTGTAGAGCGAGCTGCTGCGCACCACCTCGAGTGCCTGCGGGAAAGAGAGGCCCTCATTGGCAATGAGGTCGGCCATACGCTGGGCGGCGATGAGTGCGGCGTGACCCTCGTTGCAGTGATAGATCTGCTTCTTGATGCCCAGTTCGTTGAGCATCATGATGCCGCCGATGCCGAGCAGGTACTCCTGCTTGATACGGTTCTCCCAGTCACCGCCGTAGAGCTGGTGTGTGATGCTGCGGTCCCACTCCGAGTTCTTGTCGAAGTCGGTGTCGAGCAGATAGAGCTTCACGCGGCCCACATTGACCTGCCAGACGCGGGCATAGACCGTGATATTGTCATGGAAGGGGACGGCCAATATGATTTGGTTGCCATCTTTGCCAATGGCGCGTTCGATAGGCAGGGTGTTGAAGTCCTGAGCCTCATAGTTTGCCTCCTGACTGCCATCGGCCGAAAGCGTCTGGGTGAAATAGCCGTAACGATAGAGGAAACCGACGGCGCAGAAATCGACGTTCGAGTCGGATGCCTCCTTCACATAGTCACCGGCCAGGATGCCCAGACCGCCCGAATAGATCTTCAGACAAGCGGTCAAGCCATATTCCATACAGAAATAGGCGACCGAGGGGCGCGATGTGTCAACCGGCTCGGCCATGTAGGCGCGGAAACGGCTCACTACGCTGTTCACGCGCTCCATCAGGGCGGCATCGGATGTCAGCTGCTTCAACTTGTCGTAGTCCATCGTCTCGAGCATAGCCACTGGGTTGTGGCCCGTGTGGCGCCAGAGGTCACGGTCCAGCGAACGCCACAGCTTGCGGGCCTCGGCATCCCACGACCACCAGAGGTTGTAGGCCACCTCATGCAGACCCTCCAGCTCGGCCGGAAGTTTTGACTTGACAGTCACATTGCGCCACGATGGCGCGTTGGTATTGCAAACCTGTACTTTCATAATAAAAAAGTTTATGGGTTAATAATTTGATTCTATTTTGTTGTTGGCCAATGTCCTTCGTCCCGCCGCCGTCTTCAGCGCGCGTAGCCTTCGGATTTCGGCCAATTTTATTATTTATTTTTCAAAGGTTACTTCAGCCCGATCCGGCTCTGAGCCTTACGCAGCGCCATGTCGTAGCCCTGGTAATAATACTTGATGAAGTTCTTCCACTCGGCCCTTGTCGCAATCTTGCGTGCCTCCTGACGGGCGATCTTGATGTCGGCCGATGGAGAGTCGCACATCATCTGAACCAGGTCGGCGATGCGGCCCACCACCTCGTCGTAGCTCGAATCCGTACGTGGCACGACGGCAACGCCATCGGCCAAGACATCCCCCTTGCCGATGCTCCTGCACCACATGCCGAAGCCCGACAGGCTCGTCGTGATGGTCGGCACACCGAAGGCGCACGACTCCATCGGGGTGTAGCCCCACGGCTCGTAGTACGACGGGTAGATGGTCAGGTCGAGGCCCGCCAGGAGCGAATAGTAGCTGCGGTTCAACAGGCCGTCGTCGCCGTTCAGGTAACACGGGATGTAGATGACCTTGACCTTGTCATCGGCCAAATTCTGGAAGCCCAGCCAATGGATGCGGTTCAGGATGACGTCCTCGAAATAGTTATGTACCGCGTGCGTGAAGACCGGGTCGCTGCATCCGCTGGTGAACGTCGCGTTGCTCTCGTAGCGGCTGCGCACATCGGCCCTTGCCTCCTGCACCCAACCCGGCACCATGATGAAGGCGACGACCTCGCGCCGTGGGTGGCGGCTGCGCAGTTTGGCCAATGTATCGAGGAAGATGTCCAGGCCCTTGTTCTTGAATTCGCATCGGCCGGCAGTACCCACAAATAGCGCATCGTCGGCTGGCCGGCAGCCCGTGAGACACTCGACCAGACGGCTGAAGGCCTCGCGGCTCTCCTTGCGCGTGTGGTTGAAGGCGGTGCCGCGCGGCACGAATCCGCTCTCGAAACCGTTGGGCGTGACGAGCGGCATCCGTTCCAGCAGCTGGTTGCACTCGGCCGCCGTGATATCGCTCACGGTAGTGAAGCAGTCGGCCAACTGTGCGGCGCGCTTCTCGACGCTGTGTTTGCTGGTCATGTTCAGTTCATCGGCCATCTGGTCGCCGTTGTAGCCCGGCAGGTAGTCGTAGAGCGGCTTGTTGTTGCCACAGATGCTGCGGCCGACGCACGTGGCGTGGGTGGTGAACATTGTGGCGACCGACGGCAGCTGATGCCGCAGGTAGAGCACGCCCATGCCCGTCGTCCACTCGTTGAAGTGGGCCACGACCTTGCTGCGTTGTGGGCAGAGGTGCTTGTACATGCTCTCGATGACGCGTGCCGAGGCGTAGGCGAACGTGCAGCCCTCGTCATAGTCTCCGTAGGCGGCCAATGAATTGACGCCATACCACTCCCACATCTGCCCATAGACGGCATTCTTCTGCGGATAGAAGACGGTGAAATCGACCAGGACGACCTGCGGCTCTCCGGGTACGTTCCATCGGCCCACACGGACCTTCAGACCCTCGTGGCGCGCCTGTTCGGCCCATGCGGTGAGTGTGGTGTCGGCCGATGGCAGGAAGAACGGAGACTCCTGTTCTGTCCACAGGTCTGGGCCGATGAAAACCAGTCCATCGCCCAAGCGGTTCTTCAATGTAGCGGCTTTGGTCGAGAGTACGGCGTAGATGCCGCCCACTTTGTTGCACACCTCCCAACTCACCTCAAATAAAAAGTCTGGTACTAAAACTTCGTCTCTTTTCATCGTTTGATTTCGATAACCTCCTTTGTTTCAATCTTATATTCCGTTGAATAGGCTGATAAAAGGAAATGTCCTGTTTCGGGTTTTAATTTGACGGTGCAAATATATGGAAAAAATTGGAACGAAAATGATTTTGTAACACTTTTTTGCATTTTGGCCAATGGATTAAACATAAATTTACAATTCAATGGCTATAATTCACATATTTTAACACTCAGTTTCGAATAAAATATGGCATTCTCCCCATCGGATGCGGGGAAAATGCCATGTGAGGTTTTAAGGTTATGAGGTTATGAGGGGCGAATGTCATTGGCCGAAATCCCCACACCCAGGCCTCAGAAGAACTTCACGACGTCGTCATAATATTTAATGTTTAGTATTTGTTTCAGCATTGAAGAGTAGTTAAAAGGATGTTTGCTGGAATTGACGAGAGTTTTTAGGGACTGTTTGTATCGTCCCTTTTACTTCTTCTTTGTGCTTTTCCTTGCCTTCAACTTGAGCTTGCGAAAGTTGATAATCGTTTCACCGGATGAAATTCGTCCAGATGCGCGGCTCTTGTTGCGGGTGGGGTTCATTGGCCAATGCCTTGATCATCCACGCCATGTTGTGGGCCAACGTGCGCATCGTCTGGAGACCCTCCTCGTCGCCGGCAGCCTGGCCGGGCGTCTGTCCATAGACCATGTTCCAGTATTGCGAGCTCGTCACCGGCATGTTCATCATCGTGAAATACTTGTTCAGCCGGTCGAATGCGGCCGATGCGCCACCGCGACGGCACGCCACGACGCTGGCTGCCGGCTTGTACATCAGGTCAGGCCCGAGCGTATAGAAGACGCGGTCGAGCAGGGCACACAGCGAGCCGTTCGGTCCGCCATAATAGACCGGCGAACCCACCACGAGCCCGTCGATGCCATCCTTCACCGTGCGCCAGATGCTGTAATACAGTTCGTCGTTGAACGTACACTTGCCGATGCGCCCGCACATTCCGCACGCGATGCAGCCCTGTACAGCTTTTTTGCCGATGTTTATCGTCACCGTTTCGATGCCGTCGGCGTTGAGGGTGCGCGCCACTTCGCCCAGGGCCGTGGCCGTGTTGCCGTTGTCGCGCGGACTTCCGTTGATGAGTAGGACTTTCATAGTTGGAATACTTTTTTAGATTTTGGTTTTGGCCAATGGGGTTCATCGGCCATAAAAACAGTTCAGAACAGGAACATCATCGCCACACTGACGATGGTCACGGCCGTCGTGAAGATGCGGAATTCGCGTTCGGGCAGGATTTTCACGATGTGCACGCCCAGGACGGCGCCGATAATCACAAACGGGATGGCGCACACGTCGATGGCGAGCGTCGTGAGGTTGATGTTGTGCCACGCGAAGACCTGCAACGGCAGTTTCAGATAGTTGACACAGAGGAAGAACCACGCGTTCGTGCCCACAAAAGCCAGTTTCGGCATCTTGACCGAGAGCAGGAAGATGGCCAATACCGGGCCTGCCGCATTCCCGATCATCGTCGTGAATCCGCCCAGGAGACCGAACAGCGGGCCATACCACCAGCGGTCGGAGAGCACGTTCTCCTTGCCCTTCCATTGGCTCCACAGCATCACCGCCATCACCAGCGCGAGACACGCGCCCAGCAGGTGCTTGAACTGGGCCGCAGGGACCAGATTATCGACCCACAGCGCCACGCCGAAGCCCGCCACGGCCGCCGGCAGCAGCCGCACGATATAGCCCCACTCGGCCCGCCGCCGGTAGTAGCCCACCCCGATGAGGTCCGCAAAACAGAGCAGCGGAAGCATCACGCCCGTCGATTGCTTCGCGCCGAACGCCATCGCCAGAAAAGGCACCGTGAGCAGCGTCAGCCCCTGCACGCCCGTCTTCGACATGCCGACGAAGAGCGCCGTGAGGAAGAGCACCGCCCACACCCATTCACTTTCAATATAGGCCGAGAAATCTGTCAAACCAGTAGAATTTAGCCCCCAAAGTTACTAATATTTCGACAGATAGGTGCTCTTTTGGCCGATAATAATGTAAAAACATACATATTTATTCTGTTTTATGGCCAATGTCCCTGAAAAATCGTTATCTTTGCGGCGCGATGTCGGCTCTGCATGCTGCGGCCGATGCCGGAAAACTTAACATTGGACATAATGAAGAAGACTTTTTTCACCCTACTCCTTGCCGCTTTGACCCTGAGCGCAATGGCACAAGAGACTGATAGCACCCTGGTGACGGCCGATGCCGTCGATGTTGACCTTTACGTGTTCGGCGACAGCGTGGCCGACCCTTCCTATCCGGGTGGGGCTGAGGCATTGGCCAAATACCTCAGGCGCAACAAGAAATATCCCGAGCTGCCCAAGATGTACGGCGTCGAGGGCGATGTCGTCATCACCTTCAACATCAAGCGTGACGGCAGTCTGACGGACATCACGGCCCATAGCTGCAAGTATGTCATCCGCGACACATACACGTTCGGCCAGCTCGACGAGGCCACCCAGACGCGCATGAAGAACGAGTTCGCCCTGCGCTTCGCCACCGAGGGCAAGCGCCTCGTGGCCAAGATGCCCAAGTGGTATCCCGGCCAGCTCGAAAACGACCAGGAATACGCCGAGTTCTCCCTGCCCATCCATTTCCGTATGCCCGAAATCCTCCTGCGGCGCATCGAGAACCGCAAGGCCCGGGCTCTTGCCAAGCAACAACCTAAAGAAACAGATAACCAATGAAAAAACTCATCTTCAGCCTTGCAGCACTGGTCGCCATGACCGCCTGCACCCCATCCGAGACCACTTCACAGGAGCCAGCCGCCACCACCACCGCTCAGAAAGTTGAGACTGTGGCCGAGGCTCCATCCATTGACCCCGCCCTTGCCCTGCAGAACATGCAGGAGGTCCAGGCCTTCCTCAAGGAATGTGGCGCCTTCTTCATCGCTACGGCCGATGCCGACCAGCCCCGCGTACGTCCCTTCGGCGTGTCGGAAATCATCGACGGCCGTTTCTACATCATGACCGGCAAGGTCAAGGACGTCTATAAGCAGATTGCGGCCAATGGCAAGTTCGAAATCTGTGCCCTCAAGCCCTCGGGCAGCGAGTGGATGCGTCTGAGCGGCGTGCTCGTGATCGACGAGACATTGGCCACAAAAGAGGAATTTCTGAACCGCAACGAGGGTCTGAAGGCGATGTATAAGGCCGATGACACGAACATGGCCCTGCTCCAGGTGACGTGTGCCACGGCCCGCTTCTGTTCCTTCGCCGCACCCGAGCGGAAGGTGAACTTCTGATGCGACGGCCGGGACATTGGCCATAAAACCAGACAAAAAAGACCTCCGATGGATTCGTCCGCCGGAGGTCTTCGTTTCGTCTTATTTCTTCTTATAATAGGGGGTTGCGTAGGTGAGCGTGATGCTGTTGCCGGTCTTCTGCAAGGTCAGCGTCGTGCCGTCGCTATCGACCGAATAGACGATGCTGTTGTCGCTCTTGTTGACCTGATGGTAGATGATGTTGAGCAGTTCGGTGTAGTTCTTGTAGGCATTTTCGTCCTGCGTCGGGATTTCGACAATCAGCTGGCCGACCTTACCCTTGGTGTTCACATCGTCGAGGTTGAAGTTGAGGTAGATTTCCGTGCCCTGGCAGTTGCCCTTCAGGCAGTTGCGCGCGGGATCGAAAACGTAGTTCTTGGCCGAGATGGCTCGGGTTACTTTGACGTGGTCATCATTCAGGTTGATGCCGTCAAATTCGAATGCAAAGGCTTGGACATTGGCCATCATCACCGTGATAAGTGAAAGAAGAATCTTTTTCATAGGTATAAATATTTAATTGTTGATATATTTGGGTGTTCGAAGATAGGTAGTTTTTGGCTTATGTCGTGCAAAATAATGGCAAAATGCAAGCATTGTTACCTTGTTTTATGGCCAATGTATCATGCGTAGATTGCAAAATAATACTTTTAGGGTGGTTTTTATGGCCGATGAAATGAAAATTCCGAAGGGGGATGGGGAATCGACCTTCGGAATTGTTGTGGTGGGTTGTGGCCAATGTGACACAGCCATTATAGGATGTTTTTCAGCATCGGCCAGTCTTTGCTTGCGATGTTGTCAGAATAATGTTCGGTGCAGATGCAGAGTTCGCCAGTTCCCTTTTCTTTGCGCACGAAGCCGCCCTTCAGATGGTGCTTTTGCAAATAGGCTTTCAGCACATCGAATTTCTTCGGACTGAACTTGTCAATGTCTTCGCTCCGGCCCGAGCGGTCGAATCCGCCCTTTGTCTCGACGATCCACGTTTCGCCATTTTCGAGGCCGATGATGTAGTCGGGGAAGAACGATTTGAGCTTGCCCGCGTTGTCGGCATAGACGATGGAGAAATATTCGCTACCCTTGTCGCCGTTCTTGTAAAGCCATTTCACGTTTTTGCACGCCTCGCAATATTTCTCAAACGAGCGCTCCGAATCGGAACGTGGTTCGGCCGAGGCAAGATAGCCATCGTACACGTTTTTCGTCATGACAGACTGGTCTTTCGCCTGAGCATTGTAGGTGAAAATGGTCTCTTGCGGAATGTGGAATTCATATTCCGAGATGCTGTCCGTCGGAATGGGCATACTGTCTGAATCGTTATCTGCTATGGCCTTCTGTATATCATCGCGCAGAATGTCGCTGTTGTTGAGCACAAAGGCATAGAGCTGTTTTGGCTCAAGGTTCAGCAGCTTTTTGTCGTACTTGTCTTTTTTGCCGAACAGTCGGCGCACAATCAGGTTCATCTGGTCGTATTGCAGGCTGATTTTCAGGGCTATTTGCGACAGCTCATGATGAAACTCTCGACCATGTCGGTGCGTGTTCAATGGCTCACGGATAGCAATGTCGTTCAGTTTTTCAATTTCTTCCTGACTGAGTTTGCGCAGGTCTCCCGAAACGGTGTGCTTCTCAATGTCGGCCGACATGTTGTAACCAGCCGTCTCCAATCGTGTCTGGTTCGTCTTATAATCCTTGTCGAGAGTGTACGTCTTCTGGAAATAGTGCGCAATGGCTTTGAGCGCAAGACTGCTGTCGCGCGGCGTGGTGCTCAGTCCCGGTTTCTGTTCGCCGGTGAGCGAGAATTCTTTATGCTCTTTTTTCAAGTAGAGTTTCATGGCATTCAATGCACCTTTGCCCATCGTGGTCTGCACACCTTCGGTGAATTTCTCGTCGAGGGTGTAGAGGTAGCAGCTGTCGAGCAAATCGCTGTCGTAGTGGTGCGCTTCTGGCATTCGGCGTATGCGGCCGATGGTCTGAATCTCGAACGTCTCGCTCATGTTGTCGCGTAGCTTGACGAGGATATGTGCACGTGGGCAGTCCCAGCCTGTTGCCACCGCCTGTTTGATGATGACGGCAATGGGTTGTGCATCGGTCTGCTCAATGCCATCGAGGTTTTCCTTTTTGTCGCTGAGCCACACGGCGAGCGCCCCGTTTTCGTAGGTTATCTGTTTGCTCTCGAACCACTTTTCCACTTCGTCTAACAATACGTCGTTCTTGTTCGGCAACTGCACGATAATCAATGGATTAACCTTCGATCCTTGTTGCAGGAAGGCTGCCGTCAGTTCACGGTGTTTGGCCAATGCGCGTTCGAGCAGGAAGTCAATCTGGTTTTCCACCTTTTCATTTTGAGCAAAATCCTCGTTGATGACGAGTAGCTTCTTTATCAGGCCCGAAGCAACGACGTCGGCCTCGTCCACCTCGATGAACTCAACGGCATCCTTGTTGTAATTTTTCGGTGTCGCCGAGGTGCGGAAAATCTTGTCGGTCTGGAAATATTGCAGAATTTCGTTGGCTTTCACGCTGTCGTTCTGATGGCTTTCATCGACAATGATTTTGAACTGCAGACCGTTGTCGCGTGCCGTCTCGATGTGTTCGATGAAGTTTTTGCGCTCGCCCTCCTTCAGGGCGTTGTTGCCCTTCTTGGTCAGTTTTTCCCAGTTGATGAAGCAGCTGTCGTTTTCGCTGAATCCGCTCGTCATCACGTCGGCAAGCAGTTTGGTCTGCGCATTGTGTATGTACTTGTCCATCTTGGCCTTGCTCTGTTCCTCGAGGTCGCCCTTGCCCGGCGTGAGCCAGATGAAAACGGTGTTTGCAACGCTTTTGCAATACTCGTCCATGAAGTGCGTGAGCATGATGGTCTTGCCGCTGCCCGTAGGGCTTTTCAAGATGATGTCGCGCCTGGTGGAGTTCATCGCCTCCATCAGTTTGCCAATTGTATGTAGCTGAAAATCTAATAATTGCATATTTTTTATTTTTTGTAGAGACGTGGCGTGCCACGTCTGTATGTTTGTTGGTCTGTAGAGACGTCATATTATGGCGTCTCTACGGGTGAATGGATGAAAAATTTATTTCGTCATTTCGTTGTAATAATAATCGGGGATGATGTTCACGCGTATGCCGTGCGCTGCGATGAACGCCTCCTGTTCGGCTGACAACAGCACGTTGTGGCCGCGGTACAGCGTTTTTGTAGAGACGTGGCGCGCCGCGTCTCTACTGTGTGTGTCAACAAATTGTGCCATCTCATCGTCGGTCAGCACGATGGCTATCTCGCTGTTGCCCGTGAAGTTGATGCCGTTCTCGAGTTCCACCAATTCGCGCACGTGCTGCAGCAGTTCGTCGGCATATTCGTAATAGACTTTGTCGGTGATGGGGACGAACTCGACTTTATAATATTTGAGCGAGGCAGGGTATTTTTCCGAGTATTCGCTGCCGTCCTTGCGCTTGCCTGTGATGACGGTTTTCAATCGTTCGTAGGTCACATCGCGACAGATGTTGTTCTCGTTGTTGGTGCAGAGAATGAAACGGCGTTTGCCGCCATCTTGCAAGTTTAACTCCATAACAGCTTGCCCCGTTGTGCCTGACCCGGCAAAGAAATCAAGGATAGTACATTGTTTCGCGGTGGTTGCTTTTATGATTTCGATTATAAATTCAAGCGGTTTGGGATACGAAAATACATTCGTTTTGAAAATTTCTTTAAGGGCAGTTGTCCCTTTAACTGTATGGAATTCTTTTTCCGTCCATATAGTTGGGATTTCGTTGCCTTCTGTTTTATTTTCACCGAGCAGTAAAGTCGGCATATTGTCCTCCTTCCCGATAATCAAAAGTTCGCCACTTTCTATTTTTTGTATAACACCTTCAGGCAAATATTGTAAACTGTACTCATTGGGGTTATTCTTGGATTTATTGACACTTACTTTAATATACCCTTTTTCCCAATCTGAAAGTAGGCGTTCTGGAATAAGACGCCATACACACTCTGCTCCTTTATTGCTTATTGGCCATAACGCAGCTGTGCCTTCTGGCGCTTCGTCAAAATCATAATTAAAGTCTGCAAGTTCTCCAATATATGAGCCATCTTTTACTCGTTCAGCAAGAGTCTTCCCGACGCCAACTATATGCTTTGTTTTCCTGTCAATAAAAATAGGATATGTCTGATTCGGCCTATTGGTTTTATAGAATGTACTTAGTGTCAGACCTTCAAATGGACTTCGCGAATTTCCCCCTGTAAAAGTCATCGCTTTAGGTGTAAAGTCTTTTGGAGTTATAAAGACTAAATACTCGTGCATCAAAGTAAAACCGCCATTTGGTTTGCCACCCGATGTTTGTACTGTGACATTCGTTACTTGCCGAGAGTCGAAAATTTCGTTGCACAAAAGCATCAGATCATTTATTTCTTGATATCCAATGCTAATGGCCATGACTCCTCTTTTGGATAAAAGCTTTCTTGCACTGATTAATCGAGTCTGGATAAAAGATAACCATTTGCTATGGATATATGTGTCATTTTCATCAATGGATTTATCGTCATACGTAAAATCGTCTTTCTTTCCCGTATTATACGGCGGATCGATGTAAATGACATCAATCTTGCCCTTGTGTGTTTTCTCGAGGAGTTGGAGTGAAGCGAGGTTGTCGCCTTCGATAAGGAAATTCATCTGTCCGCCGTTGTCGATGAAGAGGTCGGGCTGTTCAGTCAGGACGGGCACATGCGTTTCAAGCGTTTCGTCAATCGCCTCGCGGTGCTGCTCGAAGACGAGGCCGTATTTCTTGCCCTTTACGTCTTTCACGAGTTCGTCGAGATACTGGAGTAGGTTGCCCGTGTTCTGGTCTCGCTGGGCTGAGGCAATGTAGGTGCGAATCTGTCGGATTTTGTCCAACAAATCTTCGCGATGAAGTTTGGAGATGTTTGTACTCATCGGCGTTGCTTTTGCGCGTTCAGCCACTTACCGATGATGCAGGTCACGCTACAGAAATAGATACCTCGGGACACAATAAGGGCGTGAACTTCCCTTATCATGCTCCGAGGTATTTGGCGTGACCCACAAACTCAATAAGTTCCGTCCACGCCCAAGGCGCAGACGTTCACTGAACTTATTCTTAAGTTTGTTGCTCTTTCTAATCGCCAAATTTTCGGAGCATCTCGAATATAGTAGCAAACGCTAATTGTTTATAATAAATATGTTAACTAAAAATTGTTTTCTGTTTCTTGTTACAAATTTGAGTTAAAGTTTTTGGATAGTTTTTTGTGGATTCACATTCTCAATTCCTCACCACCAGTTTGTCGCCCACCAGTGAGGCGCGGTATTGGCGCAGCACGTAGTTGTTCTGGTTGGCGGGACCGGCGGTCGGTGCGGGCGAACCCCAGAAGATGGCGCCGAATTCCGATTCGCAGTCGGGACAGATGGCGGTCTGACCGTCATCGGCCATATCGAGCTGGTGCAGTTTCGAGGCCGAAGAGCCGTAGGTCGCGTAGCAGTTCGGACAGGCCAGATCGTAGGCGTAGAATGTCGTCGCTTCGTAGCCGTGCACCAGGAGCAGACCGCCCGTGCCCCACGACTCGTTGCCCATGCGCTTCGTCAGGTCGTAGCATCGGACATAACCGCCCTGCACCTCGATTGAGGGTTGTGGTGCGCCCTGCTCCATCACTTCGTTGACCGTGGCCAATGTGCATGAATAGGTCACGTAGCCGGCCGGGATGGGACTTTCGCCCACGCTGTCGCGGCATGAAGCCGTGGCGCACCACAACAACAGCAGGTCAGCGCACCAGACGTTCCACTGCTTCATCGACCTTCTGGAAGTTGAATCCGGCGAGGACATCGGCCATCAAGCCCGCAATCTGCGCGGTGCAGAGGTTGCCAATGCTGCCCTCGTGCGTGTGGTTGACCTGCTTGACGGGCGTGAACTTGCCTGCCTCGATGTCGAGACCCACCTTCTTGTAGGCGTCGCGGAAAGGCATGCCGTTGGTGGCCAATCGGTTCACCTCCTCGACCGAGAACATCAGGTCGTAGCGCGTGTCGTCCAGGATATGGTCGTTCACCGTGATGTGCTCCATCATGAGCGTGACCATGCGCAGGATGTCCTTCAGCTCGTCGAACGTGGGCAGGAAGACCTCTTTGATAATCTGCAGGTCGCGGAAGTAGCCCGATGGCAGGTTGTTGCAGATCATCATGATTTCCTGCGGCACGGCCTGGATCTTGTTGCACTTGGCGCGCGTCAGCTCGAAGACGTCGGGGTTCTTCTTGTGCGGCATGATGCTGGAGCCGGTCGTGAAGGCGTCGTGCAGCTTGATGAAGCCGAAGTTCTGGCTTGAGAACATGCAGGCGTCGAATGCCAGTTTCGACAGCGTGGCAGCGATGCCGCCCAGGGCTTGTGCCACGATACGCTCGGTCTTGCCGCGACCCATCTGCGCATAGACGACGTTGTAGTCCATCGAGTCGAAGCCCAGGAGGTCGGTCGTCATCTGGCGGTTGAGCGGGAACGACGAACCGTAGCCGGCAGCCGAACCGAGCGGATTGCGGTTCACTACGCGATAGGCCGACTGGAGCACCATCAGGTCATCAACCAGACTCTCGGCATAGGCGCCGAACCACAGGCCGAACGACGACGGCATGGCCACCTGCAGGTGCGTGTAGCCCGGCATCAGGACGTTCTTGTACTGCTCGCTCTGCTTCTGGAGCATGTCGAAAAGGCTCTTTACGGCCAATGTGACTTCCTTCAGTTCGTGGCGCATGTAGAGCTTCAGATCGACGAGCACCTGGTCGTTGCGGCTGCGGCCGGAGTGGATTTTCTTGCCGATGTCGCCCAGACGGCGGGTGAGGAGCAGTTCGACCTGGCTGTGCACGTCTTCGATGCCCTCTTCGATCACGAACTTGCCGGCCTCGGCGTCGGCGTAGATTTTCTTCATCTCGGCCAACAGCACTTTCAGCTCATCGGACGTCAACAGACCGATGCTCTCCAGCATGGTGATGTGCGCCATCGACCCCATCACGTCGAACGGAGCCAGATAGAGGTCCATTTCACGGTCGCGGCCGATGGTGTATTTCTCGATGTCCTTGTCCACTTGGACAGATTTTTCCCACAATTTCATTTTGCAAAAATTACAAATTACTAATTATGACCCCCTCCTTGCCTCCCCGAGGGGAGGAATTTGGGACGATAGAAATTGCTGAAGTCCGGTGCTTCCATATTATGACCGCTTCAACAAACTACACTACTCTTTACCCTTTACCCTCTACTCTTCAAATGGAGGTGTACGGAATCTTGGTCAATGCCTCGGCGATCATGTCGGCCGCACCCTCCAGCTTGTTGCCCACCATGGGACGGAGGTAGAATGGGATATCGACATCCATCGTTACGCGGATTTTTGTCTGGTAGGCCGATTCGGGCAGCATCTGGATCCAGATGGTGACAGGCACGGGTGAATTGTCGGCCGAGAACTTGACGCACTTCGGCTCTTCGCGCTCCACGATGCGGATGCAGGCATCCATGCCGTTGACCTTGAACCGGGCGGTGTCGGTGTCGAACTGGAAGTTGCTCACCTGCACCTTGCCCTGACCCTGCTCTTCGAGCTTGGCCTTGATCTGCTGTTTCATCTCGGCCGGCATGTTGTCCTTCATCGCCTGAAGGGTGCTGAGGTCGGCGAAACGGTTATAGACGCTCTCCTGGAGCGCATTGACGATTTTTATTTTGCTTTCGTAACGAGCCATAATTTAGGTTTTAAGGTTGTAAGGTCTTGTGGTTTCAGATCCCGCTTTACAACTATGATTTTCGGACCTTAAACTATCATTCTAAGTTTTTGAGGTTTATGGCCAATGCGATAATCCCGCCTTAGAACCTTACAACCTCAAAACCTTAGAACCTTAACAAAAAATTACCAGATCTTCACGCGGTCTTCGGGGGCGAGATAGAGGCTGTCGCCCGGTTGGATGTTGAAGGCGTTGTACCAGGCCTCGATGTGCGGCAGGGCACCGTTGACGCGGTGGAAGTTGAGGGCGTGGGCATCGACCGTGTTGAGCATCATGATGCCCTCCTCGGTGTTGACGCCGGCCCAGACGTTGGCATAGGCCAGGAAGAAGCGCTGTTCGGGCGTGAGACCGTCGATGGTTTCAAGCGGATGGCCCTGGGTAGCCTTCTGGAAGGCCTGGAACGCAATGTTCAGACCGCCGTGGTCGGCCAGATTCTCACCCAGACAGCGGTGGCCGTTGGCATGGACGCCTGGCAGGACATACAGGCTGTCGAAGTAGTTGGCCAATTTCTCGGCCGGAACCTTGAATGCCTCGACATCGGCATCGGCCCACCACTGGCGCAGGTTGCCGTCCTTGTCGAACTGTCGGCCCTGGTCATCGAATCCGTGAGTCATTTCATGGCCAATGACCACGCCGATCGCACCGTAGTTGGCAGCGTCATCGGCCGCCATATTGAAGAACGGAGGCTGGAGGATGCCGGCAGGGAAGCAGATTTCGTTGGTGGTCGGGTTGTAGTAGGCATTGACCGTCTGGGGCGTCATGAACCACTCGTCGCGGTTGACCGGCTTGTTGTAGTTCTTCTGCTTGTCCAGGTTCCAGTCGAAGATCAGGCAGCTATAGACGTTCTCCAGCAGGTTCTTGCTGGGGTCGATGGTGAGCGGCGAATAGTCGTCCCATACGTCCGGATAGCCGATCTTGACGTAGAAGGTGCTGAGCTTCTCCAGGGCGACCTGCTTCGTGCTGTCGCTCATCCATTCCTGGGCCATGATGCGCTCGCCCAGGGCGCTCTGCAGGTTCTTGACCAGCGTGAGCATACGCTCCTTGTTCTCGGCCGGGAAGTATTTTTCGACATACATCTGGCCGACGGCCTGGCCCAGACGGCCATCCACAAAGTTGACGGCGCGCTTCCACAGGGGCTTCTGCTCCTTGGCGCCGGTCAGGCTCTGGTTGAAGCGGAAGTTCTCGTCGGTGAAGTCATCGCTCAGGAAGGCCGATGCACCGCTCAGGGTCTGGAACTCGTAGATGGTCTTGATGTCGGCCAATGGCGCAGTCATCAACAGCTTGCAGGCATAGGCGACAGGCTCCGGCTGACCCAGATCCACCTCGTTCGTCTGGTCGTAGCCGTACCACACGAGGAACTTGGCCCAGTCGAATCCGTTCGTCTGCTGCTTCAGCTCATCGATGGTGAGCTTGTGGTAGTTGGCCTCGGGGTCGCGCAGCTGTTCGCGGGAGTAATGCGCCTTGGCCAATTCCGTCTCATATTTCATGATGGTCTGCATCTTCTGCGTGGCCTCCTTTTCACTTTGGCCGATGAGCTTGTAGAGG
The DNA here is from genome assembly GCA_902779265.1 of uncultured Bacteroidales bacterium. Taxonomy (GTDB): domain Bacteria; phylum Bacteroidota; class Bacteroidia; order Bacteroidales; family UBA3663; genus Liminaster. The sequence goes on along the minus strand of CACZAY010000009.1, from coordinate 3,851 downwards.
TTCACGACGTGCTGCTTGAAGGCCTCACGCACGGCGACGAGCCGTTCGTCATCGCTCAGGTAATACTCGCGGTCGCCCAGGCTCAGACCAGCTTGGCCGATGCCCACGATGTTCATGGCCGAGTTCTTGGAATCGGCCCCGATCCCGATGCCGAAGAGGATGCCGTCGCGCTCCGATGCGGCGTACTGGAGCAGCTCCTCGCGCGTCTTGCAGTCCTGGATCTTCTGGAGGTAGGGCATCACCGGCTGGCAGCCCAGCTCGTTGCGGCGAGTCGAGTCCATATAGAGCTTGTAGAGGTCGCCGATTTTCTGGCGGATGCTGCCCGTCTCATAGGCCGAGTCGGCGGCGATGGCCTGGATCAGTTCGCTCAGCTGGTTGACGTTGTCGTCGCCCAGTTTGGTAAAGCTGCCCCACCGCGGGTAGGCGGCTGGCTGAGGGTTCTGGTCAATCCAGTGGCCAGTGGCGTAGCGGAAAAAGTCGTCGCCGGGACGAGCTGTGGTGTCCAGGTTGCGGGTATCTATGCCCGTCTCAAGTGGAGCGGGCTTGTTGCAGGCTGTCAGGGCTGCGGCCGATAAGATCATGACAAGTAATTTTTTCATTGTTTCTGTTGTTTATTGTTTTTATGGCCAATGTCTTTGTCCGGCAAAAACATTGGCCAAGAATAAGAATCGGATGATGTGGTCAGCGGATGACATCGGCCATCACTTTCCCCACTCGCTCGGATTGGCGCGCCACTGCTTGAGCACCTCAATCTCCTCGGCCTTGATGTAGTTCAGCTCGGCGGCCTCGGCTACGAGTTCGGTGTAGTTCGACAGGGTGGTCAGTTCGACATTGGCCTCGGCAAAGGCCTGCTGTGCCTGCGGGAACTGGTAGGTGAAGATGGCCACCATGCCCAGGACGTTGACCTTGGCATCGCGCAGGGCAGCAACAGCCTTGAGCGACGACATGCCGGTGGAGATGAGGTCCTCGACGACGACGACGTTCCAGCCTTCGTGTACCTCTCCCTCGATGAGGTTGCCCATGCCGTGGTCCTTCGGTGCGCTGCGCACGTAGAGGAACGGTACGCCAAGGGCATCGGCCACAAGCGCACCCTGGGCAATGGCACCCGTGGCCACGCCGGCGATGGCGTCAATCTTGCCGCCGTACATGCGCTGGATGGTGCTTACCAGACCGGTCTTGATGATGGTGCGCACCTCGGGATAGGCGAGGGTCTTGCGGTTGTCGCAATAGATGGGTGAATGCCAGCCTGATGCCCAGGTGAAGGGATTGGCGGGTTGCAACTTGACGGCCTTGATGGCCATGAGCTTTTCGGCTACGAGACGTTCGATTGTTTTCATAAGAATAAATTTTAAATCGCGCAAAGATAACTTTTTTTTCCGATTTCCCGTACGCGCGAGCCGTTAAAAGGGTGGAATCGGCCCAAAATCCGGCGAAAACGGCGATTTTGCTAAATGCGGAATGTCTTTGCGAGGGTCAGCACCGAGACGCGCACGCCCTCAATCTCCTGCAACAGCGCGGCGCAGGCCACCAGTGTCGAGCCTGTCGTGCAGACGTCATCGACCAGCAGGACATGCTTTCCCCTCAGTCGGCTGCCCCGCCACAGGGTGAAGGCTGCGCGCTGGTGGTCCTGACGGGCATTGGCCCCCATTCCAACCTGCGACATCGTGTAGTGTGAGCGCATCAGGCAGTTGCTCATGACGGGCAGATGCCAGCGTTTCTCCAATGTGCGCACGATGGGCGAGACCTGGTTGTAGCCACGTTGCAGGATGCGCCGCCAGTGGACGGGTACGGGCACGATGACATCCACGTCGTACGGCCAGCCGCTGCCCTCCAGCCGGTCGCACAGGAGATTGGCCAAGAACGCGTTGTGTTGCGGCCGGTCGTCGTATTTTGCCTGCGCAATGAGGCGTGAAAAGTTGTCGCCCGGCTGGTAGTAGCCCAGGTGCGTTGCGCGCTCAAACGGGACTTGACCCGACAGTTGTGTCCACAGCGGGTTGTGCTCGTCGGTGCAATCGACAAGCGGGAAGGTGAGCAGGCAGTCCAGGCAGACAAACTCCTCGCCGTCAACCAGTTCCTTATGGCAGCACAGGCATCTCATAGGTCATCTTCATCGGCCACATTCAATCTGTTGAGGGCTTGGCCAATGGCGTTGCTCTCGAAGCCGCGTTGCGCCGCGAAACGGTAGAGCTTTGCGCGGTCGTTCGGGGCCAATGGCGTTTTCATGCCGCGCATCTTGCCGCGCAACAGGTCGGCCAATGTCGCGAGATAGGCGTCGTCGTCAATGACATCGGCCAACGTATTCTGGACCAATGTGCCCGTGATGCCCTTCTGCCGCAGGGAGTAGGCGATTTTCACGCGGCCCCAGCGCTCGTAGGTGAACTTGTCGTTGATGAAGGCGTGGACGAAGCGTGCCTCGTCGAGAAAATGCTCCGCGCGCAACCGCTCCATGACGCGCAGGACGTCGGCGTCGGCCAATTCCCAGTCGCGCAACTTCTGTTCAACATCTTGCGGGGCGCGTTCGGCGCGGCTGCAATAGGCCGCAGCGCGGTTCAAGGCTTGTTCGTAGGTCATTGTTGGGGTTATAAGGTTGTGAGGTTTTCAGGTTTTTTGGCCAATGCGAAGCGGTCGCGGCCCTCCATGTCCTGCCGCAGTTCGACCGCCGTGTAGCCGAGGTCGCGCAGCAGGTCGCACGTCTCGCGTCCATAGGCCGCATTGATTTCGAAAAAGAGGCCGCCGCCCGGGCGCAGGTGGCGCAGACCGTAGCGGGCAATGGCCCGGTAGAAGAGCAGCGGGTCGTCATCGGGCACGAAAAGCGCCATGTGGGGCTCGTGGTCAATGACATTGGCCGACATATCAACAGCCTCGCGCCGGCAGATGTAGGGTGGATTGCTCACGATGGCGTCGTAGAGCATCGTTCCTGTGGCCGATGCGCCGCTGTTCATAACTCCATGCAGTGGTGTCGATAACTCGGTCGAAAAGTCCGCGTCCGCCTCGCGCAGGATGTCGGCTTGGACGAAACGGATATTATTGATGTCCAATGTCTTGGCGTTCTCTTGGGCGATGGCCAATGCCGCTGTTGATAAGTCAACGGCAGTTATGAACGAGGGGTGGATATCTGCGGCCAATGAGAGGGCGATGCAGCCGCTTCCGGTGCCTATGTCGAGCAGGTTATAAACCGCCTTTTCCATGGGTTTTCCAAAGGTGTTTTCCATAGGGTTTTCCACGTTAGCCGATGACTTTTCCACCAGGTTGTCAACATGGGTCGCCGAGCTGTTTTCCACGGGGTTTTCCACCACTTTTCCACCACTTTCCCCCGCTTTTTCAACAGGTTTTCCAGCTGTGTTTTCCACCGCCTTGTCCACAGGGTTATGGACATTGGCCAATGACATTTCCACACCGCTTTCCACAGGGTTATCCACGGGGTTGTCAATGGGTTTGTCAACGGCATTGGCCATCAACCTATCTATCACGATGTCAACGAGTTCTGCGGTCTCAGGGCGCGGGATAAGGACATCGGCCGAAACCTTGAAACGCCTGCCTCGGAACCATGCCGAGCCCAGTACCTGCTGCACGGGAATACCATCGGCCAACAACTCGGCGCAACGGGCCAGCCGGGCACGCTGTCCGTCGGGCAGGATGTCGTCCTGGCGCAGGATGAATTCGGTGTAGGTCAGGCCGCAGACCTCTTCGATGACGAGGCGGACGATGGCCTGTGTCTCGCGCGGGTCGTAGAGCGGCGAGAGTGCGTTGCGTAACAGCTGGATGGACTGCTTCATCGGGATGTGTCGGGTTGGAATTTTACACAAAATAGCGTTGCAAATATAGCGAAAATCGGCCGAAAAGTGACTTTG
>CACZAY010000008.1 GCA_902779265.1 uncultured Bacteroidales bacterium | reverse complement strand
ACGATTTTCCGTCTTCTGTCATCGGACATTCCAACAAGAGCAGTTTGTCAATGATTTCCTTCCAACGCAAGGCAGTAGATGTTTTTGCCATTGTCGGCATTCCGATGTTATTATTCTCAGATACCCATATTGGTGGACGCTGCTCCTTGGGAAATACGAACAGAAAACGGTCAACCAGTCCACTGGACACGTTCTCTTTAGTGAAGAACTCGACAATCCTTTGTGTCTGCGTCGTGCCAATGATGCTGATGCAAGGATTGCGGATGATGGCTGGGATAGGATTGTTGCATCGGCTCACCTTTAGTTGCTTTCCGCTGTAGGCGGTGAGCAACTGGGTGATGAGCGGATTGTCACTGTAGCGGTTGATAGAGTTGAACATGCCCATGATCTCATCAACGAGGATGACGATGCCTCGCTGGTTGTCATTGTGCAGCTTCATCATCGCCTCTGGGGTGAAGTCAGACAAAATGGTCTGTATAAGGACTGGCTTTTCTGCTGCATCGGGTAGGTCATCCTTGCCTTTCTCTGACTGCCGTGCCGTGTAACGCTCATAATCTTCCTTGAACTTGCAGAACAGATAATAGTCATAATCCAGAATGGGCTTGTAGGCAAAGTCCAATGGAGGTGTCTTGCCTTGCCCAGGATGACCAACAAGGATGATGTACAGGCATGGGCTGCTTGTCCATGCGCCCTTGATGCGGATGTGATGTGAGTTGCCAATGGCGGTTGCTACAGCGGATAACAGGGCAATGGCAGCATATTCCACTGAGAAACTTTCCTCACTGGCAAGGTCGAGAATGATTTCCTGCACCTTGGCTGGAAAAGCATCCAATGGCAGTCCTGATTCAGGCACATGGCTTGCCTGTGCCCGAACCATATTGACGATATTGAGTGCGGTCTCTGTCATACGCCATAAGATTTAGGTTGTTTGTCAATACGGGAATCCTCATTACGTTTCCTTCGGCAGTAGCCAGTTACGCTTTCATCCTCCGCACGCTCGTACATCTGACATACCTCTTCGGAGGAGAGGAACTGTTCGTCCTCATCCAAGTGGCTGTTCATTTCCTTTTCCTTGATGGCTTGTGCCTTCTCTATAAGAACCTCCGCAAAATGCATGAGGTCACATGGTGACACTTCCAACTTAACGTGTCCACCTGCTTCTACGATACTTTGTAAATCCATTTCGAATCTATGTTAAATTGAACATAGCCGTCACTTGTACCCTGGGTGACTTCTCCCGACAGCACCAAAAAGAAGCACCGTCCTTTCCGCAGGGTGTCGGATTGGACGGTGCAAAGGTATAACGATTTCAAAAGTCTCTGAAATAAAACGGATTGCACTATTTGCCGTAGCAAAAAGGGCAATCCGATGGCAATGAAGAAGGCTTGATTTCTGTCCGAATGTCTATGGCTCAATTGTGTTTTTCGGAACTACTGGCCTGTTCTATCATGTTTCTGACATACTCAACCTCAGCAGCATCGCTGCCGATTTCATATATGAAGCGGACACCAGCTGCATCCATCAGCTTCTGTCTGGCATCACGGTAGGAACGAAGAGCCTTGAATGTGATGTCGGGGTATTGGTTCACCAAAGCCTGATAGAATGTCTTTTCATCGTGGTATTCACGGAGAATGCCCATCTTCAGCATGGCAATGTTGACGTACGCCATGTTCTTTGCAAGACTCTTGACAAGGAAATAGTCGTGGATGACTTGCAGGACATGCTCCTTGTTGTCACAGAAAAGAAAGTCTGACAATAGCGGAGGAGTTTCTTGGGGCTGCTCTTCCGCTGATGACGGAGTCTCTTCTGAAACATTGAGCAGTTCCTCAGACTCTTCTTGATTTACGGCTTCTGCCTCTACATTCTTGGTTATGCCCTTCATCGCCCAACCTGTAGCATCCTTGTCTTTCAGCATTTGCGACTCTGACAGAAACTCGTCCCATTGATCTTGTGTGCGGTAGCCCGACTTGATACTGGAGGATATGATGTATTTGATAGTCTTGGCACAGATAGTTCGTATGATTCGTCCATTCTTCTCGTCGTTTGCATATACTTCAAGAAGCGTGACCATCGTTTCATAGCTCCTGCCGAAGAGCATCCAACTGAGCACAAGGTTGGCTGTCATATCCTCCTTGTGATAGTGAAACCTATCTACCCATAGCTTGGCAAGTTTAGATGTCTGAACCTTGTTGTCGAACTTGACAAAGTCCATTGTTCCATCACCGTTCCATTGGTTCTTCCATTCCTTCGCATAAGTAGGGAGAAATTGAGAACAGAACCTGTAGAGCATGACGAACTCCATGCCGTCACTTTCTGCCATCATTCGGGAAAAGCGGTTATACTCATCCCGATGTTCTTCCTTCCATGCAAGCACTTCCTGCTTGAACTGTTCAAACCGTGTATTGTCTGTTTGTTTGTGTGCCATATATACAATAATGTAGAGGTTTAATCTATCAGTTCCACAATCTCACGCTTCATCTCGTCGTCAATCTGACGATAACGGGCAAAGGCACGGCTACCTTCAGAATGTCCCGACATGGCAGCGACCAGTTCGGGGTCTTTCACTTTCTTGTAGAGGTTGGCTATGAAGGTCTTTCTTGCCGTGTGCGTGGATGCTGCTTCATAGAGCGGTCGCATACGTGGTTCGCGAGTTTTCGGGTCGAGGTCTATAACAGTGCGGTCGATACCGACTATTTTCAGGATTTGCTTGATCATCTTGTTATAGTAGCCATAGCTGATTTTCGGAACGATGGAATCCTTCAGGTCGCTGTAGCGGTCAATAATTGCCTGTGTTTTCTCAACGATGGGAATACGTACCAGTCGGGGCTTGATACGGCGCGTCTTTGTTGGTATGTATTCAATGGCTCCGTCCACGATATTGTCCCGTGTCAGTTTCTTCAAGTCACCCACACGACAACCTATCATACACTGGAAGATAAAGATGTCCCGATAGACAGAGAGGGAAGGGGCATAATCGGACAGGTCTGCATCGTACACCTTGTCTCGCTCCTCCAATGTGAGATAGAACGGGTCGCCGAACACCTGTCTGCCAAGTTCGTAGTTGGCGAATGGGTTGTTGGTGGTCAGCCCATTTTTGATGCACCAGTTGAACACAGTGCGGAGACGGCTGAACACACGGTTTAGGCTGTTCTCGGCACGCTCACGTGGAATGGAGCTGGTTTTCATATCTTGATAGAATGCAGGAAACATATACACGTATTCATGCTCCTTCTCCAGAAACTCATGATAGGCATGAAGGTCTTCTGTGGTCATGGTGTCAATGCGGAGCGAAAAACCTCGCTTGTGCATAACCTCTCGCTGGAATCTCTCGTAACGTTCTAGTTTTTTCACGCTGTCGGTATGGCGTTTCTGGCTTGATTCTGACATCGGATGGTTGGCGAGGTACTGCTGGCATTGATAGAGTACGCTATAAGCCTCGCCTGTCTTGCCCTGCAAGCGGTTGATGTTTGGATGATGGTACTCTTGTATTAATATTTTAAGCCAATTACCATCAGCTCCACGGTAGTACTGCTCCGAGATAAGGTGGAGGATGAACTGCACGTCCTTGTCGAAGGCATTCTGTTTTTTCTCAGGCACTAGCGACACACGGGGCTTGTAGCCTTGCCGTTCTGCACTCCAATGGTTAGGATTGATGGAGAGTTCACTTACAGCCTTGATGTCAACGCCCACATCACGGACGCGGAAATACACATGTGTCTGGGAAGAAACATTGTTCTTGCCGACGGTCATGGAGTTTGGTCTAATGAATGCTGTTACTTTCATGATGATATGTGTCTATTTGATTAAGTCCATTAGATTTTTGCGTATATCGTTATCGATGGTTCTGTACCTGCGGAAGGAACGGCTACTGTCGGTGTGACCAGTCATTGAACTTATCAGCTCTGGGTCTGCCACCTTGCAATAGAGATTGGCGATGAAGGTCTTCCTTGCCGTATGGGTGGTAGCCACCTCATAGAGATGCTTGGCTACCGTCTCACTGGTCGTGGTGTCATAGACATGCACGATGCGGTCGATGCCGATGGCTTTCAACAACGGCTGGATGCTCCTGCTGTAGAACTGCTTGGGTGGGAATGGGAAGATGGGCTGCTTCCTATTCCCATCCCAGTGATATTTGGCAAGAAGAGCCTGCGCCTTGCCGTTCAATGGAACATGCAGAGTCTTGGTCACCTTGCCCTTGGTCTTATAGGGAATATAGGAAAGCGTGTTGTCGGAAATGTTCTCGTAGGTGAAGCTGTAAAGGTCGCTCACTCGACATCCAGTCAGAGACTGGAACATGAAGACATCACGAACAAGGGCGAGACGAGGATTGTCGGACAATTCTGCATCATAGATTCTGTCACGCTCCTCCAAGGTAAGGAAGAACGGGTCGCCATGCACGGCATTGGGAAACGTTATCTTCCTATAGGAATAGTTCTCCGAGATGCCTTTGCTGATGCACCACTTTAGGAAGATGCGCAGCATGTTCATTGTATTGACGATGGTTGTGTTGGAAAGTTCCTTGGGTGGATGGCTCTCTATGTCGAATTGAGCGTAGAAGTCGCGATGCTCCTTATAGTGGGTATGCTCCTTAATGAAGTAGGAGCGGAACTCCATTATCTCTTCGCTGGTTATGCTCTCTGCATACAGGGTGTAATCGGTGATGCCGTCCACCTCACGTTTGTATTGCTGGAACCTTTGCAGTTTCTTGTAGGTCGCTTTGGCATTGACGATGCTGCCCCTGCTCGTGAAATGGTCTGTGAGAAACTGCTCATACAACTCAACAAGGGAAAGCCTTTTCTTTTCCCTATTGTCATCCTTGCCTCCATGATTGAGGCAGGTTTCGACAATCCCTTTCAGCCATGCGCTGTCGGCTTTCTCGTCAAAGGAGTCCATAGCAAGAGATGTCACAGCACTCACAAAGTCCTGCATACGTTTCTGTTCCTCCTTGGGAACAAGTCGGGTGCGCTTATAGCTGGAGATCTCGTTGTTCCAGAGGTCTGGATTTACCACAACATCGGACTGAACCTTTATGTCCACCTGCCTGTCACGGACACGGAAGCCGATATAGGCAGATGGGGTTTTGGATTTGTTCCGCTTGATGGGTTTGAGATAAGTGGAAACTTTCATCTTCTGCAATTGTTTTTATGATTTCGTGTTGCAAAGATAAAACATTTCCCATAAATGTTCCCATAAATCCCGAAAAAATCTCAATTCAATTAAGTTTATTTAAATCTTTGAAATTGCCTATTTTTCACTTGTTTGCAGATGTTTGCAGATATTAGAGTTGTTGTGAATAGCAATATATTTTAGGCGGTAAGATTCCCACTCCTTTTTTGTAATGTCGTATTTACGGAATTCCCCAGCATGTTTCATCACACCCTCAAATACACGACGATGAACTGACTGATAGCCACCTGCGCTGAAATCGAAGGTCTGGCTTGACAATACTTTCACTATGTTCGATGAAACACGGTCTGCCTCTTCTTTGTCATCATCATTAGCATCGTGCGCCGTCTTCGTAATATAGTATTGATTAACGAGTTCACGCGCCTCATCTATCGTAATATCTCCATGCCGACACGCCGTATTTTGCAGATAGCTCGATACCTTCAAGCCATCTACAGCCTGAAGTCCTATAGCCGTCTGCCAATATCCAGCCTTTTCCCTCTGTGAGGGTTCTCCTTGGCGGATATACTCGTCGAAATTCAAGTTTCCTTCCTTCATACGGATTAGACATTTCGGGCTACAAAGATAAACAATTTCTTTGGAAACGACCTCTAATTATGCCAATTATTTACAGTTTTCGGCCCATTTTATGAACTATTGGCAAATATGTTCCATTTTTCTTGACTTCTTGTCTAATGCCCCAAAATCCGCACATTGATGGCTTCATAGAACCTTCATAGGACCTTCGGGCGACGAGACGGATTTGGCAACGCCATTGGCCTAGAAAAAAAAAGCCTCCCTCCAGCGTGTGCCGGAGAGAGGAAATCTTGTGGTTATTGGCCGATGCAATTACTGGGCGTACTGCTTGACCATAGCGTCGGTAGCGAGGACATAAACCTCGACACGGCGGTTGGCTGCATCGGCGGCATTGTCGGTCTTGGGCTCGCTTGAAGCCATACCGTATTCGGTGATGCGGGCCGATGAGATGCCGTTGCTCTTCAGGACACTGCCGACCGATGCGGCACGCTTCTCTGACAGAGGCTGGTTGATCTTGTCGCCGCCAGACGAATCGGTGTGACCCTTGACGACGATGGCGGTATTCACCATATCCTCGCTGGTCATGTTGCTGGCGAACTTCTGGAGAGCGGTCTTGGCGCTGGCCGAGAGGGTTGAAGAGTTCTTGGCAAAGCTCATGTCGGCGTCAAACGTAACCTTGATGGCGGTCAGACCCTGAGAATCCTCGACGGTCTCGACGGCAGCCTGCTCGGCCATAGCGGCCTTCAACGCAGCGGCCTTCTTGTCCATCTGCTTGCCGATGATGGCACCCGTGGTCGCACCTACGGCGGTACCCACAGCGGCACCGATGATGGTTCCCTTGGCATTCTTACCGATCAGCGCACCCACGCCGGCACCTACAGCGGCACCTGCGCCCGAGCCGATCAACGTTCCCTTGGTGGTGTTGCTCATCGACGAGCACGAACCGAGACCCATCACAAGGATGGAACCTGCCAGAAGGCAGAGTACAGTTTTCTGAAACATACTGCAATAATTTTTTAGGTTAATATTAGGTTAGTTAAAAGTATTTTCCACTTTTCGGGTTGTGGCCAATGTCCCGATTCCGGCCCTTGGCGCATAACAGGATCTTGCAGCCGCAAATGTAGCGAGAAAAATCCGAAAATCCAAAAAAGTTTCCGTTTTTTCAGCGATTCCACGAAATATTGCCCCATTTTGCCCAGTGCGACTCCATATCCTTTCGGCCAATGCCAAGCCCATCGGCCACGACAGGACTCGCGGGGCAACGCCATCGGCCAAAGAAACGATCACGGCCTGCGCAATGCACCGAAATGGCTGTGCAAATGGACATTACAATTGCCTAAATATGGCCAAATTGCCGCCTCAAAACACTTTTTTTCACTTTTTTATGGCCAATCTTCATTGTATGTCAAAATTTTTCTTTAACTTCGCCGCTGAAATTCGGCCTATTATGTACCGGCCATCCTGACGGACGATTATCATTCAGATGTATAATTGCTCAGACTATAATCTATTATAAAAATGAGAAAAATCCTTTTACTAATGGCTTTTGCCGCCGGCAGCTGTCTGGCGCAAAACAACTATCCCATTACCCCGATTCCGTTTACCGAGGTAAAGATTACTCCAGGCACATTTTGGGGACAGCGCCTGGAAGCAAGCCGTGAAGTGACAGTACCATTGGCCTTCTCAAAGTGTGAAGAGACTGGACGTTACCGCAATTTCGAACTCGCCGCCAAGCAGCTGAAGGGCCAAGGCTCGGACACAGTGCAGGTGCGCGGATTCTCGTTCGACGATACAGATGTCTATAAGACCATCGAGGGCTGCTCGTACCTCCTGCAGACCTACCCGCTGCTCAAGCTGAAAATCCAGCGCCAGGGCCGCGTCGATGTCGTGTCGGCCACACAATACATGGATTCGGTCATCGCCATCGTGGCATCGGCCCAAGAGCCGGACGGATACCTCAACACCGCCCGCACCATGAACCCCAACAACCCGCACAAGTGGGTCGGCTCACGCCGCTGGGAGAAGGTCGAGGAGCTGAGCCATGAGTTCTACAACCTGGGCCACATGGTCGAGGGCGCCATCGCCCACTATCAGGCTACGGGCAAGGACAACTTCCTGAAGATTGCCCGCGCCTATGCCGACTGCGTATGCCGCGAAATCGGCCCTGGCCAGAACCAGCAGATCCGCGTTCCGGGCCACCAGATTGCAGAAATGGCATTGGCCAAGCTCTTCCTCGTCACGGGTGACAAGAAGTATCTGGCCGAGGCCAAGTTCTTCCTCGACAAGCGCGGACGCACCGCTCGCACCGACGCCTACAGCCAGGCCCACCAGCCTGTCACGGAGCAGAGCGAGGCCGTAGGTCATGCCGTACGCGCCACCTACATGTATTCGGGCATGGCCGATGTGGGCGCCCTCACTGCCGATGTCAACTACGTGAAGGCCATCGACCGCATCTGGGACAACATCGTGAGCAAGAAACTCTACATCACCGGCGGTATCGGCTCGACCAGCAACGGCGAGGCATTCGGCGAGAACTATGACCTGCCGAACATGTCGGCCTACTGCGAGACCTGCGCCGCCATCGGCAACGTATATTTCAACTACCGCCAGTTCCTCCTGCGCGGCGACTCGAAATACTACGACGTGCTGGAGCGCACGCTCTACAACGGTCTGCTGGCAGGCGTCAGCCTGGACGGAGGCAACTTCTTCTACCCCAACCCATTGGAGAGCATTGGCCAACACCAGCGCCAGCCATGGTTCGGTTGTGCCTGCTGCCCGTCGAACATCTGCCGTTTCATCCCATCGCTGCCCGGCTACCTCTATGCCGTACGCGAGAATGACCTCTATTTCAACCTCTACGTCAGCAATACGGCCGAATTCAAGGTCAACGGACGCACCTTCGAGATTGAAGAGGTCACCGACTATCCGTTCAGCGGTTATGTGAAGATTTTCCTGCGTAAGGCTCGCGGTGGCGCCAATGTCAAGTTGCGCATCCCGGGTTGGGTTCGCAACCAGGTCGTTCCATCGGACCTCTACGAATATGTCGATGACAAGCGTCCGAACTTCGTCGTCAAATACAACGAGAAGCAGGTTCCTGTCACCGTTGACAAATTCGGCTACGTCACCCTCAAGTTCGACTGGCGCGCCAACGACAAGATCGAGCTCATCATGGATATGGAGCCACGCGTGGTCAAGGCCAATGCCAAGGTTGAGGCCGACCAGGGTCGTGTGAGCGTTGAGTGCGGTCCATTGGTTTACTGCGCCGAGTTCGCCGACAATCCGTCGTTCGACGTACGCAACATCCTGTTGAACCAATCACCGAAATTCACGACGGGCGAGAAGACCCTGCTCGAGAAATATAAGGTGACCACCCTCACGACCGATGCCCAGGTGCTGCTCTTCAACGCCCGAGGCGAGCTTCAGTCTCGTTCCGTACAGCTGAACCTCATTCCATATTACGCATGGAACCACCGCGGTCCCGGCTCGATGACCGTCTGGCTGCCTCAGCAGCTGCGTGCCACCAGCCCTGTGATGCCAGCGACATTGGCCTCACGCTCGACCGTACACGCATCGCACAAGGTCAGCTCAATCAGCGCCATCAACGACCGTCTCCTCCCGAAGGACGAAAACGACCGCAGTATTCCATATTACAACTGGGATCCGAAGAAGGGCGGCACGGAATTCATCGAATACAACTTCTCACAGGCAACTCCAATACAGACCTGTACCGTCTATTGGTTTGACGATTCACCATGGGGTCGTTGCCGCGTGCCGAAGAGCTGGCGCATCCTTTACAAGGCATACGACGGCGCATGGCGTCCCGTAGAGGGTGTGGCCAATTACCCGATCAAGAAGGGTGTGGCCAATACCGTTCAGTTCAAGCAGGTTACGACAACGGGCGTCCGCCTCGAAGTCACCCAGCCGGACGACGCCTCTTGTGGCCTCTACGAATGGGAAGTAAAATAATCACTATCAGAGAGCTGTTTCCGACTACGGAGACAGCTCTTTCTGTATCTGTCAAATTGCAACCGAAAATTACATTTCAGCCGACGCGCTTGATTTTTTCCACCGTTTTCCCTCAAAAAACAGCATAAATTTGGCGGATTGGGAAAATCCCCTTATCTTTGCGCAAATTTAAAGTGACCTCGGTCATGACGCGGCAGATTTCGGGCGCCAAACGGTGCGAGCGAAGGACATTGGCCAAGAAACCAAGCGCGACTGAACGGAACACAAAATAACTCAAAAATATAATAACAGGCAATGCAAAACGAAAAGGCAGTTTCGCTGATCCTTGATGACGGTCATGTATTTCATGGCTACAGTTTCGGTTTTGAAAAACCCGTCAACGGAGAGGTTGTTTTCAACACAGCCATGATGGGTTATCCCGAAAGTCTCACCGATCCAAGCTACAGCGGTCAGATTCTTGTTACTACGTTTCCGTTGGTCGGAAACTATGGTGTCCCGGCAGCGTCTCATGATGCGAACGGGCTTTCTTGTTTTTATGAGTCGGAAAAGATTCACGTTCGCGCACTTGTCGTAAGCGACTACTCGAAGCAGTACAGCCACTGGAACGCCGACAAGTCATTGGCCGACTGGCTGAAGGCCGAGCAGATTGTCGGCATCGAGGGCATCGACACCCGTGAGCTGACCAAAATCCTGCGCGAGAAAGGCTCGATGAAGGGCAAGATTGTGTTCGACGGCGGCGAGGATATCGAATTTGAAGACCCGAACCTGACCAATCAGGTGGCAATCGTCTCGACCAAAGAGGTCAAGCACTTCGGCAACGGCAAGAAGAAAGTCTGCCTGGTCGATATGGGCGTGAAGCAGAACATCATCCGTTGCCTGTTGCGCTACGATGTCACCGTCACGATGGTGCCATGGGACTACGACTTCAACAACATGGGCGAAACTTTCGATGGTCTGTTTATATCCAATGGTCCTGGCGACCCAAACCTGTGCGGCAAGACAGTCGAGCACGTCAAGGAGTTCATGAAGTCGGGCAAACCCATCTACGGCATCTGCATGGGTAACCAGATTCTCTCATTGGCCGCAGGTGCAGAGGTCAAGAAACTGAAATATGGCCATCGCGGGCACAACCAGCCAGTACAGCGTTACGAGAATGGCAAGCCCACGACCCAATGCTTCATCACCAGCCAGAACCACGGCTTTGCAGTTGACAATGCCACCATCCCTGCCGATTGGGAACCACTCTTCATCAACATGAACGACGGTTCGAACGAGGGTATCCGCCACAAGTCGAAGCCCTGGTTCTCGGCCCAGTTCCACCCCGAGGCATCGTCCGGCCCAACTGACACGGAGTTCATCTTCGGCGAGTTCTTCAACCTTCTGTAAGTGCAAAACCGTTTCATCGGCAACGATGGAAAACAAATTCAAAATCAAGAAATCATGATCAATTCGAATATAAAGAAAGTATTGTTGTTGGGTTCCGGTGCGCTAAAAATCCACCGTGCAGACCTCGGAAGGCGTGGCCGACCGCGTCTATTTCCTGCCCGTGACCCCCTTCTTCGTCGAGAAGGTCATCGCCAAGGAACGTCCTGACGGCATCCTGTTGAGCTTCGGTGGTCAGACCGCCCTGAACTGCGGCGTCGCCCTCTACCAGAGCGGTGTGTTGGAGAAATACAACGTCAAGGTGTTGGGTACTCCCGTGCAGGCTATCATGGACACCGAGGACCGCGAACTCTTCGTCGAGAAACTCGATGAGATCAACGTCAACACCATCAAGAGCCACGCCTGCAACACCCTCGACGAGGCTCGCAAGGCTGCAGCCGACCTGGGCTACCCCGTCATCATCCGTGCGGCTTACGCCCTCGGCGGACTGGGTTCAGGCTTCTGCGACAACGAGGAGGAACTGGAGGTCATTGGCAACAAGGCCCTCTCCTTCTCTCCTCAGATCTTGGTCGAGAAGTCGCTCAAGGGTTGGAAAGAGGTGGAATATGAGGTGGTGCGCGATAAGTACGACAACTGTATCACCGTCTGTAACATGGAGAACTTCGACCCGCTGGGCATCCACACTGGCGAGTCCATCGTCGTGGCTCCTTCGCAGACCCTCAGCAACCGCGACTACCACAAGTTGCGCGAACTCTCTATCAAGATTATCCGCCACATCGGCATTGTCGGAGAGTGTAATGTGCAATATGCCTACGACCCGAACAGCGAGGACTATCGTGTCATCGAGGTAAACGCCCGTCTGTCACGTTCTTCAGCATTGGCCTCAAAGGCTACCGGTTATCCGCTCGCCTTCGTAGCTGCCAAGTTGGGCTTGGGTTATGGTCTCTTTGAACTCAAAAACTCTGTCACCAAGACTACTTCGGCATTCTTCGAACCTGCCCTCGACTATATCGTCTGCAAGATTCCTCGTTGGGACTTGGGTAAGTTCCAGGGCGTGGACCGCGAACTCGGTTCGAGCATGAAGTCGGTAGGTGAGGTCATGGCCATCGGCCGCACCTTCGAAGAGGCCATCCAGAAGGGCCTGCGCATGATTGGACAAGGTATGCACGGCTTCCTGGAGAACAAGGTTTTGCAGGTGTCCGACATCGACAAGGCATTGCACGAACCAACCGACAAGCGCATCTTCGTCATCAGCAAGGCCATGAAGGCCGGCTATACCGTTGACCAGATACACGACCTCACGAAGATTGACAAGTGGTTCCTGGAGAAACTCAAGGGCATCGTCGATACCGACAACGAACTGCAGCAATACAGCAAGGTGGAGGATGTGCCTGCCCAGTTGTTGCTCGAAGCCAAGCAGAAAGGCTTCTCCGACTTCCAGATTGGCCGTGCCCTGCTGAAGGGTGAGATGGCCGAGGAGGCAGAAGAGGAGATTCTGCGCGTCCGTGCTCAACGTAAGAAGTTGGGCATCGTGCCGGTGGTCAAGCAGATTGACACATTGGCCGGCGAATTCCCTGCACAGACCAACTACCTCTACCTCACCTACAACGGTGTGGCCGACGACATCGACTTCCCCGAACCAAAGGCCGACGACATCCACAGTCAGGCAGTTATCGTACTCGGTTCTGGTGCCTACCGCATCGGTTCGTCCGTCGAGTTCGACTGGTGTTCGGTCAATGCCCTCACCACGGCACGCAACCAAGGCTACCGTTCGGTCATGATCAACTACAACCCGGAGACCGTCTCGACCGACTACGACATGTGCGACCGTCTCTACTTCGACGAGTTGACTTTCGAGCGCGTCATGGACATCATCGACCTAGAGAAGCCACACGGTGTCATCCTCTCGGTGGGTGGTCAGATTCCAAACAACCTCGCCATGCGTCTGGACGAACAGAAAGTGCCTATCCTGGGTACGCAGGCCAAGTATATTGACAATGCCGAAGACCGCCAGAAGTTCTCGAGCATGTGCGACCGCATCGGTGTCGTCCAGCCAGCATGGAAAGAGTTGACCAACATGGACGACGTCAATGAGTTCATCAAGCAGGTGGGCTTCCCAGTACTGGTGCGGCCTTCGTACGTACTGTCGGGTGCTGCCATGAACGTCTGCTCCAACCAAGACGAGTTGGTTCGCTTCCTCCAGATGGCTGCCAACGTGTCACAGAAGCACCCAGTGGTCATTTCCCGCTTCATCGAAGGCGCCAAGGAGATCGAGATGGATGCCGTGGCCGACAAGGGCGAGATTGTAGCATACGCCATCTCGGAGCACGTCGAGTTTGCCGGTGTACACTCGGGCGATGCCACGATCCAGTTCCCACCACAGAAGCTCTACTACGAGACCATGCGCCGTATCAAGAAGGTTGCCAAGAAGATTGCCGCCGAGTTGCACATCTCCGGTCCATTCAACATCCAGTTCATGGCCCGCGAGAACGACATCATGGTCATCGAGTGCAACCTCCGTGCTTCGCGTTCGTTCCCATTCGTCAGCAAGGTTTTGAAGCTCAACCTCATCGAGTTGGCCTCCAAGATCATGATGGGCGTACCTTACGAGCGTCCTACCAAGACCGAGTTTGACCTCGACTACGTAGGTATCAAGGCCTCGCAATTCTCGTTCAGCCGACTCCAGAAGGCCGACCCTGTATTGGGCGTCGATATGTCTTCGACGGGTGAAGTTGGTTGCTTGGGCGACGATGTCAACTGCGCCATCCTCAAGTCGATGCTTTCTGTCGGACTCCGTGTTCCGAACAAGGAAAAGGGTATCCTGATCAGCTCGGGCAACGCCAAGCAGAAGGCTCAATTGCTTACTCCATGCAAGCAGTTGGCCGATGCCGGCTACAAGCTCTATGCTACGGGCGGTTCTTACCGCTACCTGGTTGAGAACAACATCCCTGGCGAACACGTCTATTGGCCATCGGAAGAGATGCAGCCTCAGGCCCTCGATATGGTGCGCAACAAGGAGGTCGATATGGTGATCAACATTCCGAAGAATCTTACTTCGGGCGAGTTGTCCAATGGCTACAAGATCCGTCGTGCATCAATCGACTTCAACGTGCCGTTGTTGACCAACGACCGCTTGGCATCGGCCTTCATCAACGCCTTCACCACCATTTCGCTCGACGATCTGGCCATCAAGGCGTGGGATGAATACAAATAAAATTTGCCTCGGTAAATTTTATTTGCAAGTTAATAGTTATTAGTTATCAGCCATTTCACGATTATCATTGGCCAAAAATAACTAACAACTATTAACTACCAACTTGAATTTTTCAAAAAAATTCCAACATGCTACAGATACGTTGTAAAAACAATGGTCTAACGAAAACTTTCAACGAGGGAGTCTCCTTGTTGGAAGTTTTTCAGTCATTTGACCTCGATTTTCCCTATCCTGTCATTTCGGCCAAGGTGAACAATGCCTCCCAGGGGCTGAAGTTCCGCCTGTGGCAGAACCGCGATGTGGAATTTGTCGATGTACGCGACAATTCGGGCTTCCGCACCTACATCCGCTCGCTGTGTTTCGTGCTCTACAAGGCCACGCAGGACGTTTTTCCCGACAGCCGTCTGTACATGGAGCATCCGATTTCGCACGGCTATTTCTGTAATTTCAAGAAGGCTGATGGCCAATTTGCATCGGCCGATGACGTGCAGCGCATCAAGGACCGGATGCAGGAAATCATCGACCTCGACATGCCGTTCCGGCGCACGGAATCCATCACGGAGGAGGCCGTACGCATCTTCCGCGACCGAGGGCTGAACGACAAGGCACGCCTACTGGAGACCAGCGGCCAAATCTACACGGACTATTACACCTTGGGCGACACGGTCGATTTCTATTACGGCGCGCTGGTGCCATCGGCCGGCTATCTGAAAGTCTTCGGCATCGAGAAGTACCAGCAGGGAATGCTGCTTCGCGTGCCCGACCGCCACAATCCGGAGCAATTGGCCCCAATCGAACCACAACCGAAGACGTTCGAGGTCTTTGCCGAGAATGTCCGATGGAACATCATCATGGGTCTGCAGAATGTCGGTGCGGTCAACCAGGCCTGCCTGCACGGCAACGCATCGACGCTGATCAAGGTGAGTGAGGCATTGCAGGAGAAGAAAATAGTCCAGATAGCCGAAGAAATCAACGCACGCTACCGCCAAAAGGAGAATCCCGTGCGGCTCGTGCTCATCACTGGACCATCCAGCTCGGGCAAGACGACCTTCTGTAAGCGACTCTCCATCCAGCTGTTGGCCTGTGGATTGAAGCCGATTTCGTTTTCGACCGATGACTACTTCGTCAACCGCGTCGATACGCCGAAGTTTCCTGACGGCCGATACGATTTCGAGAACATCAAGGCTGTCGATAGCGAGACCATGGAACGTGACCTGAAAGCACTATTGGAGGGCAAGAAAGTCGAAATCCCAGAGTATAATTTCAAGACCGGCCAACGCGAATACAACGGCAAACGGCTGCAATTGGGCGAAGGCAAGATCCTGCTCATCGAGGGAATCCACGCGTTGAACCCGACACTCACGGCCCAAATCCCCGACGAATTCAAATATAAGGTCTATATCTCGACGCTCACTGCCATCTCGCTTGACGACCACAACTGGATTCCGACGCGAGACAACCGACTCTTGCGTCGCATCATCCGCGACTACAACAAGGGGGCATTTACAGCGCGCGAGACCATCGCCCAGTGGCCATCGGTCTGCGAGGGTGAGGAGAAATGGATCTATCCCTATCAGGAGAATGCCGATGCGATGTTCAACTCGGCACTGAACATCGAGTTCGCTGTCCTGCGACTGCACGCGGAACCGATATTGGCCGCAGTCCCCAAAAACTGTCCCGAATACAGCGAGGCACACCGTCTGATGAAGTTCATCCATTATTTCATCCCCGTGCCCGACAAGGAGATTCCGCCCACGTCCATCATGCGCGAATTCGTCGGCGGTAGCTCATTCACGTATTAAAGGGCATTGGCCAATGCCTCAATAAAACGAAACCAACACATGACTACACTTTCGATAGTTGTCCCCTGCTATAACGAGGAGCAGGTCCTGAACGAAACCGCACGCCGGCTGGTCGCCCTGATGAATCAGATGGCCGATGCCAAGCAGATTGACCCACAGCACAGCACCATCCTCTTCGTAAACGACGGTTCGAGTGACCAGACCTGGCCGCTCATCGCCTCGCTGCACAAGACGCTGCCCTACGTGTGCGGCGTGAAGCTGGCGGGCAACGTCGGCCACCAGAACGCGCTCATGGCGGGACTCGATACGGCAAGGACATTGGCCGATGCCATTATCTCGATTGACGCCGACCTCCAGGACGACATCAACGTCATCCCGGAGATGGTCACACTCTTCGCCGAGGGCAACGACATCGTCTATGGCGTGCGCCGCGAACGGACGACCGACACCTGGTTCAAGCGCAACACAGCGCTGGGTTTCTACCACCTGATGCGCTGGTGGGGCGTGCGCTCAGTCTATAACCACGCCGACTTCCGGCTGATGAGCCGTCGCGCGGTCGAGCAGCTGGGCCAATACCGCGAACGCAACCTCTTCCTGCGCGGCATCGTTCCGCTCATCGGCTACAAGACCGCCCAAGTCTATTACGACAGGGCCGAAAGATTCGCCGGCGAGAGCAAATATCCGCTCAGCAAAATGATAAATTTTGCAATCGATGGCATCACTTCGTTCAGCGTAGCACCCGTCCGCATGATAATTTACATTGGCCTCGCCTTCATTCTGATTTCAGTCATCATGCTGGGCTATGTGATAGTTTCGTTGGCCAATGGCACAGCTGTCCCCGGCTGGTCATCGCTCCTGCTATCTCTCTGGTTCATAGGAGGTTCCGTACTGCTCAGCATCGGCATTGTGGGCGAATACATCGGCAAAATCTATCTGGAAGTGAAGGCCCGTCCGCGCTATAATATCGAGGAAATCTGCCTCAAGGAATGACGCTGCTATCGATTTTGCCGATAGCCACTATAGAAACAAACACGAAACAATACTTGCAAGAGCGACAAATTGGCCGTACCTTTGCGCCGTCAAAAGAAAGAAAAAGACGCAAAAAAGTCTAACCCAAATTTGTTAAATGTAAGTATTATGAAACTGCTTTTCATCATTGTCAGCTGCCTTGCTACTGCAGCATTCCTCCGCCTCATCGACCATCTCACCAAGCAGCAGAACCAAAACTCTGCCGAGGCCGATGGCATTGGCCACTACAATAAATATAACGAATAACTTTTTTCACTGCCAATGGAACTCCGACAGCTCAGATATTTCGTAAAAACGGCCGAAGTTCTTAACTTTTCCGAGGCTGCACGCGCGCTCTATGTCACCCAGAGCACACTCTCGCAACAAATCCGTCAACTGGAGGAGGAGCTGGATGTCAAGCTCTTTGACCGAGACAGCCACAGCGTGAGCCTCACCGAAAGCGGCCAGCACCTGCTGCCCATCGCGAAGGTGACGCTGCAGGACGCCGAGAACTGCCTGACCCGCATCAGTGACTTAAAACAGATGCTGACTGGCGAGCTCAACATTGGCACAACCTATTCATTTCAACCTGTCTTGACTGAGGCTGTGCAAGCCTTTTCCAAGCAATTCCCTGGCGTAAAGCTCAATATCGCTTGTGGCACAATGAGCAACCTGTTCGAAAGGCTGAAACATGCCGAACTGGATTTTGTGCTTTGCTTTCGCCCCAACACGACCGACGATGAAATCGACGCGCGTGAGCTCTTCGATGATCATCTGTCGGTCATTTTAAGCGAAGGACATCCATTGGCCAACAACGAATCATTCAGCATCGAAGACCTGCGTCCGCACCATCTGGCCATGCCGACGCGCGAGACTCAAGCCCGTTCGGCCTTCGACCGCGCCTTTCCTCAAGAAAACAACAAACTGAACATTCAGGTCGAAATCAATGATGTGAACGGCCTGCTTGACATTGTGCGCACGACGAGGATGCTCACCGTCCTATCGGAGGCGACGCTCTACCAGAAAGGGGGACTGAAAGCTGTGCCGCTCATGGCATCGGACACTCAGATGAAGGGCTGCGTCCTCACACTGAAGAAGGCCTACAGGAAGCGTTCGGCCGAAGAATTCATCCAACTGCTGATCCAATCGGATGCGGTGAAAATCCGCGCACAAAAATGGCTTAAGAAATAATGACAATCGCACTTTCTATCCTTATCCTGAGCGCAGTCATTGCGTTGGGTAAGATTCTGGGCCGATACAAATTGTTCGGCGTTTCACTGGGCGTAACGTGGATTCTATTCGTGGGAATCGTCTTTTCCCACTTCGGTTATACGCTCGACAAGGAAATCCTCCACTTCATGAAAGAGTTCGGTCTGATCCTGTTTGTCTATTCGATAGGCATGCAGGTGGGCCCCAGCTTCTTCTCCAGCTTCCGCGCGGGCGGTGTAAAGCTGAATTTTCTGGCGGCACTGCTCGTCCTGTGCGGCGTGGGAGTCACCATCCTGCTCACTGAAATCACGGGGACCGATGCACCGACAATGGTTGGTATCATGTCGGGTGCCGTAACCAACACGCCCGGCTTGGGTGCCGCGCAGCAGGCGTTTTCCGATGCGACCGGCAATGATCCGTCAAGCATCGCCCAGGGCTATGCCGTGGCCTATCCGCTGGGTGTCGTGGGATGCATCCTGTCGTTCATCGTGCTGAAACAGGTCTTCTACCGCAAGGCATTGGCCATAACCCCACAACCCGAAAAGACCGAGGAGGTGATTGAGGCCAAGACTTCAGGCAAACTCATCAACAAGAAAATCCGCATCTCGAAACGCAAACTGAACGGTGTAGCGCTGGGCAAACTGGAATTTGACCGCTATATGGGCGTGAACATCACACGTATCCGCCGCGCCGGCATCGAAATCTCGGCCACACCCGAGACGCTCCTCCAACTGGGCGATATCGTCACGGTCGTGGGCGATGAGAAGGCAGTAGCCGCAATGGAGAAAATCCTAGGCAATTCCATCAAGAAGCTGGACGAGCCGAATCTGGTGGCCATCTTTGCCGGTATCGCTCTGGGCTGTCTCCTGGGCAGCATCCCGATTCATATTCCCGGCATTCCACAGCCCGTCAAACTGGGTCTGGCCGGTGGTCCGCTCATTGTCTCGATTCTCATCAACCACTTCGGCCCAAGGCTGAAGGTCGTGACCTACACCACGACGAGCGCCAACCTGATGATTCGCGAAATCGGCATCTCGCTGTTCCTCGCCTGCGTGGGTCTGCAAGCCGGCTCGGGCTTTGTAGAGACGCTGGTCAATCATGGAGGTCTGAGTTGGGTGGCCTATGGCGCAATCATCACCGTCGTTCCGTTGCTCATCTGCGGATTTGTAGGCAAGACACTGCTCAAGGTGAACTACGGCACGCTCATCGGCCTACTTTCAGGCGCATCGACCAATCCTCCTGCCCTCGCCTTCGCCAATTCCCAGGAGAACGTGGGCGACAATGTGGCTGTGGGTTATGCAACGGTCTATCCACTCTCGATGTTCCTGCGCGTACTTGCTGCCCAGATGATGATTCTCTTCATGCTCTGACAAGAACCCACTATTCATTATACATATATACGGCAAGGATGCCTCTCGCGATGAGAGACATCCTTATTTTGTTGTATTGGGGCATTGGCCAATGTCCCAAGTCTCTAAAGCATCTCGACCACGGTGATGCCCGCACCGCCGAACTGCACATGTTCGTCACGGAAACTCTGCACGCAGGCGCGCGTGGCAAGATACTGGCGGATGGCGACGCGCAGGGCGCCGGTTCCCGTACCGTGCAGGATACGCACCTCATCGGCCCCAAGCAGCTGCGCATCATCGAGAAAATACATCACAGCCTGCAATGCCTCATCGGCCCTCATGCCGCGCACGTCGAGCTCCGTCTTGAAATTCTTTCGCTTCTCACTCATCACATCGACCGACGAAGTCCCGCTGCCGCGTCCTGTCGAACTAAGTGCATTGGCGAACTGCGCTATCTTGTCGGCCGATTCGCCTTTCTTCAGTTGGTTTTTCGAGACCATTTCGAGGCGCGAGCTGTCAATCGTGCTGCGTATCATGCCGAACGCCACCTGCACTTTCTTGCCGTCGATGGCAAGGATTTCGCCCACGGTCGCCTGCCCCTTGATGCGCACCAAGCCGCCCACGTCGAGGCTTTTGGCCGATGCTCCATTGGCCGGAACAGACTCATTCCTTGTCGGTTTCTGGGTGTTGGCCAATGCCTTTTTCTCGGCAATCCGCTTCTCGACAAACCGAGCGTGCTCCTCGCGGATCTTGCGCGTTGCCTCCTTCTCGGCCTGCGCCTCCTTGATTTCCTTGATGGTGCGTTCGATACGGGCATTGGCCTCTTTCATCAGGGCCGATGCCTCTTCGCGCGCCTTCTGCATGACCTCCTGCCTGCGGCTCTTCAGCTCGGCACTCTTCTCGTCGTAGTCGGACAGCTTCTGCTCCAACGCCTTCTCCTGCTGGTGGATTTTCTCGCGTTTCTGCTCCCAGTAGCGCTTGTCCCGCGAGATGTCCTGCAGATACTTGTCCATGTTCACGTAGTCGGTGCCGACAATACGCTTGGCCTCGTCAATCACGTCGTTGGGCAGGCCGATCTTGTGCGCAATCTCGATGGCGAACGATGAACCAGGCCGTCCCACCTCCAGCCGGAACAGCGGACGCATCTTGCTGCGGTCGTAGAGCATGGCGCCGTTGACAATACCCTCGGTCTCATCGGCAAAGAGCTTCAGATTGGTGAAGTGGGTCGTGATAACGCCATTGGCCCTCACCTCATTGAACTTGCCCAACAGCGCCTGCGCGATGGCTCCGCCTATCTGTGGTTCCGTTCCCGAACCGAACTCGTCGATGAGCAGCAGGGTGCGGCTGTTGGCGTTGCGCACAAAGAACTTCATGTTCTGAAGGTGCGATGAATAGGTCGAAAGGTCATTGTCGATGCTCTGTTCGTCGCCGATATCAATGAAGATGTTGTCATAGACAGTGACGCGCGAATTGTCTTTCATCGGAACGGCCAATCCGCATTGCAGCATGTATTGGATGAGGCCCAATGACTCCAGACAGACCGACTTGCCACCGGCATTCGGGCCAGAAATCAACACGATACGCTGCTTGCGGTGGTCCAGGAGGATGTCCAATGGCACTACACTCTTGCCCTCACGCCGGTAACGGATGAAGAGCAGCGGATGCCGCGCCTGCACCCAATCGGTCGCGCCATCGGGCGAAAAAGTGGGGATGCAGCCCTCTATGCTTTCGGCCAATCGAGCCTTGGCGTGCAGGAAATCAATGAGTCCCAGGAAATCGTAACTCGGCAGCATATCGGGCAGTGCGGGACGGATTTCATTGGCCAATGCCGTTAAAATCCGCACGATTTCCTGCCGCTCGTCGGCCTCCAGCTCGCGGATGCGGTTGTTCGCATCGACCACCTCGGCCGGCTCGACATAGAGCGTCTTTCCCGTGGCCGATTCGTCGTGCACGATGCCACGCAGTTTGCGTTTCGACGACGGCGGGATGGGGATGACCAATCGGCCGTCACGCATGGCGGGCGTCACATCCTTCTCGACCAGGCCCTCGCTCTGTGCACTGCGCAGGATGTGGTTCAGCATCCGCGAAATGCCATTGATGGTCGAACTGAGTTCGTGGCGGATTTCGGCCAATGTCGGGGACGCGTTGTCACGGATTTCGCCATTGGGCGTAAGTGTCTGGTCGATGCGTCGCACGATGTCGGGGAACGTCGCAACCGTCTCGGCCGCCCCACTGATGAGCGGATGGACATTGGCCACACCCTCCATCGGCCGAAAATATCTCACGAGCGATTCGATTGTGGCCAATGACCTTCGCAACGCAAACAGTTCGGACGCCTCCATGAAGGTACCCACGACGCGGATACGCTGCAACGGCTCGGTCATGTCATAGAAACAATCGGTGGGCATGGGCCTCAATCCATCCTGCCGCACCAGCATCATCTCGCGCGCCAAGGCAAGCTCCCGTTCGAGGGCACGTCTGTCGGCCATGAACTGCATACCGTCAACACGCGCAACTCCGAGACCGCACAATGTGTTGTCCCGGAGCATCTGTCGGATTTTGTCAAATCCTAATTTTTCTTCAAAATTCTGTGGGTATATCATTTATCTTTCAAGGATTCCTGCACCCTGGCGCAGGATTTTCACCTCGTCGTCCGAAAGGTCAACGACAGTCGACGGCATTTCCTCCCCGTAGCCGCCATCTATCAGGATATCGGCCTGATTCTGAAACGTCTCTTCGATGAGGAACGGGTCAGTCATATAGCTGATGGCATCATCGCTGTCCTCCTCGACTGGCACCTTGAGCGATGTGGTCAGAATCGGATTGTCCAATTCCTCCAACAATGCCTGCAGGATACGGTTGTTCGGGATACGGATGCCCACCGTCTTGCGGCTACGAAACACCTTGGGCAGCTTCAGTCCGGCTTCCAGGATGAAAGTGAACGGACCAGGCAAGTTACGGTGCATCAACTTGAACTGCTCTTTTGATATCTTGGTGTATTCGTCGGCCTGGCTGATGTCCTTACAGATGATGGAGAGGTTCGATGCCTTGGCCTCCTCCTTACGGTACTGGTAGATTTTCTCGACCGCATGTTGGTTCAAGGCATCACAGCCGATGGCATAGACCGAATCGGTGGGATAGATGACGATTCCGCCATGGCGTATCACATCGGCGATGTCCGATAAAATCCGCGTGTTCGGATTATTTTCGTATAGCTTGTAGGTCTCCATCGGCCAAAAATCTTATAGTTAAATTCTTACTTCTTCACTTTTACCACAATCGGCTTCACCTTGTTCCACTGCTTGCACCACTCGAACCAACTCGTTGGTGACCAAGGTTTCTCCGTGAGTTGTGGACCCTCCTTGTCCGGCGCGCAATAGGCCATCCGGTAGGCGATCTTGTTCTGTTTGTCCGGATGGATGCCGTAGAGAATCTGCTCCTTGCGGTCAATCGTACGCGTCACGTAGCTGGTTGGGATGCTTACGGCCAATGCCGCTGCCGACATCTGCGGATACAGCTTGTGGTTGCCATCCGGCCAATCCTTTCCATACGAGGCGCAGAGGCCCTTATCATCCTTCATGTAGTGGATTCCGGCCAATGCCACAGAATCCGTGTTGAAGATACCGACCTTCATCACACCCGTCACAAATTCCATAGCCGACAAGTCTTCGCCCTTTCCATCGGCCGACGAAACGTACTGCTCAATCTGACACTCGCGGTTGCCGGCATAGAGGATGTAGCGGCTCTTCAAGTTGAGTTTGCGGCCCTTGTACTCCCAACCTTCGACATTCATGTCAACCACGGTACGCACAGGTCCCTTGGCCATAATATGCGCCTGTCGGTATTCAAACGGCTTGATCATCACCATACACGGGTCCATCAGCTTGCCAGCCGACTGCTTCTTGACATATTCCGGGTCATCTTTCGAATCGTCCCATCCGCGCAAAGTTCCGAGGCTGATAGTCTGACCGACCAGGATGATGTCATCGCCGAAGTTCCGCTCCTTGACAAGCGCAGGCACCTCACTGCTGTACCACAATCCATCGGCCAACTCCAGCTGCGGCACACGCTTGCCGTACAAGTCGGTGCTCTGCTTGCAGTCGAAATAGACGCGGTAGGCCACCTTCTCGTTCTCGAATGCCGGCCCGTGGTGCATCATCTTCGAATACATATTGTCGACCCGTTCCGAAACGGTATCGGTCGCGATGTGCTGTTTCTCTGTGTACGAGCGCGATTTGTCATTGTCCTTGAACCACATCTGCGCGTGTGTGCGCTTGGGATATTGGCCAATGTTCCCCTCTTCGGTCGAGAAGGTAATCTGCGCCGTCAACTTGCCCTTTCTGGCGATGTCCACAACGAATGCCAGTTCCTCCTTCCGGCCGTCTTCGTCCAGATCGTCCATCTGGCAGGGAATCTCCTTGCCGTCAATCATCACTTTTGCGCTCTTGTAGTCCGCACCTTCGGGCACGGCAATACAGATTGGGGCATCGGCCAATGCCACTTTATTCGGATTCGAGAGCGTTACAGTCAGCGTCTGTGCTGAAATATTAGTAAAGGCGATGGGCAGGTTTAACCCTGCCAACATCGCCAGAAAAAGCTTATTCTTCATTAGCTATTAGTTATTGCGAATCGTATCGCCGTTAACTACGAGATCCTTAATGTTGAATGTAGTGTAATCAGGTTCGCCTTCAGGCAAGGTCAACTGAACATTGTCGATGTTGATCTTCTCTGAATGGTTGACCACCAGACCGATATCCGACGTAATGGTTGCGTTCTTGATATTGATGTTGGTGATAGGCATCTCAGGCAGACCATTGAAGTACATCGCACGCTCGCAACCCTTGCAGGTAACATTGCTGATGTAGATGTCCTTGAACTGTGGAGTTGTCTCGTCAACCGGAGGAACGTTGTCAAGAGAAATATCCTTCTTGATGTGCAGTGCACGCTCCTCAGAAGCCGACAGACCTGAATAGTTCAAGTCGAACAGGATACAGTCTGTTTCGATGCCAATCATGTTGATGTTGTCGATGAAGATATTGCCTACGCAACCGCCACGACCACGCTTTGACTTAAAACGCAGACCTACGTCAGTACCCAAGAACGTACAGTTACGTACGCAGATGTTCTTGACACTACTTGACATCTCACTACCTACGACGAAACCGCCGTGACCATGGTAAACCGAGCAACCGTCAACTACCACATTCTGACATGGAGTGTTCAGTGAACGGCCATCCTCATCCTTACCACTCTTCAAGCAGATGGCGTCATCACCCACATCAAACTTAGAGTTGATGATAAGCACGTTGTTGCATGATTCGAGGTCAAGGCCATCACCGTTCTGGCTGAACCAAGGATTGACCACCAGAATATCGCTGATGACGACATTCTCACAACGGAATGGGTGCAAGCACCAGGCTGGAGAGTTCTGGAAGCAGACCTGCTCGATGAGCACGTTCTGGCAGCTGTCTAAGTCGAGCAATACTGGACGGAGGAAGTCACGATACTTGTGCCATTCCTCTTCGTTTTCGCACTGGACAACGTTCATGTTGGCCTTACGGAGAGCATCAAGGATTGCCTGTGAGGGAGCCCAGATTTCCGAGCCGTCGATGACGCCGACAACGCCACCACTCTGCTGGGACTCTTTCCATTGGCCTTCAGTCAACTTACTGCGACGGATCCAACGCCATGCGTCACCGTGACCATCAATCGTACCGAAACCGGTAATCGAGATGTTCTTCTTGCCCTTTGCGCTGATAGGCGACTGGCAACGACGGGTCTTCAGACCTTCGAAATAGCAATCGACAATCGGATAATCGTCAAAGTTGCCTGAGAAGTAGATAACGGCGCCATCGGTCAATTCGAGGTTCACGTTGTCTTCAAATACGATTGGGCCAGTCAACCACACGCCGTGAGGAATACGCAGTGTACCACCGCCCATCTTTGAAACGGCCTTCATACCCTTGGCAAATGCCTCGGTGTTGTCCGTAATGCCATCGCCCACGCCGCCGAAGTCGGTCAGCAGCTGAACGTAAGAGTCAATCCTTGGACGAGCAATTGCTCCGATTTCAAATGGCAGATTCTCGACATAATAGCGCAAGTCGGAATCCGTCTCCTTTGGTGTGGTTTCAGTCGGCGAACAGCTAGTGGTCAGTCCAACTGCTAACATACCCATCAGGTAAAAGCAATTTTTAATACTGGATTTCATTTTGATAGAGTTGATTAAATGGTTAATGTATATGAAAATTATTTTACGTTTGTTTGGTTATTTCAGTCGGCAGAGAGGATTCTGCCAGGTGAAATTCTTGACACGAGTGCCGATGGAACAAGCAGCATCAGCATTGTGATGAGCAACGTACCCACATTGAGCATCAGCACCTGCCACCATGAGATGTCTATCGGCACCCACTCCAGATAGTAGTTTTCCGGGTCCAGGGCCAATGGATGCCATACGGCCTGAATGACACAGAGACCAATTCCGATGACATTGCCCCAAAACAGTCCCTGCAAGGTGAGCAGAAGTGCTATATAAAGGAACGTAGTACGCAGTTGCGCGTTGGTACATCCCAAGGCCTTCAGTTGGCCAATCATACGCGTGCGCTCCAAGATGATAATCAGAAGGCCGCTGACCATCGTGAAGGTGGATACGACCACCATCAAGGCCAAAATGACCAGGACGTTTATGTCCAATAGTTCCAGCCAACCGAAAATCTGCGGGTTGCGCTGTTCGAACGTCTGGATGGCCAATTGCGTTCCGCGCCTGTCCTGCGTCAGACTGACTTTCCGGCTCAAGGCATCGTAGCTATCTTCGAGAGCCTCGACGTTGGCCAACTTGATCTCAATGCCGCTGGCCATATCTTCGTCCCAATCGCCGATCTGTTGCAGCAGCTGGTAATTTCCCAAGATAACCTGTTCGTCATACTGGCTGTAATGCGACTGGTACATACCGCCCACCGTCAGGTTTCGCACCTTGACCGAGGCATCGGTCCTGCCATAACTCAGGCTCTGTTCCAGATTCTTGTTCTGGACGAAAAAGACCTGTACGCGGTCGCCCACTTCGAGTTTTAGTTTTCGGCCAATGGTCTCGCTCACAACAATCTCACGTTCGGCCACTTCGGCGGAACTCTTCACCACGACCGAGAGGAAGTCCTTGTCCGTCTTGATGACGGCGGGCTTGGTGATAAAGGTCTCGACATGCGCGACATTGGCCATCGCAGCCAGATTTTCAAGCATCGAGTCGCTGCAGCAGATGGGCTGCTTGTCAAACGACGCATTGGACGAAAGAGCCTGCACCTGGATGTGTCCTCCAAGGTCGGACACCTTGTTGCGGATTTCGTGTTTGAATCCGACCACAATCGCTACGGTAAGCATCATGACGGCCAATCCGATGGCTATGCCTGCGATGGCTATGCGTATGGCAGGCGGTGACACTCGCTGCGTGTCGTTGCCCCTTGAGAAGAAGATTCTTTTTGCAAGAAAATAGGCTGCCGACATTGTGGTGGAACTCTTTGCCTCTGGCGGGAGGCGGGTTTAATCTGCTTTTTGCATCACTGTGGCCTGATAGACCGAAAGTGCCTTCTGCAAGACTATCAGCGCGTGCTTCAAGTCATCCTTGTTCAGGACATAGGCCATACGCACCTCGTTTTTGCCCTTGCCCGGCGTGACGTAGAATCCGTTACCAGGAGCCATCATGACGGTACAGCCCTCAAACTCGAAGTCGCTCAAGCACCAGGTGCAGAACTTCTCGGCATCATCGACAGGCAACTTCACCATCGTATAGAAGGCTCCCATCGGGATGGGCGAATAGACACCATCGATGCGGTTCAGGCCATCAATCAGATATTTACGCCGTTCGACATACTCGTTGTAGGTATCAAGCATGTATTCGGGATCGGCGTCAATAGAGGCCTCGGCCACAATCTGACCCAAAAGCGGTGGAGAAAGGCGTGCCTGACAGAACTTCATGATGTTCTGGCGGACAGATGCATTCTTGGTTACAATGGAACCGACACGGATGCCCGTCTCGGAATATCGCTTGGACACAGAATCGATGAGGATGACGTTCTGCTCGATGCCGGCCAAATGACAAGCTGAAATATATGGTGCGCCAGTATAGCAGAACTCGCGGTACACTTCGTCCGAAAAAAGGAAAAGATCGTGTTTCTTGACGATGTCACGCAGCTGGTTCATCTCCTTTTGCGTATAGAGATAGCCGGTAGGGTTATTCGGATTACAAATCAAGATACCTTTGGTGCGTGGCGTAATCAGCTGTTCGAATGCCTCCATAGGCGGGAGGGCGAAACCTTCGTCGATGCTGGTCGGAATGCTCTTGATGACAGCTCCGGCTACGATAGCGAACGACATGTAGTTGGCGTAGGCCGGTTCCGGGACAATCAGTTCATCGCCAGGATTAAGGCACGACATGAAGGCAAAAAGCACAGCTTCCGAGCCGCCAGTCGTGACGATAATATCCTCCAAATCGACATTGATTTTGAAGCGGCGATAGTATCCCAACAATTTTTCGCGAAGTGACTTGATACCTTCCGATGGCGAGTACTCCAGAATTTCGCGGTCGATTTTCTTCAGAGAGTCTAGACCAGCTTGCATTGTACGTAAATCTGGTTGGCCGATGTTGAGGTGGTAAACTTTCACTCCACGGGCCTTGGCTGCGTTGGCCAATGGCACAAGTTTGCGGATAGGAGACAATGGCATCTGCTTACCGCGTTCAGAAATATCTGGCATGTTAAATTTATTCGAATAACTTTGCGCAAAGATACCGATTTTCGTATCAATCTCCAAATATTTAATGTAAAAATCTAATATTTTGGCCTTTTTGCGTCTTGATTTTATGCTATCGAGCAGTTTTAATGGTGATTTCTCGCACAAAAAGTGGCTCGTCCAACGGTTTTAGTGTCAAATGATGTTGTCCAATGCCATTGGCCAAGAACAGAAATTCCTGACGGCTTCGGTTGGTCAAGACGTTTTTCTTCCACTCTTCGCTGCGGCCTTTTGTGCGGATATCGCGTGTCTGGAGCGGGTGGTTATCAAGGCCAATGGAGAATCGCAGGTGCTGGTTGTTGAGCGGATGGGCAGGCAGGAAATCGACGATGACGAGGAGGCTGTCGGCCACATCGGACAAGACAAAATCGAGCGAGAGGAGGGAGTCCAATGGGGTCCATTGGCCATCACTTTTCCAATGAAATACGGGGGTCGATTCGGCAGGCAGAAGGGTGCTGTCCGAGCGGTGTTCCAACGGGGCAAAAACGGGCAGTTTGCGGGGCGCGGCATCCATAATTCCACGCCACTTGGCAGAATTGTGTATTCCGTTGTTATACAGCGCGGTGAGACTCTGAATACTGTCATAGGCGGCGTCACTCAGATGCCAATCGGAAAGGCCATGACGGGCGAGTTGGCCGAAGAGCATTTTCCGGTTCATCTGGGCAGCAGCCTGGACGGGATATTTCACGAGCTGGAAATAAGCATCCTGGAGCGTTGCGGGAATGTGCACAGCAAGGCTCTCGACGGCATCGGACAAAGAGTCGTAGGTCGCAATGCGCTGGCGGATGAAAGACTCACTCCATGGCATGTCAGTGACAATCTTGAAGGCCGGATCACGCTCCTCGACGCGCGTATGGCCCAGGAATTCAGGCTTGCAGTCGAAGGCCAACACATAGCTGCGTTCGAGAGCGCGAGCCAGGTCATCGGCCACAAAATCACCGAAAGTCCGCGCAAGAAAATTACGCAGGTGACGTGAAGGTCCGAGTTCGGTGCATTGGCCAATGTTCCACGCCATATCAAGGAATAGTTCTATCTGATATTCAGCAGGTTTTATATCGCCCACATTGAGCACCCAAATGCGCTGAATGCCGTTGTCATAGGCGGTGTGCATCTGCTGAAAGAGGAGGTTCGGCGAGAAGGTGCCCAACCAAAGATAATCGTGCGGGCGGCCCCAATAGGAGACGTGGTAATAGACGCCATTTCCACCGCTTCGGGCACGTTCCTCCGAGGTCGGAAAATGGTTGATATATCCATAGTTATCATCACACCACATGAGGCAGACATCGTCGGGCACACGCAGGCCGCTGTTATAGATGTCGAGCACCTCCTTGTATGGGACAAAGACTTGTGGAATTTGGCCAATGTCACTGCCCAATTCGGCCGAAAGCATGGTGCGCTGGTCGTCCAGAATGCGCTGCAAAGTTTCACGCTGCTCATCCAAGGTCTTGGCACCCTGCATCCGGCCATCGTGCACACCGCGCATTCCGAGCGTATAGACGATGGGCTGTCCCTTAACCTCACGCAGACGGGAGCGCCAAAAGTCCTGCACACTAGCGCTGTTGTGGACATAATCGTAGTCCCCCGTACCGCGCCTACGCCACTCTCCTGCCGGGCTGCAAGCCATTGGCTCACAATGAGAACCACCGATGTAGATACCGTAACGCTCGGCCACCTCACGATTGCCTTCAGTGAGGAAGAACGGCTGCGTACACTCGTGCATGGCAGGCCAAAAATAATTGGCCCGCAAGCGCAGCAGAAGCTCGAAAATCCGGCTATTGGTTTTAGGGCCAATGACACCGCGGCCGCACTCGGGTTCGTAGGTCTGGCCACTCCACGGCATCATGCCCCAATCCTCATCGTTGATGAAGATGCCGCGATATTCGACCGACGGAGACTGGGTTGTCCGATAGGCATCGGCCACAAACAGCTCATCACGTTTTTCCGGAGTGACATCGGCCCACCACTCCCACGGCGAAACGCCCAGGAGACGGCTGATCTCAAGGATGCCATAGGCCAGGCCGTGTGCATCGCTTCCCGTCACACAGAGGCGGCCGCGGCGAACCTCAATATGGAAGGCCTGTGCGCGGTTTTCAAGCGATTCGGGGTCGATGGAGAGGCAGATTTCCGCATTCTTGCGCACCTCGCGGACGGTGTCGCCCAACACACTGCGCACGTCGCGGCCCAGCAGTTCGAGCGCAGTGCGGATGACAGGCTCCTGCCATTCGATGCGGCTCACACGCAGATCCGAACCGGACTGGTGACGAAAACCATTGGCCAACAACCCGCTTGTGATTATGGCCAATAGTGCGATAAGGAAATGTCGTTTCATTGTATATGGTTATAAGTATCGGTCAGTTGTCTGTGAGTTTCAGAATCCGTTCGCCTTCAATGCCTTGTGATATTTTGCCGCATTGCGCTGATGTTCAATGAGATTGGTCGCAAAGTTGTGTCGACCGGAAAAATCCTCCTTGGCACACATGTAGAGATACTTGTGCGGTGCGCTGTGCAGGAAGGCGTCGATGGTAGCCTTCTCCACTATGCGGATGGGACCGGGCGGCAGGCCTGCGCGACGATAGGTGTTGTAGGGAGAATCGACCTTGAGATGCCGGTTCAGGATACGCCGCAGCATGAAGTCTCCCAACGCGAATTTCACCGTCGGGTCGGCCTGGAGCGGCATCCCCTTCTGCAGACGGTTCCAGTAGAGGCGCGCGACGACAGCACGTTCCTGGCGGTCGGCCGTCTCCTCCTCAGCGATGCTGCAGATGACACTGACCTGCAGCGGGGAGAGCCGAAGGGCATTGGCCAATGCCCTTCGCTCGTCGGTCCAGAATTTATGGTACTCGGCCAACAGGCGGCGCACCAGTTTTTCGGGCGCTATGGTCCAATAGACCTCGTAGGTATCGGGCAGGAAGATACTCCCCACATTGGCCACATCACAGCCACACTCGGCAAGGAAATCAGGGTCACGCATGGCATCGAGCACCTGCACGGAATCGGCCTCAACAACCTCCGCGATACGACCAGCGAGTTCCTCGACCGTGCGCGTGCCGATGAAAGTCAGCCTGACAGGATCCTGCTGTCGGCGCACGATTTTCGAGATGACGGTCTTGGCCGATGCTCCAGCCTTGACATAATAGGCGCCGGAATGTTGGCCAATGGCCTTCTCAAGCCCATAGTAGAGGCTCAAAGAACGGAATCCGGCGCTGTTCACATCGCCGCCCGTAGCCTCCAACTGGTCGAGAACGTCCTGCAAAGAGTCGCCCTGACGGACGTAAATCCAGGCCGACTGTTTGGCCCAATCCACTTGATTGATAGTGCGATATAGAAAGATTGCCGAGCCGACGGCAGCCAGAATGAGGCATAGGCCGATACCCAACAAGACAGAGGTCGATCGTTTCATTGTTTTTAAATCTTGCGCGCAAAGATACGGATTATTTTCCACTAATCAAATTTTTGCTGTCAAAACTTGGCAATTTGCGGAAAACGGGCTATCTTCGCGCTCGGAAAAATCGAAACGATGGAACAAACACAATGCAATCACAATGTGGGTCTCGTGATGGAGGGCGGCGGTATGCGTGGGCTCTTCACCTCCGGTGTGCTTGACGTCCTGATGGAAAATGGCATCGAGTTTCCCTGCGCCACAGGCGTATCGGCCGGAGCCTGTTTCGGCGTGAATCTGAAGTCTCGGCAGATTGGCCGTGCACTGCGCTACAACGTCCGCATGGCGGGCGACCACCGCTACATGAGTCTCTACTCACTCATCACCACGGGCAACTTCGCGGGCGCCGAATTCTGCTATCACACGATGCCGGGAGAAATCGACATCTTCGACACAGAAGAGTACGACCGCAACCCGATGCAGTTCCACGTCGTCTGCACCGACATCGACACGGGCGAGGCCATCTACCGCAACATCGGCCACATCGACTACGAATCACTTGAGTGGATTCGTGCCTCGGCCTCGCTGCCCATCGTCTCGCGCCCGGTGCTGCTGGACGGTCACCGGCTTTTGGACGGGGGTGTGGCCGATGCCATTCCCCTGCACCACATGGAGGACATTGGCCACGAACGCAACATCGTCATAGTCACCCAGCCGATGGGCTTCCGCAAGCCGGCCACGCGCCACGCCTGGGCCTACCGCCTGCTGTGCCACAAATATCCGACAGTGGCCGACCGGCTGATCCAGCGGCCAGAGATGTACAACGCGCAGCTGGAATATGTCGAGAGACAGGCGAGTGATAAAAAGATTCTGCTCATCGCACCGCCCGTCAAACTGAACATCGGACGCGTTGAGCAGAATCCTAAACGTTTGAAAATTATCTACAACCTGGGACGCGAAGTCTGCACCCGGCAGCTCGCCTCGATTCAGGCGTTCTTGGCCAGATAGCGGACCACACGCTCGTTGGCGTCGGCGATGGCTTGGGAGGCCAATGCCAGGTTCTGGCGGAAGATTTCGNNAGTCTCGGCGCCGCTGTCGCACAGGTCCGTGACCGACTTGAGGAGCATGACCGGCGTACCGAACAGCGAGCAGACGAATGCCACGGCCGCGCCCTCCATATCCTTCAGTTCACCATGATTTTCCTCAATGATCTTCAGGTCGCAAGGCTGCATGTCGAGCGACGAGCCCGTCGTGACCTTTCCCATTTTCATGGCCAATGCACCAGCCACCTCGGCCGAGCGCTCATAAACGGGATAGTTGCCCAATGACTGCGTGCCCCACGCGTCATCGCCCGGAACGCGGCGGTCGTGGAACATTACGGCATTGGCCACAAAGACATCACCGATCCGCGCACCGTTCTTCCAGAATGCGCCGCACGTACCCGAATTGATGACCAGGTCGGGCGACAGTTTCTGGATGGCGGCCAATGTCGCTACCGTCGCCGGCTCACAGCCCACAAGGTCGCTCCCCTGCTGCTGCCCGTTGAGGACAACGTCCAATTCGCTCTCGCCCACACGAGCACGGTACAATTTACACGGCAAAGGTGCAAAGAAACTTTGCACCTCGCTTACGCCGAACCGGTCGATGAATGGCTGTGCCTCGGCCTGCATAGCCACAATAAAACAGATTTTCATCGGTTTTCTTCCATTCAGTTTTTTCGGCCAATGTGAACCATCGGCCAAAACCTCACTTTCGGAATTACCAAGCGCGACGCTTCGGAGGAAGCATTTCCTTGGTTTCAGACGAGGTCTTCAGGCCCAGCTCCTTGTCGAGAGCCTCCTTAATATCCTCAGGCTTCAGGTTACGGGCCTTGATGGTTCCGTCGCGACCAATGAGCATAACGAACGGAATACCCAGCGTGCCGTAGTCCTCGGTCGGAACTTTCTTCGGGTCATTGGCATAGATCGAGGTCCACTCGATGGCCATCTCGCTGGCGGCACGATGGATGAATGTGATGGAATCCTCCAGGACGGCAACGCTCACGAAGTTGATCTTGTTGGCATATTCCAAGTGGTATTCAACCAGCTGCTTGCGGATGATATCACGGCTCGGGATGCTCCATGGTGCCCAGAAGTTGACCAGGACAGGCTTGCCCTTGCTCACAACCGACGACAGCGACGTGTTGCGCTTGGCGTTGTGGATGTCAAGACCCACGATGTCGGTGTAGCGCTTGCCTACGGCAGTGGCCTCGGCAGCGACCGATGCACGCAAAAGACGCTTCAGCTGCTCATCGTTGGCATAAAGATCGCACAGGGACATGACGCTGTCCAGCTGCTTGCGGTTGAAGTCGATAGCCATCGAACGGGTGATGGAGAGGCCCAACGGCGTGCCCAGATATTTCTGGCTCTGCTCGATGAGATAGGCGTCATAGACCTGCATGAGGCTATCCTTGTTCGAACCGCGCTTCTTCAACTGCTTGCGCAGGTTGTTGACGGTCTGTTCAAATTCTTGCTCAGGTGTCAGTATTTTTTCCGCTTTTACTTCCGACGGCTTGACGGCGGGTGCTGGTTCGTTGCCTTGCGAACAACTGGCGAATGCAATAGCAATCGCGATGGCAAAAAAGACCTTTTTCATATTCGATTATTTGTAAATTAGATTCATGGATTTAATTGGCCGCAAAGATACAAAGTTTTTTCGAAATGCAAAAGAAAATGCTAAAAAAATGTAATTTTTGGCCTGTAAAACAGGCATTGGGGCAAGGGCATCGGCCAAGATGGGCCCAAAAAAGACATTGGCCATAAAAATCGGGGAGAAATTTGGCAGTATCGCGGAAAATGCCTATCTTTGCGCCGCTGAAAACCTTAACCTAAAGATGAAGTTATCTTAAATGTTATGAAAAAAACTATCCTTTCCGTGTGTTTTGTGGTCGGGTCGTTGATGACGGCCAATGCCCAAAGTGAACTCTATCCACAACATTTCGACTTACAGGAGGTGACGTTGGCCGATGGCCCTCTGCGCACCGCCTTGGTGACCAATGCCAAGCTGCTGATGCAGTACGATGCCGACCGTCTGATGACACCGTTCGTGCGCCAGGCAGGTCTGTCGGCCACAACCGACAACGCCTCGCGCTACTACCAGTGGGAGACAAAGCATCCCTCGTTCCGCAACTGGGGCCAGCCGAGCTGGTCACTCGAGGGGCACGTGGGCGGCCACTACCTGACGGCACTGGCATTGG
Source organism: uncultured Bacteroidales bacterium (assembly GCA_902779265.1). Taxonomy (GTDB): domain Bacteria; phylum Bacteroidota; class Bacteroidia; order Bacteroidales; family UBA3663; genus Liminaster. Next base: position 25,710 of record CACZAY010000008.1, on the reverse strand, counting down.
CCTACGCCGCGCTGAACCGAGACGAGGATGCCGACCTGCGCGCCCAGATGAAGGAGCGGCTGGACTACTGCCTCGGCATCATGAAGGACTGTCAGGAGGCCTACGACAAAAACACCGAGGGCCTGTACGGATTCATCGGCGGACAACCCTTCAATCAGGTCTGGACGGGCCTCTACAGCGGCAATACCGACGAGTTCCGGCGCTTCGGCGGCTGGGTGCCCTTCTACTGCCAGCACAAGATTCTGGCCGGACTGCGTGACGCTTGGGTCTATACCAAGAGCGAGGTGGCCAAGGAGCTGTTCCACAAGATTTCGGACTGGAGCTGCAACGTCATCTCCAAGCTGGACGACACGCAGATGCAACGCAACGTCCTGGGCAGCGAGCACGGCGGCATGAACGAGACATTGGCCGATGCCCACCGCATCTTCGGCGACGAGAAATATCTCACGGCGGCCAAGCGCTTCAGCCACAACAGTATGATCACCAACATGCAGAACGGCTACAGCCCGACCTTCCTCGACGGCAAGCACGCCAACACGCAGGTACCGAAATACATCGGCTTCGAACGCATCTGGCAGGAGGACCACACGATGACCGACTACCGCGACGCAGCGCGCAACTTCTGGCAGGATGTGGCCAATGAACGGACCGTCTGCATCGGCGGCAATTCGGTCGATGAGCACTTCCTTTCGGCCAATGCATCGGCCAGATACATCTCGAACCTGAACGGCCCCGAGTCGTGCAACTCGAACAACATGCTGAAGCTGTCGGAAGACCTCTTTGACGACACACACGACGCGAAATATGTCGATTTCTACGAGGGCACGATGTATAACCACATCCTCTCGACCCAAGACCCTGAGACGGGCGGCTACGTCTATTTCACGACGCTGCGTCCGCAGGGCTACCGCATCTACAGCCAGGTGAACCAGGGCATGTGGTGCTGCGTCGGCACGGGCATGGAGAACCACAGCAAGTACGGACACTTCATTTACACCCACAGCGGCGACACGCTCTACGTCAACCTCTTCGTGGCATCGGAATTGGCCAACAAGAAATTTGGCGTACGCCAGGAGACCAGCTTCCCGTTCGAACCGCGCACGAAGCTGACCGTCACCCGTGGCGGCCGATACACCATCGCCGTGCGCAAGCCGTCCTGGGCTTCGGCCGACGGCTCGGCCAGCTACACCTTCTACACGAAGAAGTGGAAGAAGGGCGAGGTGATAGATGTCGAACTACCGATGTCCCTGCGCGTCGAGCCATGTCCGCATCTGAACGACTATATCGCCTTCAAGTACGGTCCTATCCTATTGGCCGCCAAGACCACCGCTGCGACCGATGCGGATGTGAAGGAATTGGCATTGGCCAAGGAAAAACTCCAGAACGAATATGCCGGCGAGGGCCGCATGGATCATGCTCCGGGTTCGATGGCCAACACCTTTGACATCACCAAGTCGCCGCTGCTCATCGGCGAGCGTGCCGACGTTCTGAAGCGCATCAAGGCCAAAGACCTCTCGCGCCTGCTCTTCACCATCGACGCCACATCGACCCGCAACGCCGGCGGCTGGAAAGAGCTGCAGCTCGAACCCTTCTTCGGTATCCACCACGCCCGCTATATGGCCTACTGGTACCAGCAGAACGAGGCCGGCTATGCCACAAGCGACATGGCCATTGCCGAACGGGAGCGCGCCGCCCTCGATGCACGCACGCTGGATTATGTCGGCACGGGCGAGCAGCAGAGCGAAGTGGGTCATCAGGCATCCTACAGCCAGAATTCGAGCCACGGCTACTACAACGGCGAGATCTACCGCGACGTGCAGCCCAAGGGCTTCATTCAATATGTCTTGGCCAATACCTCACGCGAACGCAACCTCAGCGTGATGTGCCGCTTCACCCGATTTGACAGGAACCGCCAGGCCACCGTCTATATCGACGGACAGGCCATCGCCGACATCTCGACGCCCATCCAGGGTGTCAAGATTGACTCGAAGGGCTTCTACAACATCGAGTTCGCCATCCCCGACTCGATCCTCACCGACGCCAACGGCGAGGTCAAGCGCGAACTGACGTTCCGCATCGTCGCATCGGACAAAACCCTCACGCCGGGCCTCTACTACCTGCGCCTGATGAGGGGTGAGGTCAAGGAGTCAAAATGACAACAACGACAAGACATGAAAAAAGGAGGCGTTTGCAAAAGAACGTCTCCTTTTTTTGTTCCATTGGCCAAAAAGGAAAAAGGATAGTTGTTGGACAACCTACAGGATATTATAAAATAATTTTGAGCAATTACTTATAGCTCATGAATTTCCCTGAAACCTTTCCAGCCGTCGGCCGCACTATATTTTGACTTGCAGCCTTTTGGCACAATCAAGGTGCATTGAGAGCGATCAAAGCCGTTGAATGTCGTGCCGTCGGCTCGCATCTCTGGGGGCGTTGTGGCAAGGCAGGTGATGGTCTTGAGCGACGGGCATCCCTTGAAAACATGCATACCCAGCTTTTTCGCGCAGCCAGGGATTGTAACACTCATCAGACGAGCACAATCGGCAAAGGCAGAATCAGCGATAGCTGTAACTTGGAAACGTTTCGCATATAATAGGACAGAATCCGGTATCATTATGCTTCGATGTATTTGTTCCGAGACACATTTCAGCGAAAGTGTAAGGTCCTCATTAAAAATATACGAATGCCCATCCCCGACATTTATGCAAGCGGGATTCAGCCGCACATAAACAAATTCCAAATCCTGCCCTCCGACACGATCTGGCTTGAGTTTATGGAAAAGACGCAGTGTGTCATCAACGTATTTAACTACCGAATAATAATCGAACTCATCCAGTTTATTGTTGTAGAACACAATATATTGGCCGACATTATTATTTCCAATTTTAGTTGAGTCAAAACGTGTTGGGACTTCATCTGAAACATAATAAGGGAAAGTGGATTGTCCGAACTTTTGTAACATCTCATATCGGTATTACGTCGTGTATGAAGTGGAATCAAAAGAAACAAGTTCAGAAACACCATACCAGACAGGTGATAATGGAAGCCATATCCCTCCATTTAAATCCCGTTTACTTATTAAATCCCGTTTACTTACCAAGTTTTGCGAATTTGCCATTGAAATGGAAAATCCCAACAGCACAAAAAACAGATATTTTTTTCATTTATGTATAGATTCCGATAAGGGCATTGGCCAATGTTCCAAGTTCAAACTCCCGTTTTGGACGGCGCAAAGATAGGGAGATTTTCACAAGATTCCAAATATTTTGCCGTAAAAATATTAGAAAAAAAAAACGAACATAAGCACATCGGACAACAGCCCCCCCCTTCCCCACACACAGACAGCGAGTTGAGGACCTGGGGAGGGCATTTTATGGCCAATGGCACGGCAAAAAACGGGCGGCGACGGGAAAATTGGCCCAGATATTTGGAGAAGTCACGAAAAAGCCCTACCTTTGCACCTGCTTTATAAACAATTTCAAGTTTCGCAAGTTCCCCACTTGCTCACATTCAGCATTGAAGGGGAGTAAAAAAGGAGTAAAAAGGACGTTTGTTGTATCTGCCGGAAGGTTTAAGGGCCGTTTCTATCGTCCCTTTCTTTCACTCCATTTTTCAGCCTTTCAAAGCCTTCAACTTGAGCTTGCGAAAGTTGAGTAAAAAATGACTTCCCACTAAACCCAAATGAAGAAGATGAAAAAAATCCTGTATGGAATTTTGTTCGGCGCGATGCTGTGCTGCGGATGGACATCGTGCGACGAGGATAGCGACCTGTCGGCCGACATCGTCGGCACCTGGAAAGGAGATTTCAGCGCATTCTATCTGAAAGACAGCTCTGACCTTGCCAACAGCGATACCTGCTGGGCCAGCGTCAGCCTCCTCTCCATCAAGCCCGAATATCCCAACGCCCACGAAGGCACCGGCTTCCAGCGCGACTACTACCACGAGGGGGCTTGGCCAATGATCGAGACCACAATCAACTGGGAGTTTGTCTATGGCAAGCTCTATATCGAATACCGCGACCAGCCCGACCGCGACATCGTCATCTACGACTACACGTTGAATGACAGCACATTCGTCGGCTGGTACGGCTCCTTCCCGTGGGAGCATCCGTTTGACCTGCGCAAGGACAAGTAAATGGGTGAGCGCGCGGTTTTCGTCACCCGATTCGGCGGCATCCTGGCCGCAGTCGGCTCGGCTGTAGGGCTGGGGAACGTATGGAGGTTTCCGTACGAGACCGGTGCCCACGGCGGTGCCGCTTTTCTTTTAGTCTATCTGGCGTGTGTCCTGCTGTTGGGCACACCGCTCCTATTGGCCGAGCTCTCGCTGGGACGCATCACGCATCGCAATCCCACGGGAGCTTTCCGTATGCTTGCCCCTGGCACGCGGTGGCACTGGCTGGGCTACGTGGGCGGCCTCTGCATGATACTCATCGTAGCGTTCTACAGCGTCGTGGGCGGCTGGACATTGAGTTTTACGGCCAATGCCACCCTGGGACAAGTGCCCGACTTTGCCACGTTCAGCAGCGGGCTCTGGCCACCACTGATGTGGATGACGCTCTTCTTCATCATCAATGCGGTCATCCTCCTGGGCGGTGTGACCAAAGGCATCGAGCGTGCGTCCAACATGATGATGCCACTGCTCTTCCTCATGCTGTTGGCCCTGTGCATCAACTCGCTGCTGCTGCCCGGTGCGGCCGATGGACTGAAATTCCTCTTCCACCCCGACTTTTCGAAGATTGACGGCGATGTCGTGGTCTCGGCCATGGGACAGTCGTTCTTCTCCATCTCGGTGGGCATCGGCTGCCTGCTGACCTATGGGTCGTATCTGCCCAACACGGTCAAGCTCGGCAAATCGGCCCTCACCATTGCCCTGCTGGATACGCTGGTCGCACTCTTGGCCGGCATCATCATCTTCCCCGCCTGCTTTGCCTATGGCGTGCAGCCCGACGCGGGCCCGGGATTGGCCTTCATCACCCTGCCGAATGTCTTCCAGCAGATGCCGGGCGGCATGTTCTGGTGCTTCTGCTTCTTCCTGCTGCTGGCAGTGGCTGCCGTGACCTCGAGCCTCTCGATGCTGGAGGCGCCCACGGCCATCCTTCAGGAGGAGTTCGGCATGAGCCGGCGGCGGGCGGTCGTGACGGCCACAGCGACGGGTTGGGTGCTGGGCGTGGTGTGCGCACTGTCGTTCTGTCCGCAGTTCAGCGGGTGGCTCACGGTGGGCGGCATGACGGTGTTCGACCTGTTTGACAAGGTGACGGCCAATGTCATTATGCCATGCTCGTGCTTCCTGATGGCGATTTTCGTGGGCTGGAGGCTGGACCGACAGATATTGGCCGACAACCGCGTCGCCTATCGGCCGGATGGGTTGCCCACCTGGTACAAGGGGGCGTTCCTATTGGCCATGAGAATCATAGCTCCACTTTGCATTTTGCTGATTTTCCTGAGCGGGCTGGGCTATTTATAGCGGGTCTTCTTGGTCTATTGGCCGAAACGACCTAACTTTGCACGCTTTTTTATTAACCATTAATGATTGGCAACCATTCGAAAAGTTGCCGATGATTAAGCAACCATCTAAAAAGTTGTTATTATGAACTATCTTTTCACATCGGAGTCCGTCAGCGAAGGACATCCAGACAAGGTCGCCGACCAGATCAGCGACGCCATCCTCGACCAGTTCCTGGCGCAGGATCCCCAGAGTAAAGTTGCATGCGAGACACTCGTCACCACGGGTCAGGTCGTCCTGGCCGGCGAGGTGAAGAGCGAGGCCTATGTCGATCTGTTGAACACCACACGCGAGGTCATCAACCACATCGGCTACACCAAGGCAGAATACAAGTTCGACGGCGACAGCTGCGGCGTCTTCAGCGCCATCCACGAACAGAGCGACGACATCAACCGCGGCGTGGAGCGTCAGGAGGCCACCGAACAGGGCGCTGGCGACCAGGGCATGATGTTCGGCTATGCGACCAACGAGAGCCACAACTATATGCCGCTCACATTGGAGCTCAGCCAGCTGCTGCTCATCGAATTGGCCAAAATCCGCAAGGAGACGTCGTTGATGCCGTATCTGCGTCCCGACGCAAAGAGCCAGGTGACCATCGAATACGACGAGCAGAACCGCCCTGTGCGCGTCCACACCATCGTGCTCAGCACGCAGCATGACGAATTCGACACCGACGAGCGGATGCAGCAGAAGATCCGCGAGGATGTCATCAACATCCTTGTACCTCGCGTCATGAAGCGTCTGAACGACAGCGAACGTGCGCTGTTCGACGGCAATATCATCTACCACGTCAACCCGACGGGCAAGTTCGTCATCGGCGGACCTCACGGCGACACAGGTCTCACCGGCCGCAAGATCATCGTCGATACCTACGGTGGACGCGGTGCCCACGGCGGCGGTGCCTTCTCGGGCAAAGATCCGTCGAAGGTCGATCGTTCGGCTGCCTATGCCGCACGTCACATCGCCAAGAACCTCGTCGCTGCCGGTGTGGCCGACCAGGCTCTCGTTCAGGTTGCCTACGCCATCGGTGTGGCCAAGCCCGTCAGCCTCTGCGTCAACACCTACGGCACGGCCAAGGTCCAGTTGAGCGACGCCGAGATATCGGCCAAGGTCTCTGAGATCTTCGACATGACGCCCTACGCCATCGAGCATCGCCTCAAGCTGCGCAACCCGATTTACCGCGAGACAGCGGCCTACGGTCACTTCGGCCGTCCTGCCGAGACCGTCCGCAAGGAGTTCAAGAACCGCTACCTCAGCGAGCCCATCGTCCGCGAGGTCGAGCTCTTCACGTGGGAGAAACTCGATTACGTCGATGCCGTCAAGCGGGCATTCAAGCTGTAAGATTTCCAGACGATTCTACGGAAACGGATATGAAGGGGTGGGATGGCCGATGTGCCTTGCCGCCCTTTTTTCACGCAATTAAACAGTGTTTTTACGGCCAATGGCTCAAATCTCGCACCTGCTGCGCCAAATCAAGGATGAGGATTCGGAAACGGCCTTCCGCCAGCTTTTCGACCTACAGTACGACCGGCTCTTCCGCCGCGCCGTCTTCCTGTTGCGCAACGACGACTGGGCCAAGGAGGTCGCTCTCGACGTGCTCGCCGAGGTGTGGAACAACCGCAAGCAGATGACCATACCCGACGATTTCGACCGCTACAGCATGACGATGGTGCGCAATGCCGCCGTCAGCCTGTGGCGCAGGGAGCAGCGCTACGCGGATTTTGATGCGGCCGATGCGTCTGAATCGGCCATCGATGCCATCGACCAGCAAATCGCGCAGGAGGAGCTTTTCCTCGTCTATGATGAGGCATTGGCCAACCTCCCCGCCCGGTGTCGCGAGGTGTGGCAGCTGGTCAAGGAGGAGGGTCTGACCTACGCCGAAGTGGCCGCGCGGCTGGAGATTTCGCCCAAGACGGTCGATGCGCAGTTGCAAAAGGCCGTCAAGCACCTGCGCGCCGTGGTGGGCAGCTATCTGGAACGGGAAACCTCCGCGACACCGCACCCGATGCGCTCGCTGATTCTGTCCATGCTGTGCCTGTAATCGCCGGAGAATCTCCATGAATTGAAATCAATTTTTTATTGCGGCCAATGGTAAGGTGAAGATATTCTCCACGAATTGAAATTAATTGGAAATTAATATTTGGACCCCCCAAAAAAACTTTCGTTTCTTTCGTGATTTTCGTGGTCAAAAAATCAATTGATTTTCAATTAACTTCAATTTATGGAGAAAAAACTATTGAATTTCTGAGAAAAATTTTCGTGATGGAATAGGGAGTTTGGCCGATGGCGTGCGTCATTAGGGCAGAAACAACTCAAAAACGACAAACAGAAGAAGAATGAACCATCGCTTAACAGCAGCGGCATTGGCCACAATCATGACTTTGGGCCAGGCGACCGCCCAGGAACTTCAGGGCCGCACCTTCGTCTATGGCGAGGAGGTCCGGCTGCCACAATCCATCCGATTCAACCCCGACGACAAACGTCCCGTGGAGCAGATTCTCGACGAGGCACTACGCGACACAGGCATCGGCTACCGCGTCACCGCACGTCACATCCTGCTCTACCGGCTGGCGGAGGCAAGACCATCGGCCACAACCCAACACAACATCCACGGCTACGTGACCGACGCGACGTCGGGCGAGACCTTGATTGGGGCCAATGTCTATTGTCCCGCGCTCGGTACAGGCACGGTGACCAATGCCTACGGCTTCTATTCGCTGCCGATGCCCGTCGGCCAACACGCGCTGCTTATCTCCTATGTCGGCTACGAGAGCCAGGTCGTGACGCTTCAGGTTATGGCCGATGTGACTGAAAACGTCGCCCTTGCACCCGCCCACCAGCTGCACGAAATCGTCGTCGAGAGCGACCGGCCCGAGACTGGCGCAGCGAGCACCCGCATGAGCGCCACAACCCTCACGATGCAGCAGATCCAGCAGATGCCGTCGATGTTGGGCGAGGCCGATGTCATCAAGTCGCTCCACGTCCTGCCCGGCGTGCAGACGGGATTTGCGGGCACGAGCCAGATGTCGGTGCGCGGCGGCAACCTCGACCAGAACCTCTTCCTGCTCGATGGCGTGCTGCTCTACAACGTACACCACGTCTTGGGCTTCGAGTCGGCCTTCATGCCCGATGCCGTCAAGCACGTCGATTTCTTCCGCGGCTCGTTCCCCGCGCGCTATGGCGGACGGCTGTCGTCGGTCTGTGACGTGCGCACCAAGGACGGCGACCTGCAACGCCTGCACGGACTGTTCTCCATCGGCCTCCTCTCGTCGCACCTTGCGCTGGAAGGTCCATTGGCCAACAACCGCACCTCGTTCATCGTCTCCGGCCGACGCAGCTACGCGGGTTGGCTGATGCGCGCCATGATGGCCAGCGACGCGATGGACGGCGACGAAATCGAGCGGTTCGACCTCTATTTCTACGACGTGAATGCCAAGGTGAACCACCGCTTCAGCGACACCGACCGCCTGTTCCTCTCGTTCTACCGTGGGCAGGACGGCCTGACGATGGGCGTGAAGTTCAGCGACACGGACAGCTACAGCAAGTCGCAGATCACCTCGCACTACGACCAGGACGTCCATTGGGGCAACACCTTCAGCTGCCTGCGCTGGAACCACCTCTACTCGCCGTCGCTCTTCTCCAACCTCACGCTGGGCTACAACCGCTACGCGATGTTGGCGGCCGATGAGACCCGCTACACCGAGCGCGAGCAAGGGACATTGGCCAACGACGACCGCTTCAAGACCGATTTCCGCTCCGGCATCGACGACATGATGCTCATCTACGACTTCGACTGGCATCCCGTCCAGAGCCACCACATCCGCATGGGCGGCAGCTACACACTCCACCTGTTCCGTCCCGAAGTGCAGTCGGCCGTCCAGAGCATGACCGACGGGAACCGCCACATCGAGCAGCACAACGACACGGGCAAACGCGACACCCGTGGCCACGATGTCGCACTCTATGCCGAAGACGATATCGACCTGGGTGGCCGATGGCAGCTGAACGCCGGTCTGCGTGCCGTGGCTTTCGGTGTCGATGGCCGATGCTACCCTGCGGCCGAGCCCCGTCTGTCGGCCTCCTACCGCCTCGCCGACGGCCTGCGCGCCAAGGCTGCCTACACGCTGATGCACCAGTACGTCCACCAGCTCACCACATCGCCCGTCAACATGCCGACCGACCTGTGGGTCTCGGTCACGAAAGATTTCCGTCCGATGACGGCCAACCAGTGGACCATCGGCCTCGCGTGCAACCGTTGGGCGGGCTGGGAACTGTCGGCCGAAGCCTACTGGAAGGAGATGCGCCACGTGCTGGAATATGCCGATGGAGCCTCGTTCTACGGCAGTTCGCGCGGTTGGGAGAGCAAGGTGACGCAGGGCGAGGGTCGCGGCATGGGTCTTGAACTCGCTGCCTCGCGTACGGTTGGCAAGACGACGGGCAACGTCTGCTACACCCTGTCGAAGGCCGACCGCCGCTTCCCCGATGGCAGCATCAACGGCGGCCGCCGCTATCCCTACGAGTACGACCGGCGCCACGTGGTCCACATCGTCGTGCAGCAGCAGTTCACGCCCCACGTCGATTTCAACGTCTCGTGGAACTACTCGTCGGGCGGCTATGTCTCATTGGCCAAACAACAGTCCATCTACATCCTGCCGGAGAGCAATACGGGCAGCGCGCCGACGATTTACGAGGAGGACTACTACAGCAGCCGCAACAACTACCACCTGAAGCCGCGCCACCAGCTCGACTTGAGCCTCAACGTGCACCACACGACGCGTCATGGCGAGCGTATCTGGAACTTCAGCCTCATCAACGCCTATCTGCATAAGAATCAGGATTTTGCCTGGACTGTGGTCAAGCTCGACTACGAACAGAAGGTTGACCCAGAGACGGGTTTTGTGGACGTGGAGCGGAAGGATCGCAAGGTCATCAAGCAGATCACCATCATCCCGATTCTGCCTTCGGTGTCATATACGTATAGGTTTTGAGGAAGGCCGACCCCCTCCCAACCTCCCCGAGGGGAGGAGAAAGACCCACCCCCCAAGCCCCCTCCCGTTACATAGGGAGGGGGAGTATATGCAAAAATCGGACAGCGATTTTGGCCAATATTTTTTTTCTTTATGGCCAATGACTCACGTCCATGAAACGGCGGTTGGGGACTGCCATAGTGGAGCGGACGGCGGCAAAAAGGTGAAGATTGCGAAGCGATAAGCCATGTTTGAGGCCGATAGGCCGAGTTTGGCTTATAAGCGAGCAAGATCGGCTTTTTGCAGGCCGCGCAACGTAAGGCTTGAATTTTCTTTGCTTCGTTTCTTTGCTTCAAGGCAAAGAAATGAAGTGCCCTCCGCAAAGGAGGAAAAGTAAATTGTAATTCGTAATTTATAAATTATGCGTAAAATTTTTTATCTGCTTCTTGTCCAATGTCTCTTCCTCGCCTGCGAAGAGGAGGCCGGCCTTGTCGATGACGGCGCCGAGGCATCCCGCCTGGTAATCAACGCCCTGTGCACCACGGCCGACAGCATCCACAAGATCGGCATCAGCCGCACCGGAATCACATCGGCCAAGCAAGTTCCATCGGCCAAAGTCACCCTCAGCGTCAACGGGCAGGAGGTGGCCGATGGCGTGTCGGACAACTTCGGCCAATGCCGCCTCAATGCCAAGCTGGCAGCCGGCGACGAGGTCAGCATCCGCGTCACCGATGGCGAGGACGAGGCATCGGCCACAACCATCATCCCACAGCCGCTCACCGTCGTGGGCTGCGACACGCTCCACATCCGCAAGCGCACGAGCTTCGACAGCGACCGCACCGAGCCCTACATCCGTTTCCTGATTCGGGTGAGGTTGGCCGATGGCGCTCGCGGCACACAGTTCTTCCGCCTTGTGCTCAACCGCGAGGCCGGCTGCTACTATGCCGGAACAAGTTGGGATTACGAACGCGACACCATCGTCGAACATATTCATACCTATGAAGTCTTCGACCACGCCTACAGTTCTCCCGGCGCGTATGAATACGACTTCGACCCCGCATTGAGCGAAAACTCGATGAAGAACGAAAGCGAAGAGGGCATCGAGTGGTTCGACGGCGTGGCAAATGACTACGGCCTGTTCCGCAGCAGCTACTTCGACCACGGCGAATACACGCTCTGCATCGACGTCAAGGATGTCTTGTACTACTATTACCCAGACCGTGGCCACAAGGACATCTGCACCTTCCGCATCCACTCCATCACCAAGGCCGAATACGACTACCTCTGGGCAGCTGCGGCATTGGTCAACACCTACGAGGCCGGCGTCCTGCTCTCCAATCCGCCCATTGTTCCGAGCAACGTCGCGGGCGGCACCGGCATCTTCGGCGTCTCGTCCGAGGCTGTCTTGCGTCACGTTGATGAGGAAAAGATCCTCCGCGACGACATCATCCAGATTTGGCCGAAAGAGTGAGCTGCGAGTTAGGAAATAAGAAGTAAGAGTTATTTTCAAGAATTTTAGAATGTAGAGAATTATCTTGCAATTTCATGAATTCTTGAGAATTATGGAAAACTCAATTACACTTCTTTTCCTCTGTGAGAGACAAAAAATCGCGTAGTGAATGTCGTCCGCCGAAGCAAACGTCCCTTTCACTCCATTTTTTACCCCCTTTAAAAACTATGAGTAAAATTGACCTCGATTCCCGTCTTGACCGATTGGCCGCACGGGTACATTCGCCCCAAGGCAAGTTGGCCGACCATGATGCGCTCTACGCCGAGTTGAAGTCGCGCCTGAAGCCGTCCGAAATCCGCGTATTGCCCCTGCGCCGTCCGTTCATGCAGCGTTTTGGCCGATGGGGCATCGCCGCCAGCCTCCTGCTCGTCGTCAGCCTCGGCATCGCCGGTGTCGCGGTCTATCGGTGGAGCGTGGAAGAGCCATCGGCCGAAACCCAGACAGAACTCGCCTCGCCCGAGACTCCCGTTGTGCCGCTGCTGTTCCGCCAAGTGCCATTGGCCGACATCACCCAACAGCTGACGCGCTTCTACGGCGTGCGCATCCGCCTTGCCTCGCCCGAACTGGAACAGTACCGCGTGACGGCGACCTTCGCGGCCGACGAGCCATTGGCCGACATCATCGACGCCCTCAGCACTGTCGCGCAATGCAAGTGGCGCACGACCGATGACGGCTTTGAACTCTATCTGGAATAGTTTGACAACATTATTTTCTTAAAAACAAACCAAATGACAATGAAAAAAATGATTCTTTCGCTGCTTGCCATCGCATTGTGTGGCACAGCCTTGGCCGATGGATTTGCCCTCAAGGGCGAGCGTCGCGTCAAACTCGCCATCAACTGGAGCGAAGCCTCCATCCTGGGCTACACGGCCGATGAAATCGTCACCTACGAACAGGATTGGTACGTTGACCAGCCCTTCCTGCTCGAAAAGATGAGCAAGTTCTACAACCGCGAGATGGCCGAGGTCCTGCCCGGCGTTTCGGGCGTCGAGACCAACTACACGCTGGAGCTGCGTCCCCTGAAAGTGAACAAGAAGGGCGACATGACCTGCTATGCCGTCGTCATCGACCGCGAGGGCAAGGTCGTCGAGACCCTGCGCACCTTCAAGGCCAATGGCGGCCATTGCGGCACCTTCCTCAACCTCGTGGGCGACGGCATGAAATCGGCTGGCAAACAGATGGCCAAGCAGGTGCGCAAACGGCTGAAGAAGTGAGGCGCGAAGGGCATTGGCCATAAAAAAAAAACCGACTCCATTGCGAGACGGGTGTTTTTACGTGTATCACAAAAAGCGACAAGTATCTTTTTTTCACTCCAGCACGACGGTGACGAGCCGCTCTTCGGCAAAAAGTTCGGCGGCGACACGCTGGACCTGCGGGGCGGTGACAGCATCAATGCGGGCGCAGGTTTCGGCCAATGTCTCGATGCGGCCGCGTCGCAGGAGGTTCTTGGCCAATGCCAATGCGTTGTTCTCCAGATTGGCCGTAGCGATGCCGAGCTGGCCGCGGAACTGCTTCTGGGCGGCCTGGAGCTGGCGTGCAGTGAGCGGACGTTCGACCAGGCGCTGCAACTCGCGGCGGCACAGGCGCAGGCAGCGGTTCCTGTCGGCATGGTCGCAGCCGAAGTAGATGCTGAAATAGCCCGTGTCGGTAAACGACGTGACGCTGCTCTCGACCGTATAGACGAGGCCGCGTTTCTCGCGCAGCTGCTGGTTCAGCCGGCTGTTCATCCCGGGTCCGCCCAGGATGTTGTTGATCAGGGCCAATGCCGCTGCATCAGGATGGCCGATGGCGTAGCTGCGACAGCCCAGGACGCAGTGCGACTGGTGCAACGGCCCATCGGCCGCAGGGACCGGAGCCTCGGGTGACGGCTGGGGGACATCGGCCACAACAGGAAGGGTCTTTTTTTCGGCCAATGCACCTCCCTCCGCGAACGCTCCGGCATCGAAACAGCGGCCGATGGTCCGCAGGACGACAGGCCACGACATCGGCCCATAGGCAAAGAAGACCATGCGCTCCGGCCGGTAGTTGCGTGCGATGAAGTCGAGACAGCGGTCGTGGTCGAAGCGGCTCACGGTGGACTCGCTGCCCAGGATGTTGTGGCCCAGGGGCGTGGCGGCGAAGAGGCGGTCTTCGAACAGGTCGTAAATCAGCTCGGCGGGATTGTCGCGGTAGCTCTCAATCTCCTCGATGACGACCTCGCGCTCCTTCTCCAGCTCGTGCTGCGGCGCGGTGGGGTGGCAGATGAGGTCGCAGAGCAGTTCGCAGGCGCGGGGAAAATCATTGGCCAAGAAAGCGCTGTAGAAGGTCGTATCCTCTTTGGTCGTGAAGGCGTTCAGCTCGCCGCCCACACTTTCCATGCGCTGGTTGATGTGCCACGCGTCGCGCGTGCGTGTCCCCTTGAAGAGGATATGTTCGATGAAGTGGGCCAATCCGAACTGCTCGGCCGAGGTCTCGTGGCGCGTGCCGCAATCGACCATGAAGCCGCAGTAGGCTACGTCGCCCGCCGTCTGCTGGTGGACTACGCGCAGGCCGCTGGGCAGGGTGAAAGTCTGATATTCAAGCATGTTTTTCCAATTATCGGCCGCAAAAATACGAAATTTTTCCCATATTTCGGGGGTGGCCGATACAACTTTTCCGATTTTTCGCTATTTTTGCACAGATTTTCGATTCAGTCACCTTTAATTGATACACGACATGAACATTCCCTTCCTCTTCATCGGCACGACAGAAATCGTTGTCATCCTGCTGGTAGTGCTGCTGCTCTTCGGCGGCAAGAAGATTCCCGAACTGATGAACGGCATCGGCAAGGGGGTCAAGAGTTTCAAGGACGGCATGAACGGCAAGGACATCGGCCCTGAAGAAAAGAAAGATGAGGCTGCGGCCAATGCCAACGACGAAACGAAGCGCTGACCCGCGGCCTATGGAGAATCTCGCGTCGATGCCGATGGCGGGGCATCTGGAGGTCCTGCGCCGGATGTTGTGGCGCGTGGTGTGCGTCCTCTCGCTGCTCACAGCGGGAGTTTTTTGTCTGAAGGGGCCGGTGTTTGACCTGCTGCTGGCGCCACGGAAGTGCGATTTCGTCACGTTCCGCGCCATCGAGCGGCTGCTGGGGGCCATCGGCCAGGATTTCCATTTCGACCCGTGGCACGTGGAGCTCATCAACACGGAACTTTCGGGCCAGTTCATGGCGCACGTCACCAGCTCGTTCTATCTGGCTGCGCTATTGGCCTCCCCCTATCTCCTGATTGAAGTCTTCGGGTTTGTCAGTCCGGCGCTGTACGAACGGGAGCGCAGGCTGGCCGTGCGAGTGGGCGGGGTGATGTACGGGCTGTTTGCCGTAGGTGTGGCGATGAACTATTTCGTGCTGTTCCCCATTTCGTTCCGTTTTCTGGGGACTTATCAGGTTTCGGCCGATGTCACGAACGCCATCACCCTGGACAGCTATATCTCGACCTTCTCGACGCTGACGTTCATGATGGGTGTCGTATTCCAGCTGCCGCTCGTGTGCTGGTTTCTGGGGCGCGTCGGGGTGCTTTCGGCCGATGTGATGCGCCGCTACCGCCGCCATGCGCTGGTCGGAATCATGATATTGGCCGCCATCATCACGCCGCCCGACATTTTCACGCTGCTGCTTGTCACGGGGCCGCTCTACCTGCTTTATGAAACGAGCATCTGGGTGGTGCGGAAGTGACATTGGCCATAAACAAAAAAAGACTCGCAAGGTGTTCCGTAGAGATGCACTTTGCGAGTCTTTCTGTTCAGTCTTCGCTGAAGTCTTTGAGCAGCGAGCGGTAGCTCTTGAAGATGTGGCTCTTCGACAGCATTCCGATGTACTGGCCCGACTGGTCGATGAGCGGTAGGCTCCAGGCGTTGGTATTGTCGAAGAGGTTCATCACCTCGGCCATGTTCATCTGCGGGTGGATTTTGGCCAATGGACCTATCATGATGTCGGCCACCGTCATCCGCTCGTACAACCGAGGCTGGAACATGATGTTGCGGATGTCGTCGAGCGTCACGATGCCCTCGAAATGCCCATCGGCATCGCACACGGGGAAGGTGTTGTGACGCGCCTCGGCCACCAGCTTGACCAGTTCGCCCAGCTTCATCGCGGGATGGACAACCTGATAGTCATGTTCGACAAAATCCTCCAGGTGCAGCAGCGTGAGCACGGCCTTGTCCTTGTGATGCGTGATGAGTTCGCCCTTCAAGGCCAATCGGCGCGTGTAGATGGAGTAGGGCTCGAAGATGCGGATTGTGCCATACGACACGCACGACGCGATGAGCAGCGGCAGGAAGAGGTCAAAACGTCCTGTCAGCTCGGCCGAGAGGAAGACACCCATCAGCGGCGCGTGCATCACACCCGACATCACAGCGGCCATGCCCATCACGGCGAAGTTCTGGACAGGAAGATGGCCAATGTACCCCGTGCTGTTCAAGACATAGGCGAACAGGAAGCCCACGTAGTTGCCCACAAAGAGCGACGGCGCAAACGTACCGCCACAGCCGCCGCCACCATTGGTCGCTGCCGTAGCAAAGGACTTGGCCAACATCACAAGCAGCGTAAAGACGCAGAGCACGGCGAAACTGCTGTGACGGATACCGTCATTCTGCGTGTAGTTCACCAGGTCGTAGAAGATGCTGTTGCCCGTAATCTCCGTGTAGTGACCATCGTAGATGTGCTGGATACTCTCGTAGCCCTCACCATAGAGCGGCGGCAGCAGGAAGATGGCGACCGAAAGGAACAGGCCACCGCACAGCCATTTCGTCCACGGACTGCTGATGCGCTTGAACCGGTCCTCGGCCCAGAACGTCGTCCGCGTAAAATAGAGCGAGGCGAAACCACCCACGATGCCCAGCAGAATCACATAGGGCACGCGGCTGATGTTGAAGTCCATCGGCTCATTGAAGCTGAACATGGCCGATGGTCCGTCCACCGCATAGGCCACCGACGCAGCCGTAACCGACGCGATGAGCAGCGGCATGATGGACGACGCCGTCAGGTCGAGCATCAAGACCTCCACCGTGAACAGCAGGCCCGCAATCGGCGCCTTGAAGATGCCCGCGATGGCCGCCGTCGCTCCACAGCCCAGCAGAATCATCAGCGAATGCTGGTCCAGACGGAACTGCCGCCCCAGATTGGAGCCGATGGCCGAGCCAGTGAGCACGATAGGCGCCTCCGCTCCCACCGAACCACCAAAACCGATGGTCACACTCGACGCCAACACGCTCGAATAGATATTGTGCAGCTTGATGATTGACTTGCGCTGCGAGATGGCATAGAGGATTTTCGTGACTCCGTGGCCGATGTCATCCTTCAGCACGTAGCGCACGTAGCAGCCCGCGATGAGGATACCCACCATTGGCCACACAAGATAAAGATAGTTCGCGCCGTCGTCGAACGAGAACGTCAACAGATGCTGGAACAGGTGAATCAGCCGTTTCAGTATCAGTGCCGCCACCGCCCCGCCCAGGCCCGTCAGCAGGGCCAGGATAAGCACAAGCTGCTGCTCGGTCAGGTGTCGTTCGCGCCAGTCGTTCAGTCTTTCAAACCAGGATGTCATATTCAACAATCCCCCCAAAATCGTAATTTGTAATTTGTAATCAGTAATAGTATTCTTGTTGGCCGATGTCCCATCATCGGATGACCTTGATTACCCCGCCGTCATCGACCTTGATGATGCCCGATGGCGCAGGGTTCTTCGTCTCCTCCTGCCGCAGCGGCACGATGTAGTCGACAGCCCGCTTGATCTCCTCGCTGATGTCGGCAAAGCAGCGCGCCGTCGGCTCTCCGCTGATATTGGCCGATGTGCTCACCACGGGTCGTTTCAGGCGGGCGCACAGGGCGTTGCTGACTGCCTCCTTGGTGATGCGCATTCCCATCGTACCATCGGCCGCAACGAGCTCCGGAGCCACATTGCGCGCACGCGGCAGAATGAGCGTCAACGGCTTGTCGGCCACCTCCCAGAGGTCCCACGCAATCTCCGGCACACGCTCGAAATAATAGTCCACACGGCCGATGGCATCCGTCAGACACAGCATCGACTTGCTGTCCTCCCGGCGCTTGATTTCATAGATCCGGCGCACAGCCTCGCTGCACGTCGCGTCACAGCCGATGCCCCACACCGTATCGGTCGGATACAGGATGACACCGCCCTCGCGCATCACATCGACGGCCTTCTGAATGGCCTCACGTTCCAGTTGATTCATGTTCTTTTAACCTTAAAGTATCGCGCAAATATAGTCATTTTGCGACAAACGGCAAAACGACGGCCCGAAAATTCTCCCTTTCCGATACGATTGTCCAGTTTTTTGGCCAATGCATTTTGTTTTTTCCGGCTTTATGGCCAATGTTCCGTCATTGGCCGTATAATTTTCCAATATATATTCATTGGCCGACAACCCAAATCACGCCAGCTCAATCACCTCCAGATCCTTGATTTCGCCCTTGTCGAGTGTGAAGCGCATCAAGGTGCGGACGGCCTGCTGGCCGTAGGTACCTGCTGCGCCCGGATTGAGCACGAGGGTGTGCAGCGTGTGGTCATACATCGCCTTGCAGATGTGGCTGTGTCCGCACACGAAAAGCTGCGGCGGGTCGTTGCGCAGTGCGGCGTAGATTTCGCGCGGCCATTTGCCCGGATATCCGCCGATGTGGGTCATCCAGACGCTCACGCCATCGGCCACAAAACGCAGATTTTTCGCGTAGCGCAGGTGCATGGAGTGCGGGTCGGCATTGCCCCACACGATGCGGCACGTCTTGCCCGTCGCCTCCAGCCGGTCGCAGATTGTCTCATCGACCACATCGCCCGCAACCCAGATCTCGTCGCACGCGGCGAAATATTTCACGTAGCGGTCGTCCCACCAGGCGTGCAGGTCGCTCATCAGTCCGATTCGAGTCATTTTGTCAATGATTGAGAAAAAAATCAGGAAATCAAGGTTCAGAGAATTAAAGAAGATCGGCAAAAAAAGAAAAAACTTCTGTCGTCCCTTGTGACTTCTCCAACTCCTCCCCTCGGGGAGGTTGGGAGGGGGTCTTCACCACACGTCACAGCTCTGCCGCGTCTCGCTTTCGGGAAGGGTCTCGGCCAATTTTTCACCGTTCACCCACGTGCGGCGGAAGGTACATTCGCGCGTGTTGTAGAGGTAATGGGGCAGGGCAGCCGAATCGACCACAAGACTATCGACCGCGATGCGCTCCATCGGCATTTCGGGCAGGCCGTCGCAATAGATGGCGAAGCTGCCGCAACGGTTGGCGTGCACGTTGTAGATGTGAAAATCCGCGTAGTGCGACGGGTAATTGCCACCACGATAGCCGAAATAGTTGTTCTCGAAACGGAGCACCGCGCCGGCCGTCTCATCGACCGTGATGTTACGCACCCAGACGTTGCGGATGTAGCCGCCGCGATCCTTGTTCGACTTGAAGAGCAGGGCGTTCTTGACATAGCCGATGGCAACCGAATCCATGAAGACCTCCTCCACGCCGCCGCTCATTTCACTGCCGATGCAGAGTCCGTTGCACTCCGACTGGAACTGGCAGCGGCGGATGACAATCTGACGTGAAGGGCGGCCGACGCGCCGTCCGTCGGCATCGCGGCCCGACTTGATGGCCACAGCATCGTCGCCCGTGCGGAACAGGCAGTCTTCGATGAGCACGCGCTCCGACGATTCGGGGTCGCAGCCGTCGTTGTTCGGGAAATGGCTGTCGATGGTAACACCGCGCACCGTCACGTCCGTGCAATAGAGCGGATGCAGACACCAGAACGGCGAATTGCGCACCGTCACGCCCTCAATGAGCACGCGTCGGCAACCGTTGAACTCCACACAGCACGGCCGCAGGAACGTCCCCGCACCGAAGGTCAGCAGTGAGTCTTTCGGGGTGTTGGCCAATGTCCTTCGTCCGCCCCACGCGCGCAATCGGTTCACATCGGCCATCTCGACCGTCTCGCCATGCGTGCCGTGTACGTTCTCCTCGAAATTGGCCGTACCCGGTTCCATGCCCCAGGCTGCCATTTCCAGGCCCGCCTGCGCGTCGATTTCACCCTGGCCGGTGATGGCGATATTCTCCGCATCAATGGCCGCAATCATGGCCGAGCGGCCGAGCAGTTCGGTGCCCTCCCAGCGGGTCGGAACTGCGGGCAGGAAGTCGTCGCCGCGTCCGCTGAACAACAGCTTGGCATCGGCCGAAAGCTCCAGCCGCACGTTGCTCTTCAGCCACAGCGTGCCGCCCAGGGGATAGACACCGGCATTGGCCACAACCGTACCGCCGCCCTGCGCCGAGAGGCTGTCAATGGCCTCCTGCAACAGGAGCAGTGCATCGGCCTCGACGGGGGCATCGACCGTGATGGTGCGTGCGGGAAAACTGGTGGTGCGGATACCGGCCACGACGCGCTGCATGGCCTCGTCCATCGGGTCGATTGTCTTTGGGGCCGATGGTGCACATCCGGCGAGTGCGAGCAGCGCAATGGAGCCCGCAAGGAGCTGGGAAAGGTTGAGTCCGTTCATAATGTTCATTTTCAGTCTATTGGCCAATGTATTTTACTCTTTCTTGTAGCCGGAGACATCCTCCAGAACGATGTCGGGACGGGCATCGGGACGCATCAGCTCGAAGGTCACATTGCGCAGGCGCAGGCCATCGACGTAGCGCGCAAAAAGGCCATAGGCGGGAGTCGATCCGGCCCAACGCGGCTCGGGATAGTTCGTCCCCTGCTCTCGATAGGGCTTTTCGGGACATTGGCCACCACCACGATAACGGATATGGATGTCCGAAAGGACGACGTTGCGGATGGGGGCATCGGCCATACCCGTCACGATGATGCCGGCGAGCGAGTCAACGTCATCGGCCACAACATTGCTGATGTAGATGTCGCGGGCGCTGGAGACCTCGGTGCGCTCCTTCGGGCCACGGTTGCGGCAGCCTGTCGTGATGTAGATGGGATAGTGATGGACGTGGCTCAACGAGATGTTGCTCACGACGATGTTCTCCATCCGGCCCTGATCGACCTCCTCGAAGGCCAGTCCGCTCGACCACATGCAGGTGCAGTTGGAGATGGCGATATTGCGGTAGCCGCCGTTGCTCTCGGTGCCCAATTTGATGCGGCCGCACACCCAATTGACCTTTCCGGCACGTAGGTACCGTCCAGGAATGTGCCCAGCTTGTAACCCGTCACGAGGCAGTTGGTCACCAGAATGTGCTCGCAGAGGACGGGCTTTTTCAACGCGTAGGAGCTCTTCAGCACGATGGCATCGTCGCTCGGCGTGTTCACCTTCGTGTTGATGACGGTGAGATACTTGCAGCAGTCGATGTCGATGCCGTCGCGGTTGGTGTCGATGGTCACGTTGTCAACCGTACCCCGTTCGCAGCCTGTCAGGATGATGGCGAAGTGGCCGCCACGGAAGATGGTAATGTCACGTATCAGGACGTTGCGGCACAGCTTGAGCGCAATGGCCTTGTCGCCCGTACCGATGGAACCGCCCTGCACGTTGCCGGCCTTCTCGGTGTCATGTTTGGTGAGGCCCTCGCCGTCAATCATGCCCTGACCCGTGATGGAGACGCCATCCTCCCCCTCGGCCCAGAT
Organism: uncultured Bacteroidales bacterium; assembly: GCA_902779265.1. Classification (GTDB taxonomy): domain Bacteria; phylum Bacteroidota; class Bacteroidia; order Bacteroidales; family UBA3663; genus Liminaster. The sequence continues at coordinate 4,159 of CACZAY010000008.1, read as the reverse complement.
GAGCGAATTGTGGAAATAGGTGTGGCCGCCATCCTGATATTCGGGGAAGCCGAACACTTCGCTCGGGTCATAGGCCTTCATACTGGCCGGAGCTGCCACGATGACAGCGCCCGCCTCAAGGTGCAGATCGACGCGGCTCTTCATGCGGATACTGCCGCACAGGTAGCGCCCCGCCGGCACGATGACCTGACCGCCGCCATCGGCCGCACAGTGTTCAATCGCACGGTTGATGGCCTCGTGGTCGAGAGTCGTGCCATTGGCCAATGCCCCAAAATCACGCACATTGACCGTCGCGGCCGACAGCCCAAGCGCCGACCACAGACAGCCGATAACAAGTAACAGTTGTCTCATAATTCCTAAGTCTTAAGGTTAGTTTTGCGGCCAAAGGTACAGATTTTTTTGGTTGGCCGATGTTTTTCTCCCCATTTTTCCGCCTCCGATGGCGTTATTTTACAGCATTCCGGCCTTCTTCATCTCACTGGCGGCCAGGCAAAGCTCGTCATACCACGCCACTCCGAAGCGGCGCACGAGCGCATCCTTCAGACACTGATAGACCCGCATGTTGATCTTGCGGCCAAGTCGCGTAGCGCATCCGCACATATCGGGCTGCTCGTCGTAGTTGACCGCAACGTAGTCGCCCAACCGCTTCAGCCGCGCCGGATAGAGATGGCACGAAATCGGTTTCATGAACGGCTCCTTGCCTTCGCGGTAGGCCGGATGAGTGGTGAATTGGCCTTCGCGGAAAGCCTTCTCGATGGCGCACAGACAACTGCCCGTCGGCACATGCGCCGCCTCACACTCCGCATCGCTCGGATAGGTGCAGAACACGCAGTCGCGCCCATCGACCACCGATGTCACCCAGTCGCCGGCCGCGTCCTTGAAAAAAGGCCCCTTCTCGTGGATGACGGCCTGAGCCCTCGGTGTCAGCGCCTCCCAGACCTCATCGACCATGGCGCGCATCACGCCGAGTTCGTCTTCGTCCAACGGCGCACCGCTCTCGCCCTCCGAGTTGCAGCAGCCACCCTTACAAGCGGCCAAATCACAACAGAAGGCCTCACGCAGGAGGTCTTCGCTCACCAGTGTATCCTGTATGCCAACCATATCGTTTTAATTCAAGTTGATTTTACAATATCATTGGCCATAAAAATCATGATTTCGGCCAATAGCGTTTCAGACCGCAATCGAGGTCGGAACAACGATGGACTGTACTTGGCCAATGTCCTCCCGCTCCTCGACGAAGCGCACCACGCGGATGGTGACGGGCAGGGCGATAATCTCATAGACAGTCTTCAGCGAAACCTGCAGGAACATCATCTTTGCCAGCGCCAGGAGGGTCATTTCGCCCGAAATGAGCGACAGACTGAACGCGACGGGGAAAAAGATGAGCGAATCGACACTTTCGCCGGCAATCGTCGAGAGAATGGCGCGCAGCGAGAAGCGGCGTTCGCCGTCCATCTGGTGCATCCGGTGCATGACCCACGCATTGGCCATAGAACCCAAAACGAACGAAAGCATCGAGGCGCAGCATACAATAAGCGCCATGCCGCCGTCGATGTGGAAAATCGTGTCAATGGCCTCGGACGAAGGCAGACCCTCGATGCCCGGCAGGAGCGAAACCAATGCGCCCATCGCCACCACGAAGAAATTCATCGCGAAGCCCAGCCAGATGAGCCGACGCACGGCGCGGAAGCCATAGACCTCGGTCGCAACGTCGCCGATGATGTACGAAATCGGGAATACCAACAGGCCTCCCGTGAAGCCCCACGAGGTCACTTTACCCACAAAGATGTTGCTGGAAACCAGACACACACAGAACACAACCGCCAGAATCATGTAGATTACTGACACCTTTCCGGTCTTTTTCATTTTCTTGTTTTTTACGAGGTTAATCCTGGAATACTCGGGCAAGCCAGCAAGCTCGTTTTTCGGCCAATGGAGGGTCTGAAAACACGATTCTTCGGTTTGCCAGTCATTTTTCGGGTCGCAAAGGTAGTTATTTTTATTCATTGGCCAAAAAAATCCGGTCAAAATCTTTCAGATTCACTACTTTTACGCGCGAAAATTTGCAAGGTTGACCAAAAAACAATATCTTTGCGCCAATAATAAAAACCCAAATTTTGTCCATGCGCACACTCGCAGCAATCTCCCTTCTTGCGACCATCTTCGGAACGACCCTTGCCGCCGACGTCTTCACCACGCCGGAGCGCGGTCTCTACGATGCCGTCGTCGAGGCGCGTGAAATGCACCGCAAGGGCGATTCCACTCCGATTACGATTCATCTGGCTCCCGGCACCTACACCGTGGAACAGACGCTCGTGCTCCGTCCCGAAGACAGCCACCTGCGCATCGTGGGCGAACGTGGAAGCGACGGCCGATGCCTCAGCCGAATCTCAGGCGGCATCCGTCTTGGCCAATGGCGCAAGGAGGGCAAGCTCATGGTGGCCGATGTGCCTGAATTTCACGGCCGACCCCTCGAATTCCGCCAGCTCTACGTGAACGACAGGAAGGCCGTCAGGGCGCGCGACGTCGCCAAGTGGGACGACATGGAACGCGTCCTGAGCCAGGACCGCCAGCAGAAAATCCTCTACGTTCCGGCCAACGCTACGTTGAAAAGATTGGCCAAAGATGGCGTCGGACACGCCGAAATGGTGCTGCACGAGATGTGGTGCGTCTCCATCCTGCGCATCAGGAGCATCACCCAGACGGGCGACTCGATGGCCATCCGCTTCCACAACCCCGAAAGCGACCTGCAGTTCTCGCACCCGTGGCCGTCACCGCTCTGCCACGACCGTCCCGAGGGCTGGAACGCATCGCCCTTCTACCTCACGAACCACAAGGCTCTGCTCGACCAGCCGGGCGAATGGTATCTGGACCTGAAGGCGCAGAAGGTCTATTATTGGCCGATGCCGGGCGAGGTTGTGGCCGATGCCATTGTCCCCGCCGTCGAGACGCTGTTGGCCGTCGAAGGCACATTGGACAACATGGCCGATGACATCCGCATCGAAAACGTCGAGTTCGCACACGCTACGTGGATTCGCCCCTCACTGGAGGGACACGTGCCGCTACAGGCCGGCATGATGCTCACCGAGGCATACCGCATCGACCCGATGATGCAGCGCAAGGGCAACCACGACCTCGACAACCAAGGCTGGCTGGCACGTCCCGCATCGGCCGTAAGAGTGCGCGGCGGCAAGGACATCGCCTTCCGTGGCTGCACCTTCACGCAACTGGGCAGCAGCAGCATCGACTACGAGTGGGGCACCCGGGGCGGCTCGATTGAGGGATGCACATTGGCCGACATCGCAGGCAACGGCATCGTGGCAGGCTCGTTCTCGCCCGCCGGACTGGAGACCCACATCGCCTACAACCCGACAGACCGCCGCGAGGTCGTGAGCGGACTCAGGATTGCGGCCAATGAGATTCACGACACCGGCACCGAAGACTGGGGCACACTGGCCATCGCCGCCGGATATGTGGCCGAGACGGAAATCGCGGGCAACCGCATCGAACGCGTGCCCTACAGCGCAATATCGCTCGGCTGGGGCTGGAACGCCAACACAGGCTGCATGCACGACAACCGCGTAGCGGACAACACGATTTCGCAGTTCGCCCTGCACATGTACGACTGCGCCGGAATCTACACGCTGGGCAGCCAGCCGGGCTCGGAAATCACAGGCAACACGGTGAGCGACATCGCCAAGCCGAGCTATGCGCACGACCCGAACCACTGGTTCTGGCTCTATACGGACGAGGGCTCGTCGAACATCTGGGTGCACGACAACCATTGCCCGTCGGACAAGTTCCTGCAGAACGCCAACGGTCCGTGCAACGTGTGGGAGAACAACGTAAAGACAGTGATACTCACGCCCGAGAACAAGCCGAAGGCCAATGACCTGATGCTGCGGGAGGAAAACAAGCCCCGCGTCATTCCAGTGAAGAAGTGAATACCATCGGCCAACAAAAAAATCACGTAGCGACAAGCTTTTCCGTGATTTTCCGATGTTTCAGTGTATTTCCGTCGTAAAAAAAGACCCAAAGAATTGTTAAACGATAAAAAATGAACGCAAAAGAACTTACGCTTCAAAGCGAAAAGAATCGCAAAAGACTCGTTGAGGTGGTCTATAACGCCAAGGCCGGACACATCGGCGGCGACCTCTCA